>CAXHCC010000305.1:0-1593 GCA_964014945.1 uncultured bacterium | reverse complement strand
ACAACGCACATCGTCGGCAGCGTCAGATGTGTATAAGAGACAGCCTTTAATTTCATTTTAAAAGGCGCTTCTTCTGTTTTCACTTCTTCTTCCACCTCGGTGGTATCACTTGATGCCTTGGCGATATCGTAATTAGCGCTACCGTCTTTTAACACCTTTACATTAATTGATGGGGCATGTAAGGCAATGGTGTTTATTTTGTATTCCTCTCCATTAATAACACTCATTAAATCAACACCCAATACCAATTGTTTAGCAGCAAATAAAGTATCTCCCTCAAAGTCGCCCACGTTGGCAACACTTAAATCGTTAATAGAAAACGTGAAATCAGGGAAAGAAGAAATTAAGGTTAAATCAAAATCGCCAAAATCAACTACCGCATTTAACTCTTCATTAGCAGTGTCTTTTACCGTTTGCACAATTTGCCCTTTAAACAAAAAAGGAGCAGCAATTAATACTATTAGTAATACTCCAATAAATATGCCTATCCATTTAACTATTTTTCCCATCTATATTATTTTTAGAAATTAGTTTTATCAGCCTTGAAATTACTCAATAAATATTAAGATAAACTAGCTACAATAGGAAATTATTGTGCCAATAAAAGCATTAAAGTTTGGAAGTGCGAGCACGCAAAACATGATCGGCCATCACTAAGGCAGCCATAGCCTCCACTATAGGCACCGCACGTGGCAATACACATGGGTCGTGCCTGCCTTTACCCATTATTTCAGCGGCTTCTCCTTTTGCATTTACTGTGTCTTGGTTTTGCATAATGGTAGCCACCGGTTTAAAGGCTACTTTAAAATAAATATCCTCCCCGTTGCTAATACCTCCCTGTATACCGCCCGACTTATTAGTACGGGTATGCACCTTATCATCCCTCATCTCAAATATATCGTTGTGCTCACTTCCGTTTTGCAACACACCTTCAAAACCACTTCCGTATTCAAACCCTTTAACAGCGTTAATACCCAACATGGCTTTACCTAAATCGGCGTGCAACTTATCAAACACAGGTTCACCTAAACCAACAGGTACGCCTTGCAACACACATGATACAACGCCTCCAATTGTATCTCCTGCTTTTCTTACCTGTTCAATTTTTTGAATCATGGTATCAGCAAGTAAAGGATCTGGACAACGAACGGCATTGCTCTCCGTATTATTTAAGTCTAAATCTTTATACGATTTTAATAATTTAATATCGCCTACCTGAGAAGTGTATGCATGAATGCTTAAACCAATGTGTTTTAAGAACAATTTTGCAATAGCGCCAGCTACTACTCTACATGCTGTTTCTCTGGCAGATGAACGTCCACCTCCACGATGGTCCCTTATACCATACTTTGCATCATAGGTATAATCGGCATGCGATGGCCTATATACATCCACATTATGAGAGTAATCTTTTGATTTTTGATTCTCATTTTTTATAACAAAACCTATAGAGGTGCCTGTTGTTTTTCCTTCAAAAACACCAGATAAAATTTCTACCGTATCGGATTCTTTACGTTGGGTAACAATTTTAGATTGACCAGGTTTTCTCCTATCTCTGTCTCTTATACACATCTCCGAGCCCACGAGACCCGG
>CAXHCC010000304.1:0-1622 GCA_964014945.1 uncultured bacterium | reverse complement strand
TATAAAAAGTATTTTATGCATGGAACTTCTCATTTTTTAGGTATTGATGTTCACGATGTGGGCAACTATGAAAAACCAATAGAAGAAGGAATGGTTTTTACTTGCGAACCAGGAATTTATATACCAGAAGAAGGCTTAGGAATTAGATTAGAAAACGATATATTGGTTACTGATAGCAAGCCCATTGATTTAATGGAAGAAATTGCAATTGAAGTAGAAGAAATTGAAAGCCTTATGGCTGGGTAAAGGACATGGCAATAAAAACTGCAAACTTTAAACAAGCAAAAATCAGTTATAGTGATTCTGGTAAAGGAAGAACCATTGTATTGCTTCACGGTTTTTTAGGTGCTCACAACATTTGGGACAAATACACAAAAGCCCTTTCGAAAAAGTATAGAGTGCTTGCCATTAACTTACCGGGGCACGCTAATAGCCCTTGCATTGGTTACACACATAGTATGGAAATGTTGGCCCAAAGCGTTAAAGCGGTGTGCGATAAAGCAGGAGTAAGAAGGTATATAATAGCCGGGCATTCCATGGGAGGATATGTAGCGTTGGCATTTGCAGAGTTATTTCCGAATAACGTAAGTGGTTTATGTTTAATTCATACAACGGCTTATGCAGATAGCGAAGAAAAAATTAGCGATAGAAATAGGCTAATTGACTTGGTAAAAAACGGAAAAACCACATTGGTCACCAATTTAATTACCAACTTGTTTACAGAGGAAAAAAAAGAGCGGATTGGTTTAGTAATTAATCACGCCCAAAGCATTGCAGACAACACCCCTAACCAGGGTATAATTAATAGCCTGGAAGGGATGAAAACACGAAAGTCGCGTGAATTAATACTTAAAACAGTAGAATACCCGGTGTTTTTTGTTTTTGGAAAACTTGATGGAGCCATAACCGAAGATGCTATGTTTAGTCAAATAGGCTTATGTAAATACCCTTTTGTAGTAATGCTAGAAAATGAAGGCCATATGGGGTTTATAGAAGAGCCCAAGCAGGTCCTTACTCAACTGCAAGCGTTTGTATCCAAATGTTTCCGAAAAAAGTTTAACTAGTTTACTCCTTTTTAAGAAATGCATCCCAACCTTGAGCAGTTAAGGGATGTGATGTGTCACCTTTTGTGACCAAATTTACTCCACTACTTTCTGCTGTAAAATGACCTATTACAGTAATATCTGGATTAGCCTTTGTTTTGTCATAATCATCTTGGCTAATAGCAAATAACAACTCGTAATCTTCTCCACCACTTAAAGCACATACGGTTGGATCCAAATTTAATTCCCTAGCTATTTTGTATGTTTCAGGGTCAATAGGAATCTTATCTTCATATAATTCACACCCTAACTTTGACGATGTTGCTAAATGTAAAATTTCAGAAGCTAAACCATCTGAAACATCAATCATGGCATTCGGCACTATTTCCAATGCACTTAGTAATTTAGGAATATCTTTTCTAGCTTCTGGTTTTAATTGTCGCTCTAATATATACTGGCTTTCACCTAAATCCGGCTGCACACCAGGGTTTTCCATAAATATTCGCTTTTCCCTTTCTAACACCTGTAGACCAACATATGCTCCTCCTAAATCACCTGTAACACTGTCTCTTATACACA
>CAXHCC010000303.1:0-1630 GCA_964014945.1 uncultured bacterium | reverse complement strand
GTAGTATATGCCGGTTTAGTTGTTCCATATTCGGGTCGGACCAAGCCAACTATCTGTATTACAGCTATCTTCACCGAATATAAAGCCGTTTTTCGGCCTTAGACCTTCTTTTTCAGTACCAAAAAGGTCATTGTAAGCTGAAACGGTTTCTCTGAGCTCGAAACCAAACTGATTCTCTGAAATATTCCGACCAGTTGCTTTGTAGCCCGATAATACACATCGTATATTTTTCTCAAAGTGTGACAAACTCATCTTCTCAGTGTTAATGTAGTTGAATATTTGCTAATAGTATCTGTAATATCTGTTACTTCTAGTACAACAAAGTAAGTGCCATCGTTACAAGGCAATCCCGTCGCTATATTTACCCCGTCCCAGCCGTCGTTTATGCCGTTTATTTCGCCTACTTTTTTGCCCCAGCGGTCAAATATAACAGCTGTTACATTGCTGATACCCTCATCCTGTAATTCGTAAAAATCGTTTACGCCATCATCGTTTGGTGTAAATACATTAGGTATGGTTATAGCAATTGTTTGTACCGGATAGCTAATTGTATCATGGCACATGTTATCTGCTGAGGCAATTAATTGTACGTTATAAATGCTTGGCTCCTTAAACGTATAACTAGGGTCATTTTCTATGCTTGTTTCGGTTACACTTCCGAAATTCCATGCATAACTATTGGCATTGCTACTGCTATTGGTAAAGCTTACAATTAAGGGCGCTACGCCTTTATCGCTATCCATAACAAAATCTGCTTCGGGTTTTAAAACGGTTATGTTTATTGGTTTTGTTACAGTTCCATTAGCTGAACAGCGAGTGGATGTGGTTGTAACTACGTATGAATGAATAGCATGAGTAGCAGGCGGGGTACCAGTAATCACATAAGCACCACCACCTAAAGTATCAATTTTTAAACCTTGATTCAATGGACTTAAACCTAAACCGCTGGCAGTTCCAGATATTGAGTAAAAAATGCTGTCAATTGATTGGTTGACACATAATTTTTGCGAGGCTTTTAAGATGTTTGCTTCTGAAATAGTATCAATATCAACAATAATAGTTCCTGTTAAAACACTTGGGGTAGCACATACCACACTGGTAGTAGTAACGGAATAATTAAAAGTACCAGCTACGGTAGGGGTACCAGAAATGGTGTATTGATTTGCCCCAGGTCCAGGTGAGCCACTAACTCCATTTGGTAAGCCTGCATCAGTTGCACCGCTAAAAGCTGGCAACGGATAAACGATATTCGCAATAGGCTCATTAATACACACTCGTTGCACATTATTTCCGCCTATAGGATCATCAATACCAACTGTAATTACTCCGGTAATTACGCTGCCGTTAACACAACCACCACCAGGAGGTATGCTAATGGTATAGGTAAAAGTACCCGATTCAGCAGGTATGCCACTAATGGTAAGCGTATCTGATGTAGCATTTGAAATAGGGAGCAGTCCGTTTGGTAAACCTAGGACTACTGGTGTACCACCACCAGCATAGGCATATTTAATGTCGTTGATAGCAATACCTTCGCACACTTCTTGATCTTGCTCACCAGGGTTAACTACGCCAACGCCAATAGTAATTTGCCCATTAACAGTGCTAGGCGTAGCACATCCGTTAGCGG
>CAXHCC010000302.1:0-1657 GCA_964014945.1 uncultured bacterium | reverse complement strand
ACAGCAATACATCTGAGTCGCTAATTGCACCTACGGATTTGTGGATAATCTTAACAGAAATTTTGTCGGTAGATAGTTTCTGCAATGAATCTGCCAATGCTTCTACTGAACCATCCACATCACCTTTAACAATTACATTCAACTCTTGGAAATCGCCAATAGCCAATCGTCTACCAATTTCATCCAATGTAATGTGCTTTTGGGTACGAATACCTTGCTCACGTTGCAATTGTAGCCTTTTACTAGCAATTTCACGGGCTTCTCGTTCATCATCCATCACGTTGAACTTATCGCCTGATTGTGGTGCACCGCTTAACCCTAGTAATATAACCGGAGTAGCAGGCCCAACAGAATCAACTGTATGGCCACGTTCATTATGTAATGCTTTTACTTTACCACTATAACAACCTGCTAATACTATATCCCCTACTTTTAGTGTTCCAGCCTCTACCAATATGGTACTTACGAAACCTCTACCCTTATCCAACTCCGATTCAACAACGGTACCTTGCGCTTTTTTATTAGGGTTTGCTTTTAACTCAAGCAATTCTGCTTCTAATAATACCTTTTCAAGCAACTCGTCTATATGTAAACCTTTTTTAGCAGAAACCTCTTGTGATTGAATTTTACCACCCCACTCCTCGATCAATAGGTTAAGTTGTGATAATTCTTCTTTTATTTTATCCGGATTTGCACCTGGCTTATCAATTTTATTAATAGCGATAACAATTGGCACCCCCGCGGCTTGCGCGTGATTTATAGCCTCTTTAGTTTGAGGCATTACACCATCATCCGCTGCTACTACAATAATTGCAAGGTCGGTTACCTGAGCACCCCTTGCACGCATAGCCGTAAAAGCTTCGTGACCAGGAGTATCTAAGAAGGTAATTGTTTTACCATTCTCCAACTGTACGTTATATGCTCCAATGTGCTGTGTAATACCACCAGCCTCACCAGCAATTACGTTCGCCTTTCTAATATAATCTAGTAGGGATGTTTTACCGTGGTCAACGTGCCCCATCACCGTTACAATTGGTGGACGTTCTTGTAAATCTTCTGGCTTATCCTCTTCTTCTTTAATTGCTTCTTGCACCTCAGCACTTACAAACTCCACTTGATAACCAAATTCTTCTGCAACAATCGACAATGTTTCGGCATCTAAACGTTGATTAATAGATACGAACAAGCCCAAACTCATACAAGTAGAAATAATATCGTTTACTTGCACCTCCATCATTTGTGCTAACTGATTGGCGGATACAAACTCCGTAACTTTTAATGTTTTCTTTTCAACCTCTTCTAGTTCCGCTTCTACAAGTATTCTTTCGCTGGCGATATCTCGCTTTGTTTTACGATGCTTAGAAGCTTTTGACTTCCCACCACCACTTAACCTTGCAAGCGTTTCTTTAATTTGCGCTTGAATTTCTTCTGGTGTTGGTTCTACTTTAGCAGCACGTCTTCCACCAGGTTTCCCCCCTTGTTTTTTCCCCTTACCATGATCGGGCTTACCTTCTGCTGAAGATGCACCTCCACCTTTATCAATTCGCTTTCTCTTTTGATTCCCAAAAGCTCCAGCTGCTGCAGATGAAGACGCTACAGGTTTTTTCTTTTCCTCACTTACAGGAATTGTATTTATATAGGGAGTATTTTGTGTGTA
>CAXHCC010000301.1:0-1698 GCA_964014945.1 uncultured bacterium | reverse complement strand
ACCCTGGAACCAAGTTTGGCATTGGCCCCGCTATAGAAAACGGATTTTATTACGATTTAGATTTGGGAGACCAAACAATTTCATCAGATGATTTTAAAAGAATAGAAGATAAAATGATGGAATTGGTGCGGCAGAAAAACGAGTATAAAAGGAAAGAAATTTCTAAAAAAGATGCCGTTGCTTATTTTGAAGATAAAAGCGATGAATACAAATTAGAATTACTTGAAGGGTTAGAGGACGGTAACATTACATTTTATGAACAAGGAGGATTTACAGATTTATGTAGAGGCCCCCATATCCCAAACACTGGCTTTATAAAAGCACTTAAGGTGATGAGTGTAGCAGGTGCGTACTGGCGTGGTGATGAAAAAAACAAGATGTTAACGCGATTGTATGCCATCAGTTTTACTAAGCAAAAAGATCTTACGGCCCACTTACAAATGTTAGAAGAGGCCAAAAAAAGAGATCACAGGAAAATTGGCAAAGAATTAGGCTTATTTAGCTTTTCTGAAAAGGTTGGCATGGGCTTGCCGTTATGGCTTCCTAAAGGAGCTTCACTGCGAGAACGATTAGTTCAATTCTTACAAAAGGCCCAAGTAAAAGGAGGTTACCAACCAGTTATCACTCCACATATTGGTAATAAAAACTTATATGTCACTTCTGGTCATTATGAAAAGTACGGAGAAGACTCTTTTCAGCCAATAAAAACTCCACATGTAGGCGAAGAGTTTTTTTTGAAGCCAATGAATTGTCCGCATCACTGCGAAATTTACAAAACATCACCTCGTTCCTATAAAGACCTACCTATACGTTTTGCTGAATTTGGTACCGTATATCGTTATGAACAAGCAGGTGAACTACACGGATTAACAAGGGTAAGAGGGTTTACGCAAGATGACGCACACTTGTTTTGCCGACCGGATCAAGTAAAAGAAGAGTTTTGCAAAGTTATCGACCTTGTTTTATATGTTTTTAAAGCTTTAAGTTTTACAGATTTCACGGCTCAAGTTTCGCTACGCGATCCAGAAAACAAAGAAAAGTACATTGGAGATGATAAAAACTGGGATTTAGCAGAACAAGCAATCATTGAATCAGCTGAAGAAAAGGGATTAACAACTGTAGTAGAAACTGGAGAAGCCGCATTTTACGGGCCAAAATTGGATTTTATGGTGAGAGACGCTATTGGCAGAAAATGGCAACTAGGAACTATACAAGTTGATTATAACCTGCCAGAAAGGTTTGAATTAGAATATACCGGTAAAGACAATATGAAACATCGGCCGGTAATGATACACAGAGCACCATTCGGCTCGTTAGAACGTTTCATTGCCGTTCTTATTGAACATTGTGAAGGAAAGTTTCCATTATGGCTAAATCCCGAGCAAATAGCCATATTACCTATTAGCGAAAAACATAATGAATACGCAAAAAAAGTTTTAGAATTGCTAAAAAATTACGATATTCGCGGGCTGCTCGATGATAGGAACGAGAAAATCGGCAAAAAGATAAGAGATACAGAGCTGAAAAAAGTTCCATTTATGCTTATCGTTGGAGAAAAAGAGGAGCAAGAAAACACAGTATCAGTGAGAAAGCAAGGAGAAGGAGATTTAGGCAGCTACAGCATTGATGATTTTGCTGCATTAATTAAAAAAGAAATAGATTTAGTAATAACGAATTAATAGGAGGACTTAAAATAGC
>CAXHCC010000300.1:0-1739 GCA_964014945.1 uncultured bacterium | reverse complement strand
GGTGTTGCAGGGGTTAACCCGCCTGTTACGTTTAACTATTTTACCAATGTAAACAATGCAGGTGATGTAGCACAACCGCCATTGGTAAGTGCTCCGGGCACCTACTCTACTACCTTAATGGCGCCTGCTAATACTTTGGGTACTACAGTATGGACAAACGGTTCTTCTTCTTCTGCTTTTTGTACAGGTGGTGCAGGCATTGGTTCTGCAAGGCTTACCGTACATCCTTTACCAGATGGTGCTGTTGCTTTAGGAAGTGCTGCTTCTATTTGTGAAAATACTACGGGTGCTATCACCTTTACCGGTTCTTTAGGTACACCGCCTTATACTTTTACTTATAACATTGATGGTGGTGCTACCAAAACAGTTACTTCGGCTACTGGTCAAAGTACCGTTAATGTGGTTGTAGATACGGTGCCGGGTACGTATACCTATAACATACTTTCAGTTGTGGATACCTTTAACTGTACACCTAACACGCAACCAGTAGGTAATGTTAGTATTACTGTTGATCCATTACCAACCGCTACTGCTGGTGGTAGTGCTAGCATGTGCTTAAATGGTACGGCTACCGTAGCGGGTGCTACGGCAACTAACGGTACCATCGCTTGGACAGAAAATGGTGGTGGAAATATCACCGCTGATGGTACTACTTTAACACCTACTTATTCTGCAGGTGGTGGTGATGCTGGTAATGCAGTTACCCTTACCATGACCGTTACTAGTAATAATTCTTGTGCACCTGCTACAGCAACAGCTACTTATACGGTTAATGTTGATTCTTTACCATTGGCAGTTGCGGGTGGTAGCACTACCATTTGTGAAAACGGTTCGGCAACTGTTAGTGGCGCTTTAGCCAATTACGGTACCATTGCTTGGACCCATGATGGTGCAGGCAATTTAACAGGAGCTACAACTGATAGTCCTACTTATAATGCTGCTGCTGGTGATGCGGGCAACACGGTTACCCTTACCTTAACGGTTACCAGTACCAATTCATGTGCACCGCAAGATGCTACTGCGGTTTACACGGTTAACGTAGATGCGTTGCCTACAGCTACTGCTGGTGGTAGCAATACCATTTGTGAAGACGGATCTATGACAATTGCAGGCGCAACATTAACAGATGGCACACCTGCTTGGACCATTGCTAGCGGTTCAGGAAACATTTCTGCTGGTAATACTACCCTAGCGCCAACCTATGATGCGGTGAGTGCAGATGCAGGCAATACCGTGGTATTAAATTTAACGGTTACCAGTAATAATAGCTGTGGAGCAGCAACTGCTGTAGCAACCGAAACGGTGGTGGTTGATCCATTACCTACCGCTACTGATGGCAGTACAATAACCATTTGCGAAGACGCTACTGCAACTATTAGTGGTGCTACTGCAAGCAATGGAGATATAAATTGGACTGATAATGGAACTGGTACATTAAGTGGGGCCACCACCCTAGCACCAACTTACACTGCTGCAAATGGCGATGCAGGTAATGCTGTTATACTTACCATGACGGTTACGAGTAATAATGCTTGTGGAGCTACTAAAACGGCTGTTGCAACCGCTACTGTTAATGTTGAAGCGCTGCCAACAGCAACTGGTGGTGGTACCACTACCATTTGTGAAAACGGTACTGCTACCTTAGTAGCTGGTGATGCTACTGCTGGTAATGGAACTATTTTATGGACAGAAAATGGTGCAGGATCAATTACTGCTGGTGCTACGAGTTTAACACCAAC
>CAXHCC010000299.1:0-1745 GCA_964014945.1 uncultured bacterium | reverse complement strand
TGCTATCCCACGCTGCTCCAACATCTAGAAATGCATGACCACGTATATTGCCAAATATCATTTTCAATGGAAAACCCAATGCCAAGTAATTAATAAAAGGAAAGCGAACCTCAATGTTAAAAAGAGATGTTGTATTTCCGAAACGTTCTGCAAAACGTGCCCCTCTCAGAGGCCATGCATACTCAGTAAAGTAGATATCATGACCACGTTTTTCAGCTGCGCTTAAACTATCCTCCCCTCTTAAATACCTGTCGTATTTCGAGTTGGATGAAACAAAGGTTCTTTCAAATTGGGCAATTGCTTTGGCCACCAAGGTTTTAGTAATTACTGTAGAGTCAAAGGCTTCCTTAAACAATGTAACATAGTTACTATTTGCGTTTAATCTGCTTATAGCAGTAGACCATGGCAAATTCATTTCAACTGGATTAGGAACTGGGCCTAAAGTTTGTTCTTCTAAGGTGCCTACTCTTCCGTCCCAAAAAAACACATTCTGCCACATCGGATTAATTATAACCGGTGAGTTTCTATCACCAAAAGCACCTGTAATGCCTTGGCTAAACTGGTTGGTATCAGAAAATGCAAATTGTTGGGCATGACATGTGGCGCACGACATGGTATAATCTCCTGAGAGGATGGTATCAAAAAACAATTTTTTACCCAATGCAATCCCTTCTTCCGTTAATGGGTTATTGGGGTTATCATAGGTAATGGTAGGAAACCCCTGTGGTATAGAAAAGGAATATGGGGTTGGTGTGGTTACCGCAGGTGTTCCATTTACAACATCATCTTTTTTACAACCTAACAAAAGCAAGGTGGTTAAAAAAGCAATACTCAACAAAACTTTTACCCTATTCATTTCAATCATCTTTGATTAAGGACAATGAATTTCGCCTAAATTAGAAATAATGTTAACTCCTATTTAAAAAATTAAGTAAAAAAACTATCTTTGCTCTCCTAAAATCATGGTGGTTGTAGCTCAGTTGGTTAGAGCATCGGTTTGTGGTACCGAGGGTCGTGGGTTCGAATCCCATCATCCACCCATAAAATTGAAGAGCTTCGAGATTTCTCGGAGCTTTTTTTATTGTTTACATTTTCTTTTAGCTTGCTAACTTGTGCTCCGTAGCGGATAGATGCCACGCGACGCTCTGCATGACAATATAATAAGCTATTTGGGTAAGGTTTTACGTTAGCGGTGAGCCATACAAATCAAAATCGTTCGCTTCATAGATTTTGATATTCGAAAACTCCCCTATTTGCAAATTGGCATCAGCCGTTTTAATCAACACTTCATTATCAACATCGGGTGAGTCAAACTCCGTTCTACCCACGTAGTAATCACCTTCTACTTTATCAATGAGCACTTTATAAGTATTGCCAATTTTATGCTGGTTTAAATCGTAGGAAATACCTTGTTGTACTTCCATAACTGCTTCACATCTTGCATCCTTCACCTCTTGCGAAAGAGTATCTTCCAATGTATAAGCATGGGTATTGTCTTCGTGGGAATAAGAGAATATCCCCAATCGCTCAAACCGTGTTTCTTCCACCCATTGTAACATTTCTTGATGATCCGTTTCCGTTTCACCAGGAAAACCAGCTATTAACGTAGTACGCATTGCTATATTCGGCACTTTATCACGGATTGCATTTACCAAATCAATGGTTTTTTGTTTGGTAGTTCCTCTGCGCATACTTTTAAGCCTGTCTCTTATACACATCTGACGCTGCCGACGATGTGCGTTGTG
>CAXHCC010000298.1:0-1752 GCA_964014945.1 uncultured bacterium | reverse complement strand
CACATCGTCGGCAGCGTCAGATGTGTATAAGAGACAGCCATTTCCCATGTATAATCTATCGTTTGGTCAAAGCCCGTAGATCCATGAATCACCGCTTTGGAGTCTCCCAGTTTTACCGGTGTTTCTTTTACATATACCCTTCCATCATGAAACTCATAGGAAGCATTTACATCCTGTATAGCCAAGCGTTTGTACTCCGGCATTTTTAACACATCAGCCAATTTATCAATTGGTTTAAACCCCGCCACTTTTACACTCTTGGTAACTATTTTACCACCACCATTTAGGCTATTCATAACAGGTTCCATTTTATCGTCTAATTCTGAAACAAAATGAATAGAAGTGTTAAATTTTCCACTTGAATACTTACCTATAGGAACCAATTTTTGAACCGTATTAAACGTGTTAAAGGTTTTAGCAATATCAAAAGCTTGCATATCCAAATCAAAATCAACCATTGGTTTGGTTATATCTTGCGTGCTGTAGGAGCCGCTCATATTCATATTACCCTCCAAATCTGGAATTGCAATAAATAAGTCATCCATTATAACCTTACTTTCCTTTATTACAACAGCACCCGACACATCCGTAAGGGTTAAATTATCATACAACATCTTAGCAATACTAGCATTCAAGGTAACATTCAGGTTATCCGGCACCTCCACAATACTCATTGGCACTTCAGCGGTATCCGAAGCAACTTCAGCCTGCTCAACAGCAGTTGTATCTTCAGCCATCAACTCATTAATATCTAAATAACCGGCGTTAAAATTAAAGGTGCCATGCAGCATAGAATCTTTTAAGGCATAAGCCAAAAAGTTATCAATTCTTCCATCCATTTGCATATCACTATTGCCCACTTTAGAATCATATTTTTCCAACACTACATAGTGAGGTGTAAATTGCATGATCATACTTTTAATCTCAACCGGGTAAGCAAAAGAGCTTGACGTGTAATGCATGCCAGTTACTTCTAAACTACCACTGGTCTCAAATTTTTCGTACTCTTCATGCTCGATGGCCGACATGCGACCAGCCATTTTTACATCAGAGTTAATTATACCATTCAATTCATCACCTTCTTCCATAGGCACCACATCTTTAACGGTAGCTAAATCAAATTTAGCCATTAGCGCTGCTTTTATATTTGCATCAGAAACAGGCGTGGCCACATATAAAACGGCATCAATTGGGTTGTTTGCCATTTCCATATGAAATTGCTGTAAATCAATGATGGTAGCATCAGGGTAACCGGTATTGTTTAATACTTTCAAATCTATTTGAATATTCTCTGCCGATTTAGGCAAATCAGGATAATGGAAACTAGCGTCCTGAACAAACATTTTTAGCGCAAAAGCTGGGAAGCGCTCGTCATTTAAAACACCCTTCGCAAAGCCGTTTAAGCCAATTTCTCCGCTTGTTTCAACATCTGCAAAATCAGCCGTATATATACCTGGCACCAATGACAAAATACTTTTAAAAGTTGTTTGATTTACATGATAGGTTAAATCCATATCTATATCATCAGTAGGCATTGCTACAAATCCATCAAAGCCCATCGACAAATTATTTAACGACAATTCGTTTTCCTTAAAGGTGAACTTCATCCCAGCCATGTCCGCATCTAAATCTGCCTTAAACCTTGTTTTCACCTTATTCATCATGGTTACTCCATCCATTTTCACCGTAATAGCGTCCATTACGGTAAGCGTTTGCATAACAAAGTTTTCCAAACTAAAATCACCCGATAGT
>CAXHCC010000297.1:0-1771 GCA_964014945.1 uncultured bacterium | reverse complement strand
TATTAATTCAATCACATACTAAAAACTCAAAAACAAGAAAACATGAAAAAATTATTATTATTAATGGTTGTTGCTTTAAGCGCCTTTACTTTCTCTGCAAAAGCTGAAGAAGAGGTAATGGTTGAAGAAGCACAAACTGAAGAAACGGTTGTTGCTGAAGAAGCAACTACAGAAGAAGTTACTGCAACGGAAGAAGCTCCTGCTGAGGAAGCAGTTGTAGGTGCACCTGCAATAGATATGGGTATATTCACAACAAATAACTTGTGGATGATGTTATGTACCGCTTTGGTATTCATAATGCACCTTGGATTTGCAGCAGTTGAAACAGGGTTAACTAGAGCAAAAAACACGGTTAATATTTTATTTAAAAATACTATCACTCCAGCAATTGGTTTATTAACGTATACGTTATGCGGTTTTGCATTAATGTACCCAGACTGGGATACTTCATCAATAATCGATGGTATATTTGGTTTCGGTGGTACAGGTATCGCACCTCCATTGGTAGGGCCAGAAGGTGAGCAGGTGTTGGATTTGTCATATAATGATGGTTATACGCATTGGACTGATTTTCTATTCCAAGGTATGTTTGCTGCAACGTGTGCAACAATCGTTTCTGGTTGTGTTGCTGAGCGTATTAAATTAGAGGCATATGTGATATTTACAATTTTGTTCTGTGCTTTTCTTTATCCTGTAGCTGGTTCATGGCAATGGGGCGCTGGCTTTTTATCTTCATACTCAATTGGAGATGCGGAAGGTTTTTATGATTTTGCAGGCTCGTCAATTGTACACTCTGTTGGTGGATGGGGTGGTTTAGCAGGTATTTTAATACTAGGACCAAGAATCGGTAAATATGTTGATGGTAAGTCAAGAGCAATTCCTGGTCACAGTATGCCTTTAGCTACTATTGGTGTGTTTTTACTATGGTTAGGTTGGTTTGGATTTAACGGTGGTTCTGTTTTGTCTGCTGACCCTGCACTAACCTCATTGGTTTTGGTAACAACATGTTTAGCAGCAGCTGCCGGGGCCATTTCGTCAATGATAGTATCTTTTATTATGACGAAAAAACATGATTTAAGTATGGTATTGAACGGTGTATTAGGAGGATTGGTTGGAATAACGGCAGGAGCCGATCAAATGAGCGTTGCTGATTCTATTTGGATTGGTTTAATTTCTGGAGCACTAGTTGTAGTGTGTGTGTCATTTTTTGATAAATTGAAATTGGATGATCCAGTTGGTGCATTATCAGTACACTTGGCTTGCGGTATCTTTGGAACCCTAGCTGTGGGCATGTTTGGTGATTTGGCTAGTACTGATCAATTTATGGTGCAGTTGGTAGGTGTAGCTTCTTATGCCGTAGCATTTCCTTTCGCATTAGTTGTATTCTTTGTACTTGATAAAGCAATGGGTATAAGAGTATCTGCTGAGGAAGAAACAACAGGCCTTGATATTAATGAGCATGCAATGCAAGCTTATTATGAATTAAATGATGAGGCTTAATTGTTAGGATTAATTATTTATTAAAAAAAGCCCCCTAATTTTAGGGGGCTTTTTTTATGCCTACTATTCTGCTTCATCTATTTTATTAGCTATTATTATCCTTAACTTCGTAGCTAAGGCAAAGCAAAAAATAGCTATCGAGCGTATGGATTTTGAAATTACATCCGATTTTAAACCCACAGGAGATCAACCACAGGCAATTAAGCAATTGGTGCAGGGTATTAACTGTCTCTTATACACATCTGACGCTGCCGACGATGTGCGTTGTGTT
>CAXHCC010000296.1:0-1797 GCA_964014945.1 uncultured bacterium | reverse complement strand
TGGTGCTTACTTTATTGTTTTCAAAATTGGTTACCAAGGTATTTAGCCACACATTAACACCTAACTTTTTTAAATAGTTGTGTGCTTTTTTTGATGAGTCTGGACTCATACTTGAAAGCACCCTATCGGCTGCTTCAATTAAATGAATGTGCATTTTTCGGAAATCTAAATCCGGAAAATCTTTAGGCAGCACTTTGTTTTTAAGCTCAGATAAGGAACCCGCTAACTCAATGCCCGTTGGCCCTGCACCTACTATCACAATATTCATTAGCTCCTCTCTCCTATCCAAATCTTTGGTGTTTAATGCCAACTCAAAATTGCCCAAAATTTTACTTCTTAAGTTCAGCGCATCGGTTAACGACTTCATGGGCATAGAGTTTTCTTCTATGGTTTTGTTGCCGAAATAATTATTGGTAGCACCTGAACAAATTACTAAATGATCATACTTTAAACTACCAATATTGGTAGTTACAGTATTTTTTTCTTGATCAACTCCTTGCACCTCAGCCCAACGGTAGAAAGTGTTTTTTTTATGATGCAAGGTTTTACGTATTGGGTAAGCAATTGAATCGGGTTCTAAGCCTGCCGATGCCACTTGGTATAACAAAGGCTGAAATAAGTGGTAGTTGTTTTTATCGATGAGCACTATTTGATAGTGATCAGTGTTAGTACCCATGGCAATTTGCAAACCTGCAAAACCTGCGCCTATAATTACAATGCGGGGCAGTGCAACATCAGGTATATTCATTAAAGTGGTTGTCAAAGCGTTGGTTTTAAAAATGAAAGTTGCAAAGGTAAGGCTTTACTCCCACATAAATTAATTTAAGCCAACACAAGTCTCATATTCCAACTAAATTGGCATTACTGCTTAATAAGCCTGTATATTTGTAATCATAAAATTTGTTAACCACCTAACGATAACCATGCCGGCAAAACATTTTGTTGCGCATGGAGCACAACATGGTATTTAATTTTGAGCATACCTACCAAAGCTTACCTACTGCTTTTTACAAAAAAGTAATGCCGAGTGCTGCATTAACACCTTCACTGGTATTGTTTAACCATGCGCTTGCCCATGAACTTGGTGTAGATGTTAGCAAATGTAGCAATGAACAATTAGTTGAATTGTTTTCTGGGAAACGTATTTTTGAAAACGCTTCACCCATAGCACAAGCCTATGCAGGACATCAGTTCGGTGGTTTTACCAATTTAGGAGATGGCAGGGCTGTTTTGTTGGGTGAGCATCGAACACCCGATGAGCATATAGTGGATGTGCAATTAAAGGGCGCTGGCACTACTCCTTATTCGCGTAACGGAGATGGAAAAGCAACCGTAAGTGCCATGCTGCGAGAGTATATTATTAGCGAAGCCATGCACTTTTTAGGTATAGCTACAAGCAGAAGTTTAGCCGTATGTACAAGTGGTGATACCGTTTGGCGTGAAGAAGGTTACCCAGGCGCATTGCTAACACGAATTGCTAGCAGCCATATACGAGTAGGCACCTTTGAATATGCCGCACATGTACAAGGAAAAGAAGCTTTACAAGCCCTACTAACCTACACCATAAATAGGCATTACCCTGAATTATCGAAGGCAGATACCCCTGCTTTGGCCTTGCTAAAAAAAGTAATGGATAAGCAAATTAACTTAATATGTGATTGGATGCGAGTAGGGTTTATACACGGGGTAATGAATACAGATAATATGAGTATAGCAGGTGAAACCATTGATTATGGTCCATGTGCTTTTATGCTGTCTCTTATACACATCTGACGCTGCCGACGATGTGCGTTGTGT
>CAXHCC010000295.1:0-1843 GCA_964014945.1 uncultured bacterium | reverse complement strand
GCATACCTAGCATATTCGCATTCATCAATTACTTTTAACAGTTTAGATATGGTACCTTCTGAAACATTATTCTTTTGTAATGTAGCAGCAATATTTTCTTTGGATAAATCAACTGTTAACAAGTTAAACTTATCCGCTATATAACCGTTTATCGCTTTAAAAAGCTCTACATAAAATTGCTCCTTATTATTGGATACTAAATCCTTTTCAGCAAGCGAAAGATGCTTTTTAGCCATTTTACCTGCTTTATTTTTCTTATTCTTCACAGCATCAGAATTACCAGCTATATATCGCTTACGAAGTACAACAAAACCTATTAAGACTACAAACGGAGCTAGAAGCAAACAATAATACAACCATGATCCATAAAACAGTGGATCGTCTTGATGAAATACAGGTTTACTCGTTTTTATATACCTAATATCGCTTGCCAGCATCTCAACATCTTCCTTTTGTGTTGGTGAATACACTGCAGCCGAATTCTGATTATCATCTCCTTGCTCAACATCAATACTAAAGTCAGGTGATGCTAAGGTGATGTACTTCTTTTTAATCGGATCAAAATAATTGAAATTAATATCCCCCAAATCATATTCTCCACCATGCCTTGGAATTAGTAGGTAATCAAACTTTTTAGTTCCGTTAACACCACTTTTTGTTACGGAAATATTTTCTGTAACCTTTGGGTCGTACAACTCAAAATCCGCTGGGAAAGCAATATTTAATGGCTCAACCAATTTTATATTACCAGTGCCCTTTATTGTTACAACTAGGTTGATCCCTTCATGGGCTTTTACCTTTTCTTTAGACAATACGGCATTAAAAGAGTAATTACCTACTGCCCCTGTAAACTTCTCTGGTTTACCTTTGGCAGGCAAAGGTTTTACATTAATTGTTATCGGCTTTCCAAATGCATCAACAGCAACATCCTCATATCCACCACGCGTTATCATTCCAAAAATATTACGATGCACTTCGTTATTTACTTTTCTAACCACGCACTCCGCCATTATTGGTTCAATAACCAGTTTACCCGTTTGTTGAGGTATCAAATAAACATGTTGAATGGTAGCAACTTGGTAGTTTATTCCTCCTACATTTTCGTTAACAACATTTACCTGTTCTTGTTGTGAAACATCATGCCGCCAATAGCCAGTAAAATCCGGAAACTTAATGTTCTGAAAGCCCACAAGCTGATCCCTACTATACACCTTATAAGTTACACCGATAAGCTCACCTTGATATACATTTCTTTTACTAACTACTGTTTTAATAAAATATCGAGTACTTTCATCAACTTGAACAGACTTTGTTACAGTTATGGTAACTGGCTTTGTAAATTGCTTTTTACCATTAACAACCATACTAGCAGGTGGTATTACAAACTTCCCAACCTTCTTCGCTGCAATAATATATTCATAGGAAATTGATTGCGACACCCTACCATTTACTATTGATGTACTAGAAGATTGCATTGGACCACCATAAACAGAAAAATCTTTTACAGCGGGAGGTGTAAAATTAGAACCCGCAGCATTTAAGCTATAGGTAAGTCGGAACCTCTCTCCAACCGCAACATTGTTTTTAGACACGCTAACGGTTAAGTTTTGTGCTTCGGCACTTGAACTTAGCAACGTAATAAAAAGAAGCACCGCAATCTTAAGCACTTTTAGAGCTAATAGCACTCGCCAATTTTCTTTAATATGTTTAAGTATTGATTTCAATTACTTACCAGTCTTTTTCAATTTTAATTTTCTGCGCTTTCATTTTTTTCATGTTCGCTTTTTGCTTAACTGCCTTTTCATCATTTTGCAAAGCTTTTAACATCTTTTCAGCATCTTGC
>CAXHCC010000294.1:0-1940 GCA_964014945.1 uncultured bacterium | reverse complement strand
CGGAGATGTGTATAAGAGACAGTGTTAAGCCTCTAGCAATTACTTCTCTCGAACGACCAGAAATAACAACTCCTTTTTTATCAACTTGATATTTTAAATTACCTGGTAATACGGTGGATATTTTATCGCTAGAAGCGGTAAAATAGGATGATGACAAGTCCTTTCCTGCTGCAATAGAGTTTAGTTGAATATAGTTGGCTCTAGAGTTAAGCTTGCCTTTTGTCTCCACACACTTTGGCCACCAAACAGGTTTTTCGTGAGTAGCTTCAGCGAAATTAACTTCCAACAAACTATTTGTACCAACGGAATTTGCATACAACTTATTTTTAATAATTGCCAAATCATGAAAATAATACTCTCCAGGGTAAAATTTAGATCTAATTGGTATAAGCACGGGTGAATGCGGAGCATTATTGGCTTTTCTAACTAGCTTTTCTTTGAGCACCTTAAACTCCAAAATTTGGTTTGGATTACGGGTACAAGCCACATAAACGGCATTTGTTCTTCTATTAACAACTATTCCAGAAGGATGGGGTACATGAAAAAAACTTTGATTTAACTTTTTCGTACTCGAAGCATTTAATGCCAGTAACAAGTTCTCATATTCACGGCTAATTAATAAGGTAATCTTTAACTTGCGTAATAACGATACAAATGAATCGGTTGATTTAAATATAAGTGAATTCTTATTTATTCCCGCATCGTTATACCTAGCGCCGAAAACCTCCGATGGGTTTCTTAGTACACTCCCTTGTTTATTCCACAAACGTTCTTTAGCCTGACTCATTACTTTATCTGCCTTTTAATCCTAAAAACGCCTAAGTACATCTTAATAGCTGATTTTATATTTGTCGTACTTGATCCACTTATACGCTTTGTAGAAATAATAGGAATTTCTATAATTCGGTAATTCTTTTTGGAGCAAAACGCTATTATTTCTGCATCAATTAAATCATCTTCAGAGCTAATACTTAACTGAGAGTAAATTTGTTGAGGAATTACCTTTGGTGTACCATTTATATCCCAAACAGGAACCTTTAGCATAAACCTACACTGCAAATTGTACAATACAGATCCCAACTTTCTAATAAAAGCCTCTCTTATAATTCGTGTAGCTTTAACCACATTATAATTATTCACTTCGGCGTATTGTAAAATCAAAATCAGGTCATTTATTTCAGTTCTTGCGGAGTTTGTATAACATAGAAACTCCCCTTTTGCTTTAGAAAGTCCATATTTAACCGCTCTACCCCACCCTCCTAACTTAAGAAAATAAATGTGCACGTTATCCAACTTGTTAAGCTGATTCAGCTTTTCGGTTGTACCATCGTCAACACCATTCACAATAAATAATAACTCCCACGATGATGAAATTGCACTTAAACTTTCTACGTAAGTGTGATACAATTCATTGGAATGATCAACCTGTTTATACAATGGAAGGATAATAGAAAATTTAATATGCGACATTATTTATTCCAATTCCAATAAGCGTTATCAAAATTCACATCATCTTGCCATTCTTTAACCAATTTCAGCCCTTCATTTAATGATACTTTAGGAGTCCAATTCAATAAATCCTTTGCCTTTTTAATATTTGCATACCAGTTTTCTACATCCCAATTCCTATTCTCCATTGTGCTGTATTCGGGATTTTCGGGGATTGAAAATTCCTTTTGTATATACTCGGCCAAACTTTTTATGGTTGTATTCTTTCCTGAACCTATATTAAATGCTTTCCCTTTTATACTTGTAATATTAGAAGCAGCTAATATCATAGCATTTATTACATCGGTTATATAAATAAAGTCTCTAGAAATTCTTGGTGAAACCAATGGTGGAAACGTTTTATTACGTGCTTTTGAGATTATTACAGGAATTAGCCTGTCTGGTTCCTGTCTCTTATACACATCTCCGAGCCCACGAGACCCGGAATAATC
>CAXHCC010000293.1:0-1959 GCA_964014945.1 uncultured bacterium | reverse complement strand
ATCAAGTTCTACGTCACTTTGATCATTCACCTCAAATGCCCACTGGTTATCCTGGTATGATGGTAATTGCCTTAGTGCCTCCGTTATGGTTTTACGTAATGAATAAGACAATTGCAAAACACCAACAACTATTAAAATCGCAACCTAAGTCAACAGCTAACATTTCAGCAAATTGACAAACTAATCAAATGAACAAACCAGAAGAAGTATTTGTAACATCCTTTAGACTGAAAGTTCTATTTGTGCTTACGGTTATGGGATTGAGCCTAATTCCGGCATTTTATCTAAAAATTAGTCAGTGGGTTAATGGCGAACTAATTGATGATAGCCTAAGTAATTTGGCAATAGAAATTGGACAATACTGCGTAATAGCGATAAGCCTTTCGGGTATAATTGCATCGGTTATAATTGCTCTTGTTGATTTGATTTCCACAAAAATATCTTGGGAACATAACCCCTATATAAGAGCGGCCGTTGAGTTTACCCTTTCATGTTCTACAACTGTAGCAATCACGTTTATTTACTTACAGCTATTGATATATGTATTTCCCGGAATTGATTATAACGGTTCAGTAGAAACTGCTGATGTTTTGTTTATTGCGGTTATGATGAACTTAATTTTACTACCAATTTCGGAAGGCATTATTTTTCTTAATGGTTGGGTGCAATTAAATGATGAAAAAAAGAAATTGTTATTGCTCAATGAACAAATGGAAAAAGAACAAGTAATTGCGCAATATGAAACGTTAAAAAATCAAATAAACCCTCACTTTTTGTTCAACAGTCTAAATGTTTTATCATCATTAGTGCATGAGGACGTAAACAAGGCAGAGGAATTCATTGAGGAATTTGCAAGCATTTATCGTTATGTTTTAGAAACAAGTGAAAACGATCTAGTACCATTACAAAGAGAAGTAGACTTTGCTGAGTCGTATCTTTTTTTACAGAAAATTAGGTTTGGAGATAACTTAAGGGTTGACTTTAACATTAATGGACCTATCGATAAAATTGTAATCATTCCGTTGTCGTTAGAGGTACTCGTTGAAAATTGCATTAAGCACAATAAAATCTCCAGTCAGGCACCGTTGCATATTTCCATTTATATGGAGGATAATTTTATTGTAGTAAAAAACAACCTTCAAGAGAGAAATGAAAAGGTAAACTCCACAGGAATAGGTTTAAAAAATATAACGGAGCGTTATTGGCTTTACAACCAAAGCAAGGTAATTACAGAACAAACAAATGAAACATTTATTGCAAAAGTCCCTCTCATAAAAAGTTAATTAAATGAAAGTAGTTATTATTGAAGACGAAGAGTTAGCAGCAAGCAAGCTGGAACGTCAATTGCATAAAATTGATGATAATATAAACGTAATTGCAAAACTAGAAAGTGTTGCAGATGCAATAGTGTGGTTTAAAAGTAACAGCTGTGATTTAATATTTTTGGATATACACTTATCAGATGGCGTGAGTTTTAAAATATTTGAGAGCGTTAAAGTTAAAACCCCAATAATTTTTACCACTGCATACGATCAATATGCTATTCAAGCATTTAAGCTTAACAGCTTGGATTATTTGCTCAAACCTATTAGTAAAAAGGATTTGGCTAACGCTTTAGATAAATACCAGGAACAAGCGAGTATAGCAAGCAACCTTCCTAACATAGACATGAGTTCTTTAATAGAAGCGATGGAAGGAAGTCAACAAGAATATAAAGAACGTTTTTTAATAAAAAGGGGAGACCATATACAAACAATAAGCATTAGCGATGTAGCTTATTTTTTTGCGGAAGGAAAATATTCATTTCTGATTGACAAAAAAGGAGAAGAGCATTTAATCGACCTCACCTTGGAGAAACTTACTAACCTATTAAACCCTAAACAATTCTTCAGAATTAACAGGCAATTTATAGTGCTGTCTCTTATACACATCTCCGAGCCCACGAGACCCGGAATAATC
>CAXHCC010000292.1:0-2004 GCA_964014945.1 uncultured bacterium | reverse complement strand
TGTGTATAAGAGACAGGTTTTTACTTTTCTCTTTCTTTTAATTATACTCCGTTGGAGTTTTAAAACTTACAAGGTGGAAGCCAATGTAAATTTCAACAACAGCTCGCAGTAACTTTGCTAGCTGCATCATTACCTACCTAAACTATGATCCAGCTTTTGCTGTTACTGCAATACTAGGGCTCATTGTTGAAGAAAGGTATACACTCTTAACGTATGTGCCTTTAGTAGCAGCTGGTTTTAATTTTATAATGGTTTGTAATAATTCATTTGCGTTTTCAGCAATTTTTTCACTATCAAACGACACTTTTCCAACAGCAGCGTGAATAATCCCTGCTTTATCAACTTTAAAGTCAATTTTACCGCCTTTCGCGTCTTGCACCGCTTTACCAACATCCATAGTAACTGTTCCAGTTTTTGGATTAGGCATTAAACCTCTTGGCCCAAGTACTCTACCCAAGGCACCAACTTTACCCATAACTGAAGGCATTGTGATAATCACATCCACATCTGTCCATCCACCTTTAATTTTGGTGATATACTCATCCAAACCAACATGATCAGCACCTGCAGCTTTCGCCTCTTCTTCCTTATCAGGAGTACAAAGTACCAAAACGCTCATCGATTTACCCGTTCCGTTAGGAAGTGAAACCGACCCGCGTACCATTTGATTTGCTTTTCTAGGATCTACACCTAATCGAACGCTTAGGTCAACTGTAGCATCAAACTTTGCAGTTGTGATGTCTTTAACAATAGTACTAGCTTCCTCAATTGAATACGTTTTTGATGCGTCGTATTTTGATTCGGCCAATTTCCTATTCTTAGTAATTCTTGCCATTTTTATAAAGTTTTGATGTTCAATCGTTCAACTCTTAGGATGAACTCCATCTGGTTAATTCTTTTTATTTTAACGGAGAAGTACCGGTAATATTAATTCCCATACTTCTTGCTGTACCCGCTACCATACTCATTGCAGATTCTACAGTAAAGCAGTTTAAATCAGGCATCTTAGCTTCTGCAATTTCTTTTACCTGATCCCAGCTAACCTTACCAGCAACTTGTCTGTTCGACTCAGAAGAACCTTTCTTTTTCTTAGCAGCTTCTAATAAACTCACTGAAACTGGTGGGTTCTTTAATATAAAGTCAAACGACTTATCAGTATACACAGTAATTACTACCGGTATTACTTTACCTGCTTTTTCTTGGGTTCTTGCATTAAATTGCTTGCAAAAATCCATGATATTAACACCCTTTGCACCTAATGCTGGTCCAATTGGTGGTGCTGGATTTGCAGCTCCTCCTCTAATTTGTAGTTTAATTAAACCGCCAATTTCTTTTGCCATTGCCTATTCTTCTTTAAAATAAATAAATCTAGCTCTCCTTTTCTACCTCTAAATAACCTAATTCTATAGGTGTTTTTCTTCCGAAAATTTTCACCATTACTTCTAATTTCTTTTTCTCTTCGTTAATTTTTTCAATAGTACCTGTAAAGCTGTTAAATGGACCATTTATCACCTTCACTGTTTCGCCTACAACAAATGGAATATTTAATTGAGCATCGCTTTCCTCTAGCTCATCAACAGTACCTAAGATTCTGTTCACCTCAGCCATTCGCATCGGAACAGGATCTCCTCCTTTTGTTTCTCCTAAGAAGCCAATAACCCCTGTAATATTCTTAATTACGTGTGTAACCTCACCAACTAATGCCGCTTCAATTAACACATAACCGCTATAAAAAGGTCTTTCCTTACTTACCTTTTTACCATTTCGTATTTGATAAATCTTTTCTGTAGGAATTAATATTTGAGCAACAAACTTATCTAAACCTAAACGGCCTATTTCCATTTCGATGTATTGCTTAACCTTTTTTTCTTGCCCACTAATAGCTCTTACCACATACCACTTCATTGTAGTATCTAGTTTTGCTTTTTCTCCTATGTTTTGCTCAGCCATTATTTCTTTCTGTCTCTTATACACATCTCCGAGCCCACGAGACCCGGAATAATC
>CAXHCC010000291.1:0-2018 GCA_964014945.1 uncultured bacterium | reverse complement strand
ATTATTCCGGGTCTCGTGGGCTCGGAGATGTGTATAAGAGACAGGTAATATAAGACAGTCGGCACTATGAATCAATTTTGAGGGATCCTTAAGGTAACCCGTAAACACAATATTAGTATTTGATTTATACTTATCTCGCAACTCTTTTATGTGATCAGTTTCAGTAGACACCAAAACCAATTTTGCTTTCTCATGCTTAACGTTAAACTTCAAAAAAGCCTCAATCGCCTCCAGCCAACCCTTTTCTCTAATCCCTCTAGCCATCATCAATACGACAAAGTCATCAGCAGGAATACTATAATCCTCTCGAATATTTGAATAGGCAGTTCTTGTAAAACCCAAATAAGCCTTTTCTGGTGTAGGACCGCTATAACCTTTAATCTTGTCAAAGATCTTCAAATTATGGTCTGCTGTATATAATATGCTATCTGCATAATTCAGAATTTCTCCGGACAATTTAATATACCTATCAACACTACCCAATGCCCCCCACTCTTCACTATTATATGAGCTATGCATTGTAATCAAAACCGGTATTTGAAAGTTCTTCTTCAGATAATTTATTGCGAAATTATCCGTTGTTAAAGATGAACTATTGATTATCTTAATATTTCGACGTTTTAGCTCTTTCTGATAGCATCGGATCAACCATTTATCTCTTAACCGATTATAAACACCTTTAAAACCAAATTTAAATGCAAAAGCATTTAATTTCCAATACCACCATTTCAACCTACCTGTTGGCTCCTTAGCAGGCGGCTGCCATAGGTTAATACTTGGTGTTGCCTCAATCAATTCAACAAAAGCACTATCATCATTTTCAGGAAACATCCCCATTAAATGAACCTGATAATCGTTTTCAAAATATTGAGCTAAACGAATCCAAAACATTTCAGCCCCACCAGGTCTCAAATCGTTAAGCAAAAAAAGCAAGCCAGGCTTCATCCCCATTTTATCCTATTTATTGTTACCAAAAACAAACTTACATATTTTAATCATAACACGGATTTCCTGCATATATAAAGCATAATACGGTAATTTTTTAATGCCAAAGGATTAAATCGAATTGATGTAAAAATACTTTGAAAGGAGCGCTTAATCCTACCTTCCCAAAAGTGAACTTCTGCAGCATTAATGTAGTATTCAGACAAGTATTTTTTCATACTTGATAAATCAGCAGACTCAAAGTAATCATTACCATATTTAACCCTAGTATGATGTGCGTTAACTAACAGCAAATTCATATTAAACTCTTGTACTATATTCTTTTTCCCGGTCCAAACACTAATATTTGACTTTTTTGTAAACATCAAATCATGTTGTCGGTAGTAGTATAATATTTCTTTAGAATTAGCTGCCTTATAAGATTCACCACACCTATTTAACCAATCCAAATCCGCATATCCAATTCTATTAAAAAATGGCCTAAAACCACCAACTTTATCCAACACGTCTTTTCTAATAACCACGCCCGCGTACAAAATTGGAATACATTCTTTGTTCATTACAGATTTAATCTCTGCATCAGATTCAGGAAGAAAACTACAGGAAATTGCCTCCTTATTAGTATTCACCAATTCATAATTACTCCCAACCATACCTAATTGAGAATCATTGGCAAACATATTTAACAAAACTTCAAACCTGTTCAGCGCTGAGTAATCGTCTGCATCCTGAATGCCCATATATTTTGCGGTGCATTGGGCAAAAAGAATATTTGTCGTTAACAAATTTCCGAGATTCTTTTCGTTTTTAAAAACCTTAACCCTATCATCCCTTTCGGCATAATTATTTATAATGGATAGTGTATTATCAGTAGATCCATCATCGCAAATTAACAATCGTAAATCCTTAAAGGTTTGATTCAATACACTCTCAATTGCCTCTTCAATATATTTAGAAGCATTAAATGCAGGCATGATGACATCTAGCGTTGCCATTTATAAAAATCGTTTAATAAATGACCAGCGTTTATATGAACTTAAGTTTTTCAACTCATTTACATCCATATACTGTGC
>CAXHCC010000290.1:0-2038 GCA_964014945.1 uncultured bacterium | reverse complement strand
AGTAAAAAGCCCCGCAAATTTTGCGGGGCTTTTTTTATACCTATTGTCAATAATACCCCCCTATTCTTCGTTCACCGTTTTATTTATTTCCTCTCCTTGCTTTTCTAAATTCTTTGCTATCCCACCTACATTTCTTTTTACCGTATTTTGAACCTGAGTAAATTCATTTTTAATATCAGCCGCCTGTTTTCTTAGCTCCTCTGCACCTTCTCCTGTACCAGTCCTAATTTCATTCTTTATGTGATTCTTGGCATCATTAATCTCCCGAATACCTTTGCCTAAACCCTTAATTATTTGCGGTAGTTGATCAGAACCAAACAACAACAAGGCTGCTAAAACAATTAGCATAACCTCACCGCCACCCATATTTAATAAGATATATACTGAACCAGTCATTATTGCCAATTGATATGCGAAGGTAAAAATAATTACCTACAATTTTGTAACTGCAATAACCTTGAAGTGGGTTATTACAAACTGAACAGCCCTTACTTTATACTACTACTTTTTACGAGGTGCAGCAGTATCTCTCTCCAAATCGATTACAATTGGAGTAGCAATACAAATTGAAGAGTAAGTACCAATTACAACACCAATTAACAAGGCAAATGAAAACCCCCTAATTGTTTCACCACCAAATGCAAAGATGGCAAACATTACAAAAAAGATGGTTAATGCCGTGTTAATGGTTCGGCTTAAGGTACTATTCAATGCATAATTAATTACGCGTTCACGCTCTCCTTTTTCCAAGTCCGCTTTATTTCGTTCGGTTAAATATTCCCTAATTCGGTCAAATACAACAACCGAGTCAACCATTGAATAACTCATTACTGTTAATACTGCCGCAATAAAATCTTGGGTAATCTCCAATGAAAATGGTAACACTCCATCAAAAATTAAGAATATCGACAATACTATTAATACATCATGGAATAACGCAGCCATAGCACCTAACCCATAAGTCCACTTCTTAAACCTAATGAATATGAATATAAACATGGTAAGACATGATAACAATACCGCCCAAAATGCTTTCGTTTTAATATCACGCGATACCGTTTCTCCTACCTTCTGCGAACTCATAATTTCATAGCCCACATCCAATGATGCCAAACCACCTGCCAATTTCTCTTCTACTCTTTCTTCTATATCATCCGCGGTTTCTTCAATTAAGTAGGTAGTCGTGATTCGTTGTTGGTTTCCTTTACCAAAAGTTTTCACTTCTGGCGCTTCGCCGAATGCAGTAGTTAACGCTGAACGCACCTCTTCGGTAGTTTTCACCTCATCAAAGCGAACGATATACGAGCGACCACCTTTGAAGTCAATACCCAAACTAAAACCATCCTTTTGTACATAAGAAAATGCACCCAAGGCCACGATAATAGCAGATATCAAGTAATAAAGTTTTCGTTTTCCAACAAAATCAATTTTAAAATTTCTAAATGCGTTTTTCGTTATGTTGTTTGCAAATGGAATTGGTTTGTTTTGCTCTAACCAACGATCAAACACTAATCGGGTAATAAATATTGCACAGAACAATGACGAAATAACACCAATTATTAACGTAGTTGCAAACCCTTGAAGCGGACCACTTCCGAAAACATATAGTATAATCCCCAACAATAATGTTGTAACATGGGAATCAATTACTGAAGACATTGCATTTTTAAACCCTTCTTTAATTGCTGCGGCTATGGATTTACCAAGAATTAACTCCTCACGTACACGTTCGTATATAAGGATATTCGCATCAACTGACATCGCAATGGTAAGCACAATACCTGCAATACCTGGCAGCGTTAACACAGCTCCAAAGGAGGCCAAAATACCAATTACAAAAAAGTTATTAATAATCATAGCAAAGGAAGCCACCCAACCTGCCTTACTATAGTAAAGCCCCATAAAAATCAACACCAACACCAAGGCAACCAATGAAGACATCAAACCCTTGGAAACGGCCTCAGCACCTAATGTAGGACCTACTACATTTTCCTCCACAATACGTGCAGGAGCTGGCAACTTACCAGCCTTTAAAACT
>CAXHCC010000289.1:0-2218 GCA_964014945.1 uncultured bacterium | reverse complement strand
AGACAGGTGTTAAGGTACTCTATTTTATTAACCCTATTACCTAAATTTAGAGCAAGCCGCTATGATTTAAATGGGTTTAGAAACAAGATGGGCATTTGTATCTTTTTCTAGCATCTCCTCCATAGCCTTCGAAATATACGCAATTAAATATCCATGCAAACCCAAAGCGCACATTTGGTTCAAGCTTAATAATGTTATATCGGGCTTCAATAAAAGGTCTAAAACACCTATTTCCTGCTATCCCATAACCTGCTTCAAATGAGGTTCCATGTTTTTTAGCATTTGATTTGCTCGAAGACCTAAAATTGGGCCAATAATTAAAAGCTGCATTCCCAATAAGATATTGATTTATTCGGTGATTCATATGTATTTTGTAGTTGACGGATACACCTGCGTAATACTCATGTACCTTATAGGTTAGTGGGAATGAATTAACTAAAGGGATTTTTGTTACAAATAATGGCAGGAAATAGGAGAACTCACCAACGATGTTTAACCTAAACTGAGGATAGAGGATAAGGCGCATTCCATGTCCAACGCCGTAATTTTTTAGATTGTAAATTCCAGATGAGCCAATGGCAATATTTCCAGAAGCTTGAGGCTTCATTTGGAACGGCAATAACAACAGTATCCAAAGTGCAGTTACGCTGGTAAAATGTTTGATTCGCATAGAATATATACTTATGTAGAACTAAGATAGTTCTTAGAAAAGCTGTGTTGGGAATTGTAAATCGTTGTGTTTCAACAATGCGGTGTTAATTTCTACCCTTTTTAAACTAATTTTTCGGAAGCAGGGAACCGTTATTAATTGCTATTGCTTGTTTAATAAGGGTTTGTGTTTTTAAGATGATAAACCAGCTTAAGTTTCTCTAGTGATAGTTTTTGGTAAATTTATTCCAAAGGACTTCGTCTGGAGGTGTAGCAACAATGGTAATTGGTTCTTTCTTCACCGGGTGTACAAACGTTATTTTCCTAGCATGTAAATGGATAGAGGCATCCTTGTTGCCTCTTCGAAAACCATACTTCACATCCCCTTTTATTGGTGAACCCGTTTTGGATAATTGCACCCGGATCTGATGGTGTCTACCTGTTAATGGTTTGATTTCCAGTAAGTAATAGTTATCGGAACTACTTACAAGCTTAAAGGTTAACTCAGACTTTAATGAGCCTTTTACCTCTTTATCATACGCGGTGGATATGTTTTTTTGTTGGTTTTTTTTTAGATAATGGACGAGTGTACCCTCTTCCTTGGCCGGCTTATTTTTTACTATTGCCCAATATATTTTTTGAATTTCTTTTTTTCTAAATAGTTCGTTTAGTCGCGATAATGCTTTACTGGTTTTGGCAAACAATACTACGCCACTAACTGGTCTATCTATTCGATGAACGGTTCCTAAAAATACGTCACCCGGCTTGCTGTACTTTTTTTTTAAATAAGCTTTTACAAAATCACTAAGAGGGGTGTCGCCAGTTTTATCTCCTTGAACAATATCTGAAGGGCGCTTGTTAACTGCTATAATATGATTGTCTTCGTACAATACATCAACAGAGCCCATCCTTCTAATTAATATTGTTCACTTTCATTAGGAAAATCTTGCGACTTAACATCTTTAATATAGTCGCCGACTGCACCTTTTATTTCGTCATACAAGGTTAAATACCTTCGCAAAAATCTAGGACTAAATTCATGTGTTAAACCAACCATATCATGAAAAACAAGTACTTGACCATCAACTCCTCCACCAGCACCAATGCCCACAATAGGAATATTAACAGCTTGGGATGTTTTTTCCGCTAAATCAGCTGGAATTTTTTCTACAACAATACCAAAGCAGCCTGATTTTTCTAACTCCTTTGCATCACTTAGCAACCTTGCTGCTTCTTCATCTTTTTTTGCCCTAACCGTGTAGGTGCCAAATTTATAAATGCTCTGAGGGGTTAAACCTAAATGCCCCATTACAGGTATTCCAGCTGATAAGATACGCTCAACCGAATCTTTAATTTCTATACCGCCTTCCAATTTTACCGCATGTGCACCACTTTCTTTCATAATTCGTATTGCGGAGTTAAGGGCCTCTTTTGAGTTACCTTGGTATGAGCCAAATGGTAAATCAACAACAACTAAGGCTCTTTTTGCAGCGCGTACTACAGAGGATGCATGGTATATCATTTGATCCAAGGTAATAGGAAGGGTGGTTTCATGGCCTGCCATTACGTT
>CAXHCC010000288.1:0-2219 GCA_964014945.1 uncultured bacterium | reverse complement strand
AGATTATTCCGGGTCTCGTGGGCTCGGAGATGTGTATAAGAGACAGCGCCATAATTTATGAGTAACTCTACTATTTTTCGTTCTTGATCGTCTGCATATGCTTCCAAATCCTCTTGCTCTTCTTCAGCAGAAGGTGGTAATGGCGAAGCTAACTCCAATGGGGGCTCTTCCGTAGCTTGGCTAGTTGCTTTTCGTCTTTTATCGTTAAAAGCTTTTGTACGCGCCTTATTAACCTCATTAACTATTAGCTGTTCTTCCATGGCCATTAACTGGCTGCACTCTTTTACATAAACAGAACGATTAATATTATCAGGAATAAGTGCTATACTAGCAACAATATCTTTAACCAACCCCGCTTTTTTAATAGGATCGTTTTGTGCTTCTTTTAAAAGCAGGTCAATTTTAAAAGATATAAAATCTTTGGTGTTTTCAATTATAAACGTTTGCAATTCATCGCTGCTAACCTTCTTGGAATAAGAATCTGGATCCTCGCCGTCAGGAAAAAGTAATACCTTAACATTTAACCCCTCTTCTAATATCAGGTCAATCCCTCTAAAACTAGCTTTAATACCAGCATTATCCCCATCGTATAAGATGGTTATGTTTTTTGTAAACCTGCGTATTAATTTTATCTGACCTTGGGTAAGCGATGTTCCACTACTTGCCACTACATTTTCTACACCGACCTGATGCAAAGCTATTACATCGGTATAACCCTCCACTAAAAAACAATTGTCTTTGTTTATAATGTCTTTCTTGGCGAAGTAAATGCCATACAACACATCACTCTTATGGTATACCTGCGTTTCTGGAGAATTTACATATTTAGCTACCTTTTTATCTGTTTGCAAGGTTCGTCCACCGAACGCAATAACTCTACCCGTTGCTGAATGAATTGGAAACATTACTCTACCAAAAAATCGGTCGAAATGATAGGTATCTTGCCCGTTGTTGGTTTCAATGGTTAAGCCAGCATTAACCAAAGCATCTATCTTATGCGTATTATCTAATGCCTCTTCGGTAAACGCTTTTCGTTTATTAATACTATACCCTAACTGAAACTTTTCTATAATATCGTCTCTAAATCCTCTTTCCCTGAAATATGTTAAACCAACAGACTTACCCTCATCCGTATTGTGCAAATTATCCGTAAACTTCTTTTGCGCATAGGATAAGGTTACAAACAATCGTTCACGCTCGTTATTAGCCTCTATTTGCTCCGGGGTTTGCTCCTTCTCTTCAATTTCGATATTATACTTCTTAGCCAAAGTTCGTAAGGCCTCTGGGTATGACATGGATTCTTTTTCCATGACAAAATTTACCGCATTACCCCCTTTTCCACAACCAAAACACTTGTAAATACCTTTTGCAGGAGATACGTAAAATGAAGGTGTTTTTTCGTCATGAAAAGGGCACAATCCAATCATATTAACACCTCGCTTTTTTAGTGTAACATAATCTTCTACGACCTCTTCAACGCGAACGGTCTCAAATATTTTATCTATGTCAGCTTTATTTATCAAACCTTAGTGCTAAAAGAACCAGTTGGTGTGCAGAATAATACACCCATGCGATAGGGTAAATTTACTAAATATTGTAGTAAGAATAACCCTTATATAATGAGGAATAAAGGAATTAGTTAGGGTGCTGCATTCAAGAGATTAATCCCTAATGATTCTAAGTGATTCCTCCTCCTCAACAATTTGATGAAAGTTGCAATACGCAGCTAATGCTAATTGGGAGTAATTTTGTGAGGAATTTTTGAACCCACGATAGGTTGTGTGCCATACCTGATCCATTAAAGCCATACCGCCTTCGGTTGGTTGAATTTTTCTGATAACCCCACCTAAATTGCCAGCGCCAGCATGATAGGCATGCAAAACCAACAACCTAAACCAAAGGTCAGTTTCTTTATAAACCACATCATGCACATCTAACATTTCCTTTACCTTAGGAATGCAAATAGTTTTTAAAAGCCTTGCAGCTGCAAACGCAGCCTTATGAATATCTGTTCGTTCATCAACTTGACTATTTACAACAATCCCTTGTAAGCGTGCCACAGAACGCATTAATTGAAACGGACCATTAGCTCCAACAGGTGATTTTTGATGTGTTTTTCCAGGACTTTCAATTAATAAAATTGCCTGTGCGTACCATGGGTCAACACCTACACTACTGTCTCTTATACACATCTCCGAGCCCACGAGACCCGGAATAAT
>CAXHCC010000287.1:0-2226 GCA_964014945.1 uncultured bacterium | reverse complement strand
ACGAAGTTTATCCCTGAAATGATAGATAGAAAAATTCATTCCCAATTATTATTTTTCAACTTAAAAAGGATACATCGTAGATGACACTTTTTGCTTGGGTCATTTAACCGCACTGGAGGTCAATGTGACTTACCCTAAAAACGCTATTAGGATAATATTTGTCTAGAACTAAATTTTATTGCCCTTACGACCCCGCTCTTTTTATCAGCTGTAACTTTTCCCCAAAATGTTGAGCAAACTCTCGCATTTCTTTGGCCATTTCAGCTTCACCTGTCGCACGTTCAAAGCTATCCGCCATAGAAAGCATACTTTGGTGATAAAACATTTTCATTTCATCTACTAACATGTCTTTGGTCCACAAATCAATACGCATTGTATTTTTTTCTTTAACATCCCATAACGACATCATCACAGACTTAGTAGAACCACCTTCATTCGCATCCGAAGCTTTCCATTCTATATTGTTGGGTAAGTTGTTCTCGTCAAGTTCCACCGTGAAATTTATTTCAGATTTTTTCATAATATTCATTTCTATTTTTTCGGTTTGTATTTCGCTTTTGATAGAATCGTTTGGGCATCATCTATAGCCATTAATTCCTGAACAGAAATAGCTGGGTTGTTTTGCATAAATTTTCTAACAATTTGCCAGCCAATCCAATATCCAATTCGAGGAGCAGATTCTTTACTGAACGCTGCTGTAAAAGGCCCCTCTCCGGTAAATTTTATAATTTCCGCATGGTTGGTGGTATACAATGTTTTTTGTGCTATAAAATAGGTCCAAATATTATGCTCATTTTGAACGCAATAATCTAACTGTTTTTTGGTGTACTGAATTTTAATAGTGTCATGTACATTTGGTTGCAAGGCATCGTTTAAATACAGTATTTTTCCCAGATAAATTATTTCGCTTAAAAAGTCATTTTTGTTCATCTTGAAAGGGTGTTCTTCAAACATCCATGTACGGATGGCGTCACTCATCATCGTTTCTGGATTCATAAATATTATTTTGTAATTCTTTAAGCCCAACATGCGGTAAAATTTACAATCCTTTCCTAGATACATTTCCAAACCAATGGCTAATGTGCTATCCACAAATACGGAAGATCTGTTAAAGCCAGACATCATAGCAACAACTTGAGGAGGTTCACTATTCGGAAAATGATATTTATATCGTTTAAACACACGTGTTAATTCTTCGTTAAACTCATTAAGGTTAGGGTAGGTTGCTTGGCATAAATCATATGCTTCGCTCATATCTTTGTCTGTGATAAACCGTTTCATTCTATAGGCATACGATGAGTCGCGCATCCCTCCATTGTTTAAAATAGACCGTACAAAAATTTTATAAAAATTTCCGTACTTGCCTATCAGTACGTTTGTGTTTGCTTCTAAGTTTAGTGTATCCAGATTAAATACATCTTGATCAAGCCGTTTAATTTCTATATCCTCCATTTCTATGGAAGATATGTCAACATCCAATCTATTTCCATTGCATGATGCTAACATCAAACAGAGGGTAAAGCCAAATACTACCTTGAATATTTTCATAGAAGTAGTTCCAAGGAAATGAAAATTATACTTATTATTGTGCATAGGAAAGTAAAGAACCAAAATTAACAAAAAATGAACAAAAAATTAGTTTTACTTGCATTGATCGGCTTGATGATTAAAAGCACATATGCGCAGGACGAATCCTTGAAAAATTGGCGATTTGGGTTGCAAGTAACGCCATCTCTGAACTGGTTTAAGCCTGAAGGGAAAATTATAGAAAATGACGGTGTTGCGGCTAAAATTGGAGGAGGTTTAGTAATCGAGTATAGTATGGCTAAAATAATAGCTCTCCAAACAGGATTACAAATTAATGTTGGTGGTGGCAAATTGAAGTATAATAACGGTGATAATCTATCCGCTGTTAATACCAATTTTGTTAGTTACTATTACAACAATGTGGATGAAGAAATTGTACCGTATGATACCTCCTTATCGCGAATTACGCACACTGAATATTTGCTTAATAAACGAAGTTTTAATACTACCTACGTTACGTTACCGTTAGCGCTAAAAATGAAAACGAAAGAAATAGGTAGTTTAACTTATTTCGGCATGTTTGGAATCAACAATAATATTCGTTTTAAATCTAAGGCAAAAGATGACTTGAATAAAATTGATCCTGTTAATGGTTTGTCAGTAGAAGAAACAAAATCTGATATTGAAATTACAAAGGAC
>CAXHCC010000286.1:0-2244 GCA_964014945.1 uncultured bacterium | reverse complement strand
TACACAACGCACATCGTCGGCAGCGTCAGATGTGTATAAGAGACAGATAGATAGAAACGCGCGCTATGCCTTTGGCAAACAACCCGAAATTGCCTTGTGGAATTTAAGCCGGTTTGCAGAAACCCTATTGCCACTAATTGATGCAGATAGTAAGCTAAGTATTGAAAAAGCAAAAGAGGTGTTGGGTACTTTTTCTAAACAGTTTAATGATGCATGGTTAAACATAATGGCTAAGAAAATTGGTATTGCCAACCGGCATAAGGAGGATGAAGCATTGATTCAAGAGCTGTTGCAATTGCTTCAACAACACCAAGCAGATTACACAAACACGTTTGCGCAATTGGGGGGAGCCCAACTTAATGAACCTATATTTGAACAAACGGAATTTATAGCGTGGATAGCTAAATGGCATAATAGAATTGGTGCAAGCGAAATGTTACCCGAAGAAAGCCTTGCGCTAATGCGTAAAAACAATCCTCTTTATATACCCAGAAATCACCTAGTGGAAGAAGTATTGCAGCAAGCGCAAGAGAATGACGATTTAACGAAAACGAACGAATTGCTTAAGGTATTGCAGCAACCCTATAAATACAACAAGCTGCAATTAAATTACGTAAACGTACCATCGGATTTTGATGCCAGCTACCAAACGTTTTGTGGCACCTAATGTTTAAATGGCTATTTATTGCGCCATGCTGCCCATGCGCCAGTACACCACAGTGCCCACACCACTAATAAAGGTTGAAAAAACAAACGGATTAACCTACCTGCATCAGTATCTAACACACCAATAAAAGCATCTGTACCATTTATGTATTGAGCAATATTTCCAGGATATATGGCTATAAAAAACAGGGCTAAAATCCACCCCATTGTGGTACGCTTACTTTTCCAAAAACCTATAGCTAAGCCCAAAGCAATTTCAATTGCTCCAGAAACCAATACCACCAAGTCTTTATCAAACGGTAACCAATTAGGAACTTGCGCCTGAAAGTCTATACGGTTAAGTGTAAAATGACCCAATCCTGCGATAATCATAAACACCGCCAATGAAATTCTTGAAGCATTTTTAATTTTGTTTGTTCTGATATCTTTATCTTTATTCATTGAATGTTGTTGGGTTTGGTTATAACGCTGTTTGTATATTGGTAAAGGTATTTATTAATAAAGAATTACCACTTAACAAAAGTGTATTGGGCTTAATCACTTGATTACTTAACGGAAAATATTCAAAATGGTATGATAAAATTGACTTAAGCGCTATGGAATAAAAGACAGCAGTTGTTGTAGTTATTAACACACTCTCCAAGCTTAGTAACATATTACCTCTTATTGTTATTGAGAAATCTTTGGCATCATCTTTGAAAGATGATTCGTAGCTAAAAAATGTTAATTTTATATTATTGATGTATTGTAAGAATATATGTTGGTAATTGAAGAAGAATATTAACTTTGGAGGAAATTGTAATTTATAAAAACTCATCACATCTATGAAACAATTAGTACTAATAACACTGCTAACTTTATTTATTGTTAACACCAACTACGCACATACATCCTCACTTACAGCTGAAGACGTTGTGGTAAGTGGCGTAAGGATGCCAGGTAAATTGGGATACGAAGGAAAGGTTTTGCATTTAAACGGTGCAGGAGTTAGAACTAAGTTTTTCATGAATATTTATGTGGCTGGTTTATACTTGGCGGAAAAATCATCTGATGCAGAAGAAATAATAAATGCGAATAAAGCAATGACCGTTCGCTTGCACATTATTTCTGCAATGCTTACAAGTAGCACTATGATTACCGCTATTAGAGAAGGGTTTGAACGATCTTTAGAAGGGAAAACGGACATTATAAGTAAAGAAATAGAGTTTACTTGCTCGGTATTTGATGAAGAACCAACTAAAGTAGGTGATCAGTACGATATTCATTTTGTACCAGGTGTTGGTATAAGTACCAGCAAAAATGGTAAAGCGTACACCTATGCTGCATATAAAGACGACTTTAATTTTAATAAAACGAAAAGTGGAAGAGTAAGTATTCCTCCAGGAGCCAACAACATATTTAAAAAAGCAACATTTGGTATTTGGTTATGCGACAATCCTGTTGATGAAGCCTTAAAGGATGCGTTACTAGGCATTGAGGACGAGGACTAATATAGCTCAACTTAAACTGGCAACAACACCATGAAAAGAATAATTTTTATTGCATTAACAGGTCTGCTACTTTCAAGTAGTGTATTGT
>CAXHCC010000285.1:0-2292 GCA_964014945.1 uncultured bacterium | reverse complement strand
TTATTGTATGAGAAAACGAGTAACTCGTGTTTAGGTATGAAACAGTTACCTTTTTTGCATTTAGATTTAAGAAACCAGAAAGTGCTGGTTCCTGTAAGCTACCGTTTATGAAAATATTTCCTCCGAACATTCCTTTAAAGTCTGAGCAATAGGATTTGACGAAGGGTTCAATTACTTTGAATTGTATGGCTTTTAAGCTTAATTCAAAATCAAGGTTGTTAAATTCTCTTTTTGGATAATAATGCCCAAGAAGTTTTACGTTTGGAACTATCCCTAAGCTTAAATTGCCATAAATAAAAAGCGCCTCTTTGTTTAAATTCCAAATACTTTCTATGCTTCCACTTCCAATTTTACTATCATTAATAACAAGAGAAGCTAAAGCGTTATTACTTATGAATTTGGCTGACTGGTAAATATTTGAAATTTTGGTATTGCTGTTTAACGTACCAGCTAGTTTTAACCCAATTGGTTCAGTAAAAAAGTTTAATACGCTAAGGTCTAAATTTGAAATATTGAGGGCTAATTCATCTTGCTCTTTTGCCGAAATCCTTCCATTAACCTTAATAGATTGATCTCCTCTTGATAAGGATATTTCTGGTACGTAAATTTGGTTTGAATCTACATAAATTTTATCCTTTGCTTTAAGTTCCCAAATTGTATCGTTAATTGTAAGAATTGAAGGGAATAGGTTGGTTGTATAACTTTTGTTACGATTAAAATCAAATTGTGCTTTAATTTCACCATTATTTTTTACTTTATTAAAGTTGTTCCACGTTAAGCTTGAAGTAATACGATTATTGCCAGCCAAACTTTTGAACTGAAAGTTTTTAAGTCTTGATTTCTCATTAAGTTTAAACTCATCGCACAATACGGTAATATTAAATAAACTATCGTTGTTGGAGTGAATAGTCCCCTCGGTAATGGAAATGTTCTTCCATTTAATTTCCTTGGCATGACCATGGATTTCAATTACTTTGTTGGAAGAGCTGTACACGCCTTGTATTTGGGTGTTGTTGGCAATCCACAACTCCGGTACGAGCTTATTAATGTGGTTTGCGTTAATTAAAGTGATATCATAATCAAATTCTTGATTGTCTGTTGTGCTTGTTTCAGATTCTTCATAATAATTGGGGATGTAATTACCAATTAGTTGTCGAATAGAGGTTGCCATATTTAATAGTTTGTAATTTCCAGAAATACTTGCCGTGGCAAAGTCAGATACAAAATGCAAATTTTTATCGCCATTTTCAGTATTTGATGATAGTGCCATTTTGGAAGCGGAATATATGTTGTTTTGATACTGTACCTTGGAATTAACAACATTAACCTGACCAATTAATTCATCAATATTTTTACCTTTTACTTGTACGGAAACCTGCGAGGATGCTACCACGCTATCTTTTAATTTTAACAGATGCAGAGCGGTTAAATTTACCCTGTTAATTTTGGATGTGAAGTTGTATGATGGAACAGCGCCAGAATAATCAAATGCGCCGGTAAAATCAAAGTTTAGGTTGGCATCTTTTAGTTCCAAATTTCCAACAAATTTACTTTTTGCCGCTGACCCATTAATTGTTATATGCTTATAATTATACCCTTTGAAATCTAACTTTTCTATATTACCAACTAGTTCAGCACTAATATTATCAATATTTAATCCGCTACCTTTAATGGATAAATTGGCGGTGCTGGTCCCTAAGCTTTTACTTCCTAATAGTTGTCCAAAATTAAACTCACGCGCCAGAAGTGTTCCATTATAAACCGGCTTGTTAGTTTCTTCATCAAAACTCATTGAAAGGTCTAGCTTGAGTTTTCCAAGCTGTGAATTAAAGTTACCATGTGTGTAAAAGTCATGCAGCATTCCAGTAAAATTTCCTTTAAATGTCATGTTCCCGAGCATTTTTAGGTTTGTTGGAAGCTGAACAGTAGGGCTGTAGTTTTCCGATATAGATACTATATCATAATAGTTGGTTCTAAAATCCTTTGTTGACAAGTGAACAAAGGTTTCTTCTAAGTTTGGCAGTCCTGTTAACTTAATATTCCCTTTAAAATAAGTTCTGGAATCATTCAATATCAATTTTATGTTTTTCCCTTTAAAATTTTTTACGTTTCCAAGAATTGTTCCGCTAATTGTAAGAGTATCTTTAAGCTGATGCAGGTTAGAAGAAAAATAGCTGATGTCCTTTAATAATAACTTACTGTTTTCAAATTCTCCTTTAAAGCTTACGGAATCAATGAAGTTTTTAAAATTGCTGAAATGCTCAAAATTGAAAACTAAATTGGTGTTTACAT
>CAXHCC010000284.1:0-2343 GCA_964014945.1 uncultured bacterium | reverse complement strand
TCCACAACGCACATCGTCGGCAGCGTCAGATGTGTATAAGAGACAGGTTATCGCATGTCCTGAGGTGCAACCGTTTGCATACCGTGTGCCAAAACCAATTAGAAACCCTCCAATGGCTAGTACGAAGAAGCCTTTCACGCTTAACATAGCTTCAATGCTAAAAAGTTCATCTGGTTGAAACCCGTTTGGCTTTGCAAATCCTAATGCAGCAATATCCGCTATTGTGTTTTCCGAAATGTTTATCGGTTCTCCATTTGTTAAATATTGTTTGGTGATAAGCCCACCTATTATTGAGCCTATAATGAATACAAGGTTCCATTTTTGTTCTTTCCAATTTATTTGAAAATACTCGCTGTTTTTTCCGAGTCCAACAGCGGAACAAAGTGTTTTGAAATTTCGAGATACCCCAAACACCTTACCCCATAGGGTTAAGATTATCATTACTATGGCAATTAGGGTGCCCGAAAGTAGCCAGTGCCATGGTTGTTGTATGAATTCAATTACACGCATGAAGTAAAGTTTGTGGAGTTTTTGTCTGACAAAATTACCACTTTTACTTAACATCATTTTGCTGGTATTAAGTCCTTGTATATTCGCCATTTATTAATTGGTAATTATGAAATTGTTATTCTATATTTGCAACCTTAATTTTGGTTGGTTTGTTAAGTAAAATGAAACGATTCAGGAAATAATAATCCACCACAACACTTTAAAGATTGAACAATGCAGAACAAAGGAGCGATTAGGCTATTTGCAATACTTTTAGCGGCAGCATGTGCCTACTATTTAACGTTTACATATATAGCGTATGGAATTGAAGCTAACGCGAAAGCATACGCTGAAGCCCATGCTAGCAGCCCAGCTGTTATTGAAGCGTCAAAGAAATTTTCAGACAAGGTAGGTGCGCAAAAAGTTTACATAGACTCTGTTAGGTTGGCCAAAGAGAACTTTTACCTTGATTCGCTCAATCATAAGGTGGTGTATGATATTTATATCACCAGTTATACATATGAGGATGTGAAGTTACGCCAGTTGAATCTAGGATTGGATTTAAAAGGGGGGATGAACGTAACACTAGAAATATCGGCAGCCGACATAATTCGATCACTTTCCAACAATAGCACTGACCCTGTTTTTAACCAAGCGCTCACTCAAGCACTTGGAAAGTATAAAACCGATACCCGTGATTTTGTAACAATATTTGGAGAAGAATTTAAGAATATAGATGGTGATGCGCAATTAGCACCGATTTTTCAGACTATTGAATTAAAGAATACCATTGAATATAACACTCCGGATGATGAGGTGCTTAAGTTTTTATCAGAGCGGGTAAAAGACGCAATCGAAACATCGGAGAATACCTTACGTTCACGTATTGACAAATTTGGTGTTACCCAGCCCAATATTCAGTTATTGCCAGCCACTGGACGAATATTAATTGAATTGCCAGGCGTAACGGATAAACAAAGGGTTAGGAAGTTGCTTCAAGGAACTGCGAATTTGGAGTTTTGGGAAACGCATGAGAACAAGGAAGTTTACCCGTTATTGGAAAAGGCAAATACTCGTCTAAAAGAAATTTTAACTCCTCTTGTGGATATTGAGGAGGAAACATTAGATCAAACAGATATCAAAGGCTCAACTTCTACAACTAGCCAAGTGGCAACGGACACGTCCTTGGCAGGTCAGCTTTTTGGTGGATTAGGAAATGAATCTTCCAATGATAGTACAACTGGCGTTTCACTCACAGCCGAGGCTGATTCTGCAGCACAACTAAAGAGAGATAATCCTTTATTTTCTGTATTAAATCCTGCGTTATATCAAAATGAACAAGGGGGTTATAATTTGGCTGACGGTCCCGTTGTAGGAAGTGCAAATGTTAGGGATACTGCATTGATTAATGATTATCTGTCAATGCCAAAAGTTAAATCGATATTTAAGCCATATACAAAATTTGTATGGACTTTTAAGGCTATTGATAAGGAAGAAACAGTTTATCAATTAGTGGCTTTAGATGGATCCAGTAATAGAGGTGCTCCAGCATTATCTGGTGATATAATTACGGATGCACATAAGGCATTTGACGCAATGGGAGGAGGTTCTCCTCAAATTTCCATGAGTATGACTGCTGAAGCATCATTGGCATGGAAGTATTTGACCAAAGATAATTTGGGAAGGTCAGTTGCTATTGTGTTGGATAATAGTGTGTATTCTTACCCAACCGTACAAAGTGAAATTTCAGGCGGAACATCTTCAATTACTGGAAACTTTACAATTTCTGAGGCAGACGATTTAGTGAATATTTTAAAGGCTGTCTCTTATACACATCTCCGAGCCCACGAGACC
>CAXHCC010000283.1:0-2373 GCA_964014945.1 uncultured bacterium | reverse complement strand
GGTTAAGACCCTATAAATCTGTAAATGAGAATAACTTTTTACGTGGAGCAGCTGCAAGTATTCAATTAAAAAAGTTCGAAACGGCCCTATTTGTTTCCCAAAAACATATCGATGGGAATTTGAACGACTCTACCAATTCTATTTCATCCATTCTAGAGAGCGGGTTACATACAACTCCAAATGAACTAATCGATAAAAAATCAACTAAGGAAACCATACTTGGAGGAAACTTGTCTTACATTAACAAAAGCTTAAACACCGGAATAACGATTACTCGTTACCAAATAGACAAAACATTACAACCAATAAGTAGGCCCTACAACATAGTTAGCTCAATACAATCAGACAATTTAAACTTTAGCCTTCATTACAATTTTACTGTAAAAAACATAAATATTTACGGTGAAGAGGCATTTTCAAGTTCTAAGGGTTTGGCTTTAATTAATGGGCTATTAGTGAGTTTGCACAAGCGCGTTTGGTTAAGTATAAATCACAGATACCTTGAACCGGAATTTCAAAACCCAATTGGGAATGGATTTTCCGTCAATTCAAAAAATGCTAATGAAACAGGGCTTTATACAGGAATAACTATCCAACTTGCAAAACACATTAAATTATCATCATATCTAGACAACTACCAATTTCCATGGCTTAAACACAACACAAATAGCCCTTCACAGGGAAATGACTACACCACATTTATTCAGTATAAACCATCGCGAAGGTTTAAAGTATACTTTAGGTTTCGTCAAAGAGTTAATACAGACAATATGCAAGAAATTGCCAAAATTACATTCAATCAAATCCAAGAAAAGCAACAAAATTTTAGGATACACCTTGAACAAAAAGTTTTACCCTTTCTACAACTTAAGAATAGGGTAGAATTTGTACAGAAATCAAGAGCTGGAAACACAGCAACAGGCTATTTAGCCTATCAGGATATTCTTTTTCAAAAAATTGGGCGTCCGTTTTCTTTAAAAATGCGGTATGCATTATTTGATACCGACGATTATGAAACACGCATATATGCTTACGAACACAATGTTATGGGAGTTTATAGCATACCAAGTTATTATAATGAAGGGATGCGCTTTTACGTAATGCTGAAATACAAATTTAATAGTCACCTTTCTTGTTGGGTACGATTTGCGCAAACATACTACTCTGATCGTCAAGTTATTAATCCCAACGATTTAACAGAAATTCAAAGAAATACAAAATCAACAATATTAGCACAAATGCAATTCGAATTTTAAGGGTTACATTCGCAACCAAATTTAAACAATGAAGGTTGGCGCGTTTAAGTACGAAATAAACCAAACAATTAAATTAGCATTTCCGGTAATGCTAAGTCAGTTTGGACATATAATGGTTGGTGTGGTAGACACCGCTATGGTTGGGCAAATAGGAACTATAGAGCAAGCAGCATTAGCTCTAGCCAACAGTATTCACGTAATTATTCTGGTTTTTTTATTAGGAATTTCTTTTGGTGTAACTCCTTTGGTTGCCGCAGCTGATAGCACCAATAATTATAAGGAACAAAGCTCTTTGTTAAAGCATTGCTTAATTATTAATGTTACTGCAGGAACTATATTTTTTGTTATTCTTTACTTGCTCTCTCCTACTATTAATTTACTGGAACAAGATGCAGCTGTTGTTGATATTGCTATCCCTTACTTTAATGTAATAATGCTAAGTCTAATTCCTATGAGCATGTATGCAGGTATTAAACAATTTGCAGAAGGGTTATCAAGGACCAAAGTAGCTATGCTTATTTCGGTAGCTGCAAATGGAATAAATGTTTTACTAAACTACGTTCTGATATTTGGCAAATGGGGGTTTCCAGAAATGGGCATTATGGGGGCATGCTGGGCTAGTTTTTTTGCAAGAGTGCTAATGGCGGTGGGCTTATTTATTTATATCAAATATCATAAACACTTTAGCATTCTATGGAAGGATTACGGACATAAGCGTATTATATGGGAAAAAGTAAAAAGCATTTTAAGTATTGGAGTGCCAACTGGTCTTCAATGGTTCTTTGAAATTGGTGCATTCAGCTTTGCAGTAGTGATGATTGGCTGGTTAAGCCCTGAAGCACAAGCCGCGCATCAAATTGGCGTAAGCTTAGCCGCAACTACTTATATGATCTCTACGGGCATATCTGCCGCAACTTCTGTAAGAGTAGCTAATCAATTAGGGTTGCACAATATAAACGGCGTTAAGCTTGCAGCATATACAGGTATGCTAATGAACATTTTACTTATGACCGTAACAACAATCGCATACCTTCTACTTAAAAACAAGTTACCTGAACTATTCAGCACAAATAAAGAAGTGATTGAAATTGCCTCAGGACTAATTCTGTCTCTTATA
>CAXHCC010000282.1:0-2395 GCA_964014945.1 uncultured bacterium | reverse complement strand
GATTATTCCGGGTCTCGTGGGCTCGGAGATGTGTATAAGAGACAGTCACTATGATATCATATCAGCGTTTATTAAATCCATTAGAGGGAGCGACCCCAATGCCGGCGTTTATTGGTTGGCAAGAATGATTGAAGGTGGAGAGGACCCGTCTTTTATTGCCAGGCGGCTCCTAATTTTAGCTTCTGAAGACATAGGTAATGCTAACCCAACAGCAATGGTAATTGCTAATAATTGTTTTCAAGCAGTAAATGTTATAGGTTTTCCAGAAGCAAGAATTATTCTTTCGCAAACCGTAATATATTTAGCTAATTCTGCAAAGAGCAACTCTGCTTACGAAGCCATTAATATAGCCCAACAGAAGGTTCAAGAAACCGGTAATTTATCTGTACCCTTACATTTGCGCAATGCACCCACCCAACTCATGAAAGACGTTGGATATGGAGACGGATATGAGTATTCTCACCAACATGAAAACAATTTCTCAGAACAAGAATACTTACCTGATGAAATTGCTGGTTTTACTATTTACCAACCTTCAAACAACCCTCGAGAAAAAGAAACCTTATCCGTTTTAAAACAACGCTGGGGCAACAAGTACAACTACTAAATTAGGCAATTACTTTTACGCCAACCAATGGCGAAAATTAAAACTGCCCAAACTTAAATATAGCTGTTGCGTAAATTGCAGAAAGGTTGCTGGTGTAGCTCCCAGTTACATACCGATAACCAACATTTAAAGCTGGAACAAAATATTTAGAAAAGTTAAATTCTAAACTAATTCCTGGCTCAATAACCATTAAAGAAGATGATTTTACACTTAAATTATCGCCATCACGTCCTGCACTTACCCCCCCTACTTGCAAGTTAAGGGGTATTGCAAAGTGAATTGGACTGCTGTAACTAACAATATATTCAAAAAACACTCCTCCATAACCCAGCCATACTTTTTTACTAGCAGGAACATTGTACCGTATATAATCCATTGATTGATTTTGAATGGTAGCTCCTCCAACTAATCCAAACACAAAGCTATGATTCCTAATTACTCCGCCTTTACCACCTACTATGGTCGCTGGCTCATCCATTAAAGTAGTAGCTCCTACAAATGGTGCACCATAACCTCCATATACATTAGGCCCTTGAGAGGTATCCTTTGAAAAAAGCGTTCTCATTTCCCCATCCTCTTGACTATAACTTGCCAGTTGCGATAATATAAGAACAGCCGTGATTATAAAAGTTATCTTTTTCATGTTTTAGAATTTTTTGTTAGAATTTCATTTTATAACCAACACGTAACTTTAATGAAATAGGTTGGGCATTTTGTTTTGAAGTTTAAAAAGTTAATCCTCTTTATGTATGACAATAGTATTGGCATTATTAACACCTGCATGATCTAAAGGAGTGAGCGGGACAATATTAAGTTTAAAGGAGAGTTATTTAGTTATGCAATACTGTTTCAAAAAATGCGTAGTTAATCCGTATAAAACTGGCTAAATTATACAACAACAAGCAGTTAAGAAAAAAGAAAATTTATTATATTTGATTTAAACGTTTTTGTACATAAATATTTATAATGTCTTCCGAAAAAAGAAATAAAGTAATTCTTGTTCCTATTGATGAAACTACGCAATCTGAACGTGCATTAGAACAGTCATATCGAATTGCAAAATTAACTGAATCGAAAATTGTATTGCTGGCAATTGATGATGGTAATTCTTCCGAAATAAAAAACCGTATAGAAACACTCGCTAAAACTACACAAGAGCAAGCGGATGTGCCAACCGAAACTATTATAAAAAAAGCGAAGGCAGGCAAAACTTTATTTGACACAACAGATTACCTTGCAGACAAATTAATGCCATTATTCATCATCATTGGTATTAATAAAATAGAAGGGAAGAACTTAAGAGGAAAAAATGCGTTAGAGATGATTCGTAAATCAAATCATCCGATAATTTCAATTGGTGGCAAGAGCCACAAAAAAGGTTGTGATACCATTTTAATGCCTTTAGACATTACCTTGTTGTCACGCGAAAAAGTACCTAGAGCTGTTGAGTTTGCTAAACTGTTTAATTCAACAATTCGAGTAATCTGTGTATTAACAGATGACAATAAAATTGACGAAGGAAAGCTGCATATGTATGCAAAGCAGTGTTTAAAGTTTTTTCAAGAAAATGGCATTAAAGGCTCTGCAAAATTTGTTAAAGGAAAAGAAAATCGTGTTGGTAAAATTCTAATTAACTATGCAGAAGAAATAGATGCGGACCTTATAGCTATAATTAGCGAAAGGGAAAAAGGGTTAAAAGAATATTTTAAAGGTACTGATGCGCAACGGTTAATTAATAATAGCCTGTCTCTTATACACATCTCCGAGCCCACGAGACCCGGAATAATC
>CAXHCC010000281.1:0-2442 GCA_964014945.1 uncultured bacterium | reverse complement strand
ATTATTCCGGGTCTCGTGGGCTCGGAGATGTGTATAAGAGACAGCTATTAGATAACCCTAATAGTTTTAACAACTCCTTCGCTTTATCTATTGTAGCGCTTTTCTCACCACCTCCGATAAATCCCGGTATACAAACATTTTCAAGAGCGGTAAACTCAGGTAATAAATGATGAAACTGAAATACAAAACCAATCTCTTTGTTTCTAAAGGCTGCCAATTTATCTTTTTTAAGTAATTCGGTACTATTCCCATTTATGATTAAGGAACCAGAACTTGGCTTTTCAAGGGTGCCAAGTATTTGTAATAAAGTTGATTTTCCTGCTCCAGATGGACCTACAATTGAAATGATTTCACCTTTATTTATGTTAAGTGTAATGTTATTTAGAACATTTAAATTGCCGTAAGATTTTTGGATATTTTCTGCAGTAATCATTTAGTACAATTAATTATCTTCTTTTAGTAGCATTATGCCTTTTACTTTTCTTTCTTAGTTTACGCATTTCCTTTAAGGTTTTTTTTGTTTGTAAACGTTTATGATGCTGACGAATTGCTTTTTCATTGAGCAATTTGTTTTCTCTTTCTTCCTTCCATTTAGCTTTTGCTTTTTTACGTTTAACTCGTTCTGATGCTGGGGAGTTTTTCTTATCCTTTTCTTTTTTTTCCTCTTGAGCGTTAATTTTTGCGGGGTAAGAAATAAATAGAGAAACAAATAATACTGTTTTTATTATCCAATTCATGCTTTCCTTGTTATTATTTACAAATTTACGTATTATATTCACCTATTATTAGATTTGCTAGGATTCATTTTGTTAATTTAATCACGGTAAGAATTTAGTAACTAATTCATGTTTAATAGATATTCAATTATCTTATTTTTTTCTATGGTTTTTTTTATAGTTAATGGCTGTAAAAAAAACGTTGAAACAACTACAGTGCCAATTGTTACTGTGAATGTAACCCTATATACAAACACACCTAGTTTTTTGCCTTTGAATACTATAGGTGGTTGGGTATACGTTTCGGGGGGTGTTAGAGGAATTATTGTTTACAGGTATTCTGATACCGAGTTTAGGGCATATGAACGTAATTGTACCTATGAGCCTTCAAATAGTTGTGCCACCGTTAGCGTTGATAATACTAACATAGTTGCTGTTGATACATGTTGCGGCTCGCAATTTACTATTGTAGATGGTAATGTAATTCAAGGGCCAGCTCGGTCTTCATTGGTTCAGTACGCAACGTATTATGATGGCAATGTGCTAACCATTTCAAATTAAGACAAAAAAAAGAGCTATGGAATATTCCATAGCTCTTTTTTCTTGTAATTCTTATTATTAGTACCGGTATGTTTCAGGCTTATAAGGCCCATCTACAGTTACACCAATGTAATCAGCTTGGTCTTTCGACAAAACATCTAATTCCGCATTCACCTTTGCTAAGTGCAAACGTGCAACTTTTTCATCCAAATGCTTTGGCAAAGTATATACTTCATTTTTGTATTTGTCAGAGTGTAACCATAGCTCTATTTGCGCTAATGTTTGATTAGTAAATGAGTTACTCATTACAAATGATGGATGGCCAGTTGCACAACCTAGGTTAATTAATCTTCCTTCCGCAAGAATTATTATATCTTTTCCATCAACTGTGTACTTGTCAACCTGTGGTTTAATTTCATCTTTTGTATCACCGTAATTGTCAATCAACCAAGCCATGTCAATTTCATTATCAAAATGACCAATGTTGCATACAATTGCGTTGTTTTTTAAGGCCTTGAAATGTCTGTCACACACGATGTCTTTGTTACCTGTTGCTGTAACAACAATGTCAACAATTTTCACAGCGTCATCCATTTTCATTACTTGATACCCATCCATTGAAGCCTGCAGCGCACAAATTGGGTCAATTTCAGAAACAATAACCCTAACTCCTTGAGAACTTAAAGATTGTGCAGAGCCTTTCCCTACATCACCGTATCCAGCTACAACAGCAACTTTTCCTGCCAACATTAAATCTGTAGCTCTTCTAATGCCATCTACCAACGACTCCCTACATCCGTATTTATTGTCAAATTTCGATTTAGTAACAGAGTCGTTTACGTTAATTGCTGGCATTGGTAATGTGCCATTTTTCATTCTTTCATATAACCGATGAACACCAGTTGTTGTTTCTTCAGATAATCCCTTTATACCATCAACAAGATCAGGGTATTTATCAAGTACCATATTGGTTAAGTCGCCACCATCATCCAAGATAAGGTTTAACGGCTTTTTATCTTCACCAAAAAATATTGTTTGCTCAATGCACCAGTCAAACTCTTCATCCGTTAGCCCTTTCCAAGCATAAACTGGAATTCCAGCTGCTGCAATTGCTGCTGCTGCATGATCTTGAGTTGAAAATATATTACAAGAGGACCAAGTTACTTCAGCTCCTAAGGCAACAAGG
>CAXHCC010000280.1:0-2519 GCA_964014945.1 uncultured bacterium | reverse complement strand
CGAGATTATTCCGGGTCTCGTTGGCTCGGAGATGTGTATAAGAGACAGGCCCATAGATCAGTCTACTGTTGAGAAAACTATTTTGTTGAATAATACTGAGGGGGGAGAGGTGGTAGTGTTTAATAATTCAGAGATTAAAACTGAAGTAGTTGACGGAAAGTTAATAGACATAAATGTAAATAAGGATATTGCGCTACTTGATTTTAGAAAAATACAGTTTCCGTTAACCCTTAGAAAATGGAAATATGGTGACAGATTTATTCCGTTGGGAATGAAAGGTTTTAAAAAGTTAAGCGACTATTTTATTGATAATAAAATTTCTCGATTTGAAAAGGAGGAATCATTCGTAATCTTATCAGGTGGAGAAATCGTATGGTTAGTAGGCCATAGAATTGATGAAAGATTCAAAGTTGACGCTAGTACAAAACAGGCGTTTAGGTTGATGCTTAACAAGTTAGATTGATAGTGTTAATTTGTTGTTAATAACAATGTGGATGGTATGAAACTATTTTGTAAATCCTGCGTATCATTATCAACCAAACTCGTAGAGAACAATACATAGTAATAACTAATAAAGTATTAGATACATGATAGAACAAAAGAAAGATATCAGCGGAACAAAAGTTGAAAAAGAGGCAATTTCTGGTTTGCATTTTCCAGATGAGGAAGTGCTTTTATCTAAAGATGAGATTAAGGTAAGGGCATCTAACCTTGAAAGAGCGATGAAGCTCGGAAATATAGAGCACAATAAAATTAAAATTGTTTTTGAAGATGATAAGGGGGTGAAAGAGGTAGAAACAACTGTATGGGGAGTAACCGACAAGCGAGTGATATTAAAGCAAGGCATTCATATTCCTATTAATAGGATTTATAAGGCAGTTTAAATTAACAAGTTTTAACATAATTATGATATTAGCCCTCTTTTTTAGGAGGGCTATTTTATTACCTTTAATAAAGTTGGTTCAGCCACTTAAACTCGAAATATAAAGTTCCGTCTAGTTAGTTATGGCTAAAATTGTAAGCGTTTATTTATTCCTCTTTTTGTATGTGTTGTTGCCAAGTGTTGGGTACTCGCAGTTTGACGATACCCATACAAACTGGAAAGTTTCATCAGAGAGAATAAGCCCTGATGTATTTGATGTTGTGTTTGATGTTACAATTGATAAGAATTGGCATTTATACTCTCCTTATCTTAAACAAAACGATGGACCATTTCCTACCACAATTTCCTTTACTACCAATGACCAATATGAATTAGTAGGTCGTATAACAGAGTCTGCTCCAAAAGTTTATTTCGACGATATATTTAAGTTTGATGTTGCTTATCATGAAGAGCATGTAGTTTTTAAGCAACGAGTTAAAATACTTAGTTCTGGAGAAGTTGATGTTGAAGGTGAATATGAGTTTCAAGTGTGCTTGGAGGATGGAATGTGTATACCTGGCAGACCTACCAAGTTTAGTGTTAAAGTGCAAAAGGATGATGAATCGGTTCTAGAGCGGATTTCGGCGGAGGAAACTAAGAAAATTCTACCCGATATTCCTGACCTGGAGCAAAAAGAATCATCTGAAACGGTAGTAGATACTGTTGAGGAAGATAATGATTCTGTCGCGAGCAACCTGGTAGATTTGAATGAAAAGCATGAATTATACCTGCAGTTGGATGATGAGAATTCAATTAAAGGTAAGCCGTGGTGGTTAATATTTTTAATTGGGTTTGGATTAGGATTTGCGGCATTACTAACTCCTTGCGTATTTCCGCTTATCCCAATGAATGTGAGCTTTTTTCTGAAAAGGAACGAGTCCAAAGGGAAGGGTAAAATGGATGCAACTGTTTTCGTTTTATCTATCATATCCATGTTTGTTTTGCTTGGAATGTTTATCACCATATCGTTTGGGGAGTCGGCAATATATTTAGTGTCCACAAGCGGAACGTTTAACGGAATCATATTTGTGCTATTGATGATATTTGGGGCATCATTTTTAGGTGCTTTTGAAATAACATTGCCATCTGGATTAATCAATAAAATTGATAAGCAAAGTGATAGAGGAGGCATATTAGGTATATTTTTTATGGCACTTACCCTTGTGGTGGTATCTTTTTCATGTACGGGCCCGCTGGTTGGTACAGCATTAGCAGCGGCGGCTTCTTCAGGAAATGTATCCGGGTCCTTGTGGATATTATTGGGCTTTTCAAGTGGACTAGCGCTACCTTTTGGTTTTTTCGCCTTCTTTCCATCTTTATTAAACACCATACCTCAGAGCGGTGGGTGGTTAAATGCGGTTAAAGTAGTCTTAGGTTTGCTAGAAATTGCTTTAGCCCTAAAGTTTCTTTCCAATGTTGATTTGGTGTACCAAGCGGGATTACTTACGCGAGAGTTATTTTTAGTGTTATGGATAGCAATATTTGCTATTACAACGGTTTATTTCCTAGGAGGGTTTAAAACTGCCCATGATGCTGACGTTCCTTATTTAACTGTTACGCGATTGTTTCTTGCCGTAATTTCATTGTCATTTACATT
>CAXHCC010000279.1:0-2527 GCA_964014945.1 uncultured bacterium | reverse complement strand
ACGAGATTATTCCGGGTCTCGTGGGCTCGAGATGTGTATAAGAGACAGATCAATAACCACACCTAATAAATTTAAAAATATGTATCCAGAAGAATTAGTAATGCCGATGAAAGAAGAATTAACTTCTGCTGGCTTTGAAGACTTAACAACACCAGAAGCTGTACTAGCAGCAAAAGATAGTGAAGGAACTGTATTAATGGTTGTAAATTCAGTATGCGGATGTGCTGCAGGTGCTGCACGACCAGGAGCTCTATTATCCGTGGCTGGTGATAAAAAACCAGATAAATTAACTACCGTTTTTGCTGGTTTTGATACCGAGGCAGTTAACGAGGCTAGAAAACATTTTGCACCTTATCCTCCTTCATCTCCAGCTATGGCTTTATTTAAAGATGGCAAATTGGTTCACTTTATTGAACGCCATCACATTGAAGGAAGGAATGCTGAAATGATTGCTGAAAATTTAAAAATGGCATACGACGAATTTTGTTAGAGCTGTTTGAATCTTCAATTAAATCCAAATTATAATACTGTCACTTTTATGTCCAAAGTAGTTGCCAACACCTTGCTTACTGTGGCTTGTATTTGTTATTCATTAGCTGCTTTAGCGCAGAAAAAAAGTCCGCAAAACTGGCAATTGCTTAGCCCTGCGCAAGACAATGTTTACGGCATGGGCGTTGAAGAGGCTTATAAATTATTAGCAGGAAGAAAACCTGAAACAGTAATTGTAGCCGTTATTGATAGCGGTGTAGATACCGCTCATGCAGATTTAAATGAGGTTATTTGGACCAATGAAGACGAAATACCGAACAACGGCATTGATGATGACAACAATGGTTATATAGATGATGTAAATGGGTGGAGCTTTATTGGTGGCAAAAAAGAGGATTTGAATTATGCCGCTTTTGAATTGGGCAGAATTCATTACCGTTTATCTAACAAGTTCAAAAATGTGGACTCTACATCCTTATCCGAAAAGGATCTAAAAGAGTTTGAATACTACAAAACTATTCAAGAAGCATTTGATGAACAATTAACCAAGTTTAATTCAACTGAATATTTTTATGGCCTGCTAGTGGGCTATATGGATAAAGTTAGAAAACTGAATTTAGGCAAGTTTACCCGAGACGGTTTAAAGAATGCTGCGGCGGTTACCCCACTTGACAAAAAATTAAAAAAAATACTGCTTAAACAAACAAAAAAAGAAGATCCAGAAAAGCTTTACAAAGATTTTGTTGAAGCGCATGAAACCTATACCAATTGGATTAAGTTTAACACAAGTGATGCTGACTCTATACGTGCAGCAATAATTGGGGATGACCCAAAAGATACCACCAATAGAATTTATGGCTGCAACAGAGTAATTGGCCCAGATGCAATACATGGCACCCATGTTGCAGGAATAATTGCGGCGGTTAGAAATAACAATATAGGCATGGATGGCGTTGCGGATAACGTACGCATTATGCCGGTAAGAGCTGTACCTAATGGCGACGAACGAGATAAAGATGTTGCCAATGCTATACGCTATGCTGTTGATAACGGAGCACATATAATTAATATGAGTTTTGGCAAAGGCTACCCACTAAACAAACGCTTGGTAGATGAAGCAGTAATGTATGCACTATCAAAGGATGTTTTATTGGTACATGCTGCAGGTAATGATGCTAAAAACTGCGACCTTTCTATTTCCTACCCTAATAGAAATTTAGATCAAGGCGTAACGGCACTAAACTGGTTGCAAGTTGGTGCTAGCGATTATAAAAAAGGCAAAAAGCTGTTGGCCTCTTTTTCTAATTATGGCAAACAACAAGTGGATGTATTTGCGCCCGGATATAAAATTTATTCTACTACACCTGATAGTAGTTACCAACGTCTTTCTGGAACAAGTATGGCTTCACCATCCACGGCTGGAGCAGCGGCTTTGCTTAAGAGTTATTTCCCGCACTTAAGCGCAATTGAAATACGCAATGTGTTAATGAAAACGGTAACACCTTATACTAAAAAGGTAATTGTACCTGGCTCAAGTAAGAAGTATTTGCTGTTTTTTAAGAAGCATAAAAAACAACATATGGCGGAGTTATGTGTTTCAGGTGGTTTTGTAAATGTATACAATGCAGTTGTTTACCTGTTAGCTGAGGAAAGCAAATAAGAGATAGTTTATTAGTACTAAAAAAGAGAGGGGCGCATCCATAATGGATGCGCCCCTCTCTTTTATGGCATAAGTGCGATTTAGCCTTTTGCTCCTAACATCAGTACTTCATTTACCTGCACTTCGGTAATATACTGCTTAACACCATCCTTATTCACGTAATTGCGGTTAACTAATTTCCCTTCAACGGCAACCTCGCTTCCTTTTTCTAAATACTTTTCAATGATGTCTGCCGTTTTCCCCCAGGCAACAATGTTATGCCATTGCGTATCTGTTACGCGCTCACCTTTTGAATTTTTATAGGTCTCGTTAGTGGCGATACTCATTTTTGCTAGCTTGGTTCCACTCTCCAATGTTTTCACTTCTGGGTTCATTCCT
>CAXHCC010000278.1:0-2549 GCA_964014945.1 uncultured bacterium | reverse complement strand
CCACACAACGCACATCGTCGGCAGCGTCAGATGTGTATAAGAGACAGGGGAACAACAGCGCAGAAGTTAATAAATGAAAGTGATTTGCCTGTGCTTAGTTTTAGACCGTTAGAACATAAGGACACCACTATTGGAGTTAAGCCATATTAGTTAGTTGTTAATTAATTGAGATAATAATATCATGGGAAAGTTTTCTGAAAAAGTAATATTGGTGCCTTTCGGATCAACAAAGGATGCAATGATTGCTGTTGAACAGTCTTATAATTTAGCCAACCTTTCAAAGGCTAAGTTGGTTTTGTTGGGTGTATCAACCTCCCGACATCCTTTTGACCAAAAGCAGTTTGACAAAGTTGTTGAGGATGTAAAAGCTAAAGGAGAAGTTCCAGTGGAAACAATGGTAAGAAAAGGAAACATTTATGATGAACTTACAAAGGTGGCCGATATCATAAACCCTATGTTTATTGTAATGCGAATTCGTGAAAGCTTGGGCCCTGATAAATTAATTGGGCGCAATATTTTCAAAATGGTGCGACAATCCAAACATGCTGTTATTACTCTAAAAGGTGATACTTTTAATTCGGGTTGTGAGCGTATTTTACTTCCCTTAGATTTATCAAAAGAGTCACGTGAAAAAGTAGATAAGGCAATTCATTTGGCTAAATTGTTTGAAGCAGAAATTGATGTAGTTTGTGTTTCACAAAGCAAAACGGAGGTGACAAAACTAGAAAGTTATATGCGCCAAGCTGAAAAAGTGATTAAAGATTCTGGAGTAAAATGCGATACACATATGCTAAGAGGTAAAGATATACCAAGTACAATTATTAACCATGCTCATACTGTTAATGCTGATTTGATTGTGATTATGACGCAAGAAAAAATTCACCTTAGCGAAATGACACTTTGGAATATGGGTACAGTAGCTCAACAATTAATTAATGAAAGCGATATTCCAGTTTTAAGTTTCCGACCTATGAAAAGGAAAGATACAAGTGTTGGAATTACACCATATTAGATTAATCATTAAGTAATTTAAAGTTAAGCCCTCTCTTCTTGGAGAGGGCTTTTTTAATACATACATATGACAACAATACTGGATAGAAAGCAACCAATTGCGTTTAAAACGGTGGATAAACTGGAGTTAGTGAAGGCCTCGGAGCAACATTTAGCAAATGGCGTTCCGGTGTATAGTGTTAATACAGGAACCCAAGAAATAGTTAAGATTGAGTTTTTGTTTAATGCAGGGATGTTTAGCCAAATAAGACCTTTACAAGCAATTACCACAAATGCTATGTTGGAGTGTGGAACGCAAACACTCAATGCAGATGAAATAGCCGATAAAGTAGACTATTACGGTGCCTTTCTAGAAACGCATATAGCCCAAGATAGCGCGTCGGTTGTGCTTTATACTTTAAATAAACACCTTAATAACATACTTCCAATCGTAGAAGATGTAATTAAAAACTCCACTTTTCCTAAAGATGAAATAAAGACATATTTAGGAAATAAGAAACAGATATTTCTGGTAAACAATCAAAAGGTTGTAAATGTTGCAAGAAAAAGGTTTATGGAGTTGTTATTTGGCGAAAAGCACCCATATGGAATAAATCTGAAAGAAAATTATTTTGATGAAATTGAGTCAAATCACTTACTAGCGTTTTATAACCGTTTTTATACATCTGAGAATTGTTCAATTATAGTTTCTGGAAGAATAGACGATGATGTTATGTTATTGCTTGATAAGCACTTTGGCGATGAAGCTTGGAAAAAGTCAAGTATAATTAAGGATGATTCCTTATACGGGAAAAATTCGGCGATAGCGGTTAATACAAGCGATATTCGGGTTCATGAATTACCAATGAATGGTAGTTTACAATCAGCTATAAGAATTGGTAAAATGTTATTTAATAAAACGCATGAAGATTATCAAAGTTTTCAAGTTTTAAATACAATTTTAGGTGGCTATTTTGGCTCCAGACTTATGAATAATATTAGAGAGGATAAGGGTTACACATACGGTATTGGCTCTTCTGTTGCTTCTTTAAAACATGGAGGCTACTTTTTTATTACAACCGAAGTGGGTGTTGATGTCTGTAAAAGTGCAATACACGAAATATATTCAGAAATTAACCGTTTAAAGGAAGAACGAGTGGGAGACAAGGAGTTGCAGTTAGTTAAGAATTTTATGTTGGGTAGTTTTTTAAGAAGCGCGGATGGTCCGTTTGCAATGGCTGAGAGGTTTAAAGGATTATTACTTTACAACTTGGATTATAATTTTTACGACAGTTACGTTGCAACTATTAAGAATATAACAGCGTCTAAAATTCAAGAGCTTGCTAATCAATACCTTAACAAAGAGTCGATGATAGAAGTTGTTGCAGGAAAGAGGTAACGCTGGGTTATGATAAATTTATTTCACATATTACAAAATGGGTTGAGGTGGAAAAGATATGTGTGTATACTTTGCTTTCTTTCATGTAGTGAATTGATTGCATCTCCTGTATGTACAACGCTCTCACCTGTTGTAAGTTGTGTTAATGTTTTGCCAAATG
>CAXHCC010000277.1:0-2561 GCA_964014945.1 uncultured bacterium | reverse complement strand
ATCCAATATCGCGTCAATGTATAACTTCACAGTTTGATATACTCTTTGATATGGGTCATCTTCTTTTAGAATAATCTTTAGCGCTCCTGAATCTATTATTCGTTCCGTTGATGCCATAGAAGAAAACGGTATTCCAAACACTTCTTCAAATCCAGGAAAAGGAACCCACAATATCCTTTTTGAAACTTCAGGATGGGCAGAAGAATGAAGAATTATTTTCGTCCATCTATAAAATCTTTCAATACCAGCTTCCGTACCAATCAAGCCGTAATTGATCCCAAAGGGAGCATTCTCTCGTAAAGGCCCAAATAAAGTTAGACCATCGCGAGGGTCGTCCATTGGTTGCTCGTGGCCAAAAATCAAATTGGGCTCAGATAATTTTATCAAGTTAAACATTATTCAGAAGCCTCGGCAGATTTAATTTGTTCATTTGGTTCTTCATAAGAGATTGGGCTTATATAAGGTATTGGGTTTCTAGACACCGAAACATCCTCGTTGGTTCCAACCTTGAGAGCTATGCTCGGTCCGTCTTCTGCAAAATGAACTACAGCAGCGTTTATCCTATCTCTCCACTTGTGGTTTCTCCAAGATTTATAAGCAGCTTTTGGTGCAGCATGGAGACCGCTCTTACCTCGTGTCAGAACATGAGGGTATATTGCAAAATGTAAAATAGGTTCCTTTTGAACGTTGACGCGAATACCCAAATACCATTTCTCACCTTTGAATTTTCCCCAAAGCTTTATTCTTGAATCCAACTTTCCAGTATCTGTGTACTTTATTCTTCCGGTCTCTAAGAGCTTATCATGAAAGAAATAACAGGAATCACGAGCCAGGCTAAATTCCTCAAGCCCTATGTTCTGTAATGTCTTTCTAAAAGCTTGATTCAATAACCTAGCCAAATAATAATATCCCGTCTGCGAATTTTCGATCAAGTTATCACAGCCAGATAGAATATCCTTAATTTGGATTTGATGTGAGTAACGAATTATAGACTTAATACCCGTTATAGTTTGTAAATGTTCGGAATCAGCAAAACTCAGGATATATTTGTTATGAGGTATTACAGGGTATTTTATATAACCTCTCAGCTTTGGTTCCTCGTCTACAAAATGTGCATAGATATTTGTTGGATAGTGTAAAATTTCAAAGCGGTTCGAAAAAAGTTCTTCAGTATCATTAATTATTTTACAGGAATCTGTACCATATTTTTTCCACCAAGTGTTCACCGCACTTAGAGTGAATGAAGGATGCTTGGGAGTTTTTTCCTTTTTGAGCAACTTTAATAAATTAGTTAATCCAGCAGCCCAATTAGATTCAAAAGAGATATTCTGTATTTCTTGTAACCGATAATCTATCTCGTCTCGAGAAATGTCATCAATCTTAAGCGGGACAATAAAGTTGTTTATTTCTTCACGTTTCATAATATTGCGAGCCGTTTCCAATTCCCCTAAGGGATCGGGTTTTATGTTTGACGATCTCGAAAGAACGAAAAGAAATCTCGTTGTTCTGAACTGAAGACTGTTATTAACTTCTTTTGGCCAGTTTTCACCTCCTAAAAGCTTAGTCAAATCACACCAAACTCCATAACCCTCCTTTGCTAGTTGAAGAGCTAACCACTTTGTGAATTCAAAGTCCTCCCACGCATGGCTAATAAAGAGCATATTTCGCTCGGTAGAATTTACTTCTTTCATTTTAATAGGACTCCTCTCACAGACATTTGGGTCCAAAAACTTCCTTCTGCCAGTCAGCGGCCAAAAAATAGATTACTTTACTCATTGTTTCCTTTAGAATGAGTAGCAAGCCTAACATAGTATTTAGCCGCCTCTTCAAATAATCGTATGTTTCTTTAAGAAATTTTGTCAGCCACTTCTTTCTTTGGTTTTTAAATCGATAAGTCTTGATTTCGTAAAGATGAAGCCAAGATAACAATTCTGAGACATTTTCACAATACTTAAATTGACGGGGAGGGAAAAGTTGGTTCTTCAAGTAAGGGGGGAATGGGAAAATAAAAACGCTAATCAGGAAAATACATTGGGTTCCATTTTCAGGGCTTTTTCACGCAAAGCCGCAGAGCCGCAAGGTTTACAAAGAAAAGTGCTTTATCTCTTTGTTTTTAATAACCTTCGCGATTTTGCGTCTTTGCGTGAGCTAAAACTTCAACCGATAAGTGAAGGATTCAAAATTTCGTATCTTTTCGTATGTTTCGTAGGCAAAAATACCGAATATCCAAAAAGGAATGTCGAATACCGAAGCGTTTTAACTTCAATATTCGACATTCCTTATTACTTGTTCGATATTCATCTTTATTTACTTCTGTAACGTCATCTTGCCAACTAACTTCTGGCTGCCGACCTTCAGGCGGAAGAAGTAGACGCCCGAACCAACCTTGTTGCCAAAGTCGTTACGGCCATCCCAAATCGCTTCCTTGAATCCGGCAGATTGATTGTCATCCACTAACTTGCGAATCCGCTGACCCAATACGTTGAAGATTTCGATCCGCACTCTTGCTGCTTCTGGCAGGGCATATTGCAGCGTGGTTTCCGGGTTGAAGGGTTCCGGGT
>CAXHCC010000276.1:0-2564 GCA_964014945.1 uncultured bacterium | reverse complement strand
CAGGTGTAGTCCCAATCACTTGGTTTATTGTATCACGCATAAAGTCCTTAAAAAAACCATCACAACAAGTAGAGTTGTTTGATTAAATATTTGCGTCTTTCTTAATTCAGTTCGTCTATATTAGTACTATGACAACTGCTAACATTTGGAACAACTTTAAAGATGAAATACATGGTTTTATTAAAACCCGTGTTAACTCACCTGAAAATGCAGAAGATATTTTGCAAGATGTATTTGCAAAAATACATCGCAAGGCTTCAACCATAAAGGAAAAAGAAAAGCTAACTAGCTGGGTGTATCAAATAACCCGTAACACCATTATTGATTACTATAAAAAGAAAAAACTGCTTACATACACAGATAACCTTAATACATCCTTACCAGAAAAGATTGACGAAAATATTAGCAAAGATTTCAGTAAATGTTTACAGCCCCTTATTAATAAATTAGCAGATAAGGACAGGGATGCTTTACATAAAACCAGTTTTGAAAATATGTCGCAAAAAGATTACGCGAAGGAACAAGGCATTTCTTACTCAACGGCAAAGTCGCGGGTACAGCGTGCACGCCAAAAACTAAAGACTCTTTTTGTTGAATGTTGCCAAATAGAAGCTGACAAGTATGGCAACATTATTGATTCAAAATGTGACTGTTAGCCATATGCATCTTTTTTAGATTCTATCGTCTATAAGGTTAAGAAGTAATTAGTATTAATAAAAATCTAACATTATGGAAAATCAAGAAAAATGCACATGTACATGTACTTGTACATGCACATGTGACGAAAATGGAAAATGTGCTTGCAACGATAATAGTTCATCCTGTTGCTAACATATTTCCTTGTTAATTAAAAAGCATCCTAATTTATTCTAGGGTGCTTTTTATGTAGTAGGTTTGTTATAAGGTTATTATAGATAATTATATTGATTTGACCAACGAACTAAAAGCAACCCGTATAAATAAATACCTTAGCGAAGTTGGGTATTGTTCTCGCCGAGCGGCTGATAAACTTATTGAAGAAGGCCGCGTTACCATTAATGGCGTTGTGCCAGAAATGGGTACAAAAATTACGCCTAACGATAACGTTTGTGTAGATGGTAAACCTGTAAGCAAACAAGAGGAGGAATTTGTATATATCGCATTTAATAAACCCGTTGGAATTGTTTGCACTACTGATACTCGTGTTGAAAAAGACAACATCATTGACTTTATTAATTATCCAAAACGAATCTTTCCAATTGGGCGTTTAGACAAGCCCAGCCAAGGACTCATATTTTTAACCAACGACGGGGATATCGTAAATAAAATATTACGTGCCCACAACCAGCACGATAAAGAATATATAGTTGATGTAACTACACCTATTACGGATAACTTTATAAAAGCCATGAGCAATGGTGTTCCGATTTTGGATACAATTACCCAAAGGTGTGAAGTCAAAAAAATAGGTACACATCGTTTTAAAATAATTTTAAGGCAAGGCTTAAATAGGCAAATTAGACGCATGTGCGAACACCTAGGGTATAAAGTTTGTAACCTAAAACGCGTACGTATTATGAATGTAAATTTGGATGTAGCTATCGGCAAGTATCGTCACCTCACACCCAAAGAAATTGAAGCGCTTAAACACCTAGTGGCCGACTCTTCTAAAACTGCTTTTAACAGCGAATAGGATTTGTTAAGCTCATTGCATTAAGCAATGCAAATAAAGCAGCAACAATGATTTCATTATTCTCCCGTTAATAAAAGATGCTTAAAAAAGGATTTAAATGGTTATTTTACTTGATGTTGCTACCTGTTGGCTACTTGGTTGTAGCACTGATTCTAAGTGGCATTACAGTAAATAATACTCAACACAAGTCCTCTACTTACTCCACAATCTACTTGCAAACCAACGGTGTGCATATGGATATAATATTGCCATACAATACACTAAGCAACAAGCTAAAAAAGGGATTAATAACTAACCCCAATTACCCCTATATGGCCTTTGGATGGGGCGACAAGGAGTTTTACCTAAACACGCCTACTTGGAGAGACTTAACCTTAAAAACAGCCCTAACAGCAATATTTTTTCAAGGCGAAAGCTTAATGCACATAAAGCAATATGGGTTCATGAAAAAGAAGTGGGTACCGATAAAAATTAGCAAGCAACAATTACAAAAGCTAAACAACTATATAGCCCAAACCTTTAAATATGAATCTGACGACAAAAAGGTTTTACTTGCAAATAAGGGTTATGGTGTGTACGACCATTTTTACAAAGCCAAGGGTTCATACTCTATAATTAATACCTGCAACACATGGGTTAACAGGGCATTTAAAGAAAGTGATTTAAAAGCTTGTTTATGGACACCCTTTGATTTTCTACTCATTGGACTATACGAGTGACACATTAAAATTTTGCTAGGTTTGTACAACATTTAAATGAAGTTTCTCCTACACATAGCTCTATTTGGATTAGTACTGCTTGGTATTCAAAAGCTTTCATTCGCTCAAAATACAACCACAATTAACAGTACAAGTTTTGACACACTTAAGGGTACTAAATTTTCCATTAAACA
>CAXHCC010000275.1:0-2568 GCA_964014945.1 uncultured bacterium | reverse complement strand
ATATCATTTGATCCAAGGTAATAGGAAGGGTGGTTTCATGGCCTGCCATTACGTTTGAAGCAGAATCGCCAACCAGGATAATGTCAATTCCCGCATGATCTATTATTTTAGCCATGGTGTAATCATAGGCCGTTAACATGGAAATTTTTTCTCCACGTTGTTTCATTTCCTGTAACACATTGGTGGTAATTCTTTTTACCTCTTTGTTCGCTACTGACATATACTTTATATTATTTGGGTAATTCTATGATTTCAATGCTGAGCAAATTTACAAATACTTTTGACTTTGCACCATGGCTACCCGTTATGACTGGAAAATGGAAAATTCTGCCTCTTTGTCATATCGCAAACTCCCAAATGGGTGGGTGTTTGCTCATAATCTGTCATAATTTACCCATATTTTGGAATGGCACAGTCATTGGAATATGAATGGCAACGAGAATTAATTAAAGAAACAACTAAAATTAAATAAAATGAGCAAAATAATTGGAATAGATTTAGGTACTACCAATTCGTGCGTATCTGTGATGGAGGGCAATGAGCCGGTGGTAATTCCTAATAGCGAAGGTAAGCGTACTACACCTTCAATTGTTGCCTTTGTAGAAGGTGGCGAGAGAAAAGTAGGTGACCCTGCAAAACGTCAGGCAATTACAAACCCAGAGAAAACAATTTACTCTATAAAACGTTTTATGGGTGAAAGTTTTGATAACGTATCAAAAGAAATTGATCGCGTACCTTATAAAGTAGTTAAAGGTGATAATAATACACCAAGGGTACAAATTGATGATAGACAATATACTCCTCAAGAAATTTCAGCGGTGGTACTTCAAAAGATGAAGAAAACAGCTGAGGACTATTTGGGAACAGAAGTGTCTGAAGCTGTTATTACAGTACCTGCTTACTTTAACGATTCGCAACGTCAGGCTACTAAAGAGGCAGGTGAGGTTGCTGGTTTAGCCGTTAAGCGTATTATTAACGAACCAACTGCTGCTGCATTGGCTTATGGCCTTGATAAAAGTGGTAAAGAAATGAAAATTGCGGTATTTGACTGTGGAGGAGGAACGCATGATGTTTCTATCCTAGAACTAGGAGATGGTGTGTTTGAAGTAAAATCAACTGATGGTGATACCCATTTAGGTGGTGATGATTTTGATCAAAAAATTATTGATTGGTTAGTGGATGAATTTAAAACAGAAAATGGTTTGGATTTATCGCAAGATCCAATGGCCTTACAACGTTTAAAAGAAGCGGCAGAAAAAGCAAAAATTGAGCTTTCAAGTTCTGCATCTACTGAAATTAACTTGCCTTATATTATGCCAGTTGATGGTGTGCCAAAACACTTGGTACGTTCATTGAGCAAAGCTAAATTCGAACAATTAGTTGACGATTTAGTTAAGAGAACAATAGACCCTTGTAAATCTGCACTTGAAAGTGCTGGTTTGGAGCCATCTGAAATTGATGAGGTAATATTGGTAGGTGGATCTACTCGTATTCCAGCAATTGTTGATGCGGTTGAGAAGTTCTTTGGAAAGTCGCCTTCAAAAGGTGTAAACCCTGATGAAGTTGTTGCCGTGGGAGCAGCCATCCAAGGTGGTGTACTAACTGGAGAGGTAAAAGATGTATTGTTATTAGATGTTACACCATTATCAATGGGTATTGAAACAATGGGTGGCGTAATGACTAAATTGATTGAGGCGAACACGACAATCCCAACTAAAAAATCGGAAACTTTTTCAACGGCTGCCGATAATCAACCATCTGTTCAGATTGTGGTTTATCAAGGTGAACGCCCAATGGCAAAAGATAATAGAAAACTAGGAGAGTTTAACTTGGATGGAGTACCACCAGCACCTCGTGGTGTACCTCAAATTGAAGTAACTTTTGATATTGATGCGAATGGTATACTAAACGTTTCAGCAAAAGACAAGCAATCTGGTAAGTCACAAAACATCCGTATTGAGGCACAGTCTGGATTATCAGAAGAAGAGATCGAGAAGATGAAAGCTGATGCTGAAGCCAACGCAGAAGCGGATAAAAAATCGAAAGAAGAAGCTGATAAAGTTAATACGGCAGATTCAATGATTTTCCAATCTGAAAAACAGTTAAAAGATTACGGTGACAAGTTGCCTGAAGAGAAAAAGAAAGCAATTGAAGCTGCAATAACTGAATTAAAAGCGGCGCATGCTGCTAAAGATTTGGCGAAGATTGATGCTGCTTTAGAAGGGTTGAATAAGTCTTGGGAAGCTGCTTCTGCTGAAATGGCTGCGGCTCAGCAAGGTGGTGCTGGACAGCCAGGTGCTGATGCCGGTGCAGGTGATGCACAGGGCGCAGCAGATGAAGAAGTGACAGACGTTGACTTTGAAGAGGTGAAAGAGGACGAAGAAGGAGACAAAAAGTAAACGTTACTAAATACTTTTGCGTAAAGGGTGCTTCGCTAGAGGCACCCTTTTTTATTTATCCAACCATTTTTTGAATTCAGGAGAACGCTCTACACTCACGATGGTTTCTTGTTTTGCTGTAGGGTTTAGTTCTAGTTCTGTCTCTTATACACATCTCCGAGCCCACGAG
>CAXHCC010000274.1:0-2570 GCA_964014945.1 uncultured bacterium | reverse complement strand
CACAACGCACATCGTCGGCAGCGTCAGATGTGTATAAGAGACAGGGAGAAGATCCAAGAAGTAAGTTTTTGGATTCTTTATTACGAGATACAAAGGACGGGGGGACTGTATTGGTATACGATGCGCTTATGGAGAAAGCGGTATTAAAAGAATTGAGAAATATATTTCCTGAGAAAACAGTGGCTATAAATCAGCTGCTCAACAGAATGGTTGATTTAAAGGAACCTATTAAGAATAAATATTTTTACCACCCAGATATGAATAACTCATTCTCGCTTAAGAATGTAAACAGTGCCTTATTTTCAAAACTGCAATATGAAAATTTGGAAGTTTCTAGTGGTAGCGTTGCAATGGTGATGTATGAAAGCTTAGAAGAAGAAACAGATATGTTTAAGCAGCTAGAAATAAAAGAGCATCTTCGGTCATATTGTAAACTAGATACAATGGTGATGGTAAAATTACTAGAGGAGTTAGAGTTGCAGTTGGAGGAATAAAAAAAGCTTCTTAACCAAAGGAAAAGAAGCTTTTTAAGAAACAACCTTAGATGCTTAGAAGCACTCTTCAGCGCTAAAATGAAAATCCCCTTCTATTTTAGCATTTTCATCACTGTCAGAACCGTGTACAGCGTTCGCAGAAATTGAACTAGCATATATTTTTCTAATAGTTCCTTCTGCAGCCTCTTCCGGGTTAGTTGCGCCAATTAATGTTCTAAAATCTTCAACAGCATTATCTTTTTCCAATATAGCTGCAACTATAGGTCCAGAAGACATGTATTCCACAAGTTCGCCATAAAACGGGCGTTCTTTGTGTACTTCGTAAAATTTACCTGCAGTTTCTGGAGTTAATTTAGTGTATTTCATTGCCACAATTTTAAATCCAGCATCATTAATCATTTTTAAAATCCCCCCTATGTAGTTGTTCTCAACTGCATCTGGCTTTATCATTGTAAAGGTTCTGTTAGTTGCCATAATTTCTAATCAATTTTTTGTTTTAGTTTGAAAACTCTGTTATACGAGTTTGTTAAATCGCTGCAAAAGTAGTGATTTTTAAAAAAGGATAATTATAAGTTATAATAAAACCTTAGTCCAATAGCGTGCTGCAATTTATATGCAGGAAAGGCGCCAATGTTTATTTTTTCCATACTGGGGTTATACACCAGTTGGGCAGAATACTTATCGCTGGTGCTAACATCAATGCCAATACCTGCAAAAGCTCCAAATCCTACACCAATGGGTTTTTGAATAGGTAAAGCATTTGGTGCGTTTATTGCGTCATTTAATGACGTGGTTAAATCTATAGTGAGGTCATTAATAACTATAAAGTTTCGTGCCATTTTTGCAACCGTAGCATTTAGACCACCTTCAATTAAATAGTTAACCTTGCCTTCTTGTTCAAATATGCGTTGATAACCAAATAGTAAAACCATACGTTGCTCAACGCCAATAATAGAAAACGTGTTCACAAAATCGTTAAGTTGTCCGCTATTTGGTGCTTGTGGTGTTTCAATGGTAAAGTTACCCGAAGCGGTAATACGGCTTAAGTTAATATTCATGATTATACCGTTCCAATTATCCACTGAATAGCGCGTATTTAATCCAATTGTTATGCCCGGTTGATAACGCATATTGCTAGGCATGTTTGCAGATGAAAAAGTCCAAGTGTGATAATCTACATTTAAGGCCTCCGCAATTTGATCTGGAAGTGCTGGACTAGCGTATCCTCCATATTGTGTAATTATTTTTTGATACATCCAGCTATTACTATAACTATTTCGATTCCCATCTATATCTACACCATAACCATCGTATAGCGGCGCTGAATAAGCATTAGCAATTGTACTTCCAATGTATAGTCCAAGTGTAAGCCTTTTCCCGTCTACATTTTCTTGTCCGATACAAGTAATGCCCCACAAGCACAATAGGATTGTGCATATTTTTGTTTGTGTACTAATTCTGTTAAACATTAGCGTCAAAGTTAATACTTAAACTAATACTAATTCGGGTAGTTTCATGGGATGGAATCCTTACCTTTGGATGTATGCATGAATAAAAAGTAATTGATATGGATAATTTGGGAATATTAAAAACAGAAGGTACCGCTTTTGTAATGGTTGACATACAAGGTAAATTCAAGTCGGTAATTACAGGGTACGATGAAGTGATAAAGAACGCAAATATATTAGTTGAAATTGCTGATGTTTTGGAGCTCCCGCTTATTATTACCGAACAATATCCAAAAGGGTTGGGTCGAACAGATGAGAGCATTACATTGCCTGATGGTGCTGCGGTAATCGAAAAAACCACTTTTAGTTGTTTTGGTTGCGATGAATTTGTGCATGCTTTGAAACATTACGATGTTAAAACGGTAGTTTTATTTGGTATCGAGACCCATATTTGTGTTTTGCAAACGGCGTTAGATTTGATTGATCACGGCTATAGAGTACACTTGGTTACAGATGCGGTTTCATCTCGTTCAATTGAAAATAAAATGGTCGGTGTTGAACGTATGAAACAAGCAGGTGTGCTGTCTCTTATACACATCTGACGCTGCCGACGATGTGCGTTGTGTAG
>CAXHCC010000273.1:0-2596 GCA_964014945.1 uncultured bacterium | reverse complement strand
AAATGGTAACACCAACAGTTTTTTTAAACTGATTACTAAAATATTGTACACTACTATAGTCCATCATATAGGCAATTTCACTAACATTATATTCGTCCCTACAGAGCAACTCTTTTGCTTTTTCAATTTTTAATAGGATAATTACCTTTTCTAACTTTTGCCCTGTTACTTTTGAAAACACCCTACTTATTTTGTCATAGGGTAGTTGTAATTTTTCACTAATGTATTCGCTGTTTCTAATTAATGAGTTGTTGTTTAATGATTCATGTATTAATTCAACAGCGGCTACTTTTGTTTTTTCTACAATTTCTACTTCAGGGTCTTTAATGCATGCAAAACCTAGATCCATAAAAATGGCTTCCAAACTTTCTAAACTGTAGGATTTATCTTCGTATTCGAGCATTACTTCGCCCAAAGCAATGTGCGTGATACTGATATTTTTATGACTGCCAATACTTAGCTCAATAAGTCGTATACAACTTTGGCTAAACATGTTTTTCAGAAAAAAGGTGTGTTTTGCAGTCATTTCTACATTTTATTAAACCTCATGAGGAATTGTGCTCGCAGAGCACATTCAACGTAAAAAATGCAAAAAGGTTCGCTATTTGCGCTTTATACGTGGCATTTTGCTTGCAGAGATCCTTATAGCAAGGGGGGCGTACCCAATAAAATAGGTGAGATGCTAAAGGAATTGCCTATTGTTAGTGTAATTAGGGATATTTTATATTGTACCTATTCAGGGCTCTGAATCTCTATACCAATTTTAAAACGTGGAGGGTTTAGGTGGTTGTTTTTCGTAATCTCATCGATTAATCGATAGGAAGATTTAATGGATATTACACCAAAGCCAATTCGGGCAAAAGAGGTAAATTCATTAAATCTGTGAAGCTTTTTAATAATGCTTTTTTTATTGCTTCCATCCTTAAAAATATAACGATAGGTATATGGCAATTGGTATCCAACGCCAAAATCAAGAAATAACCCTGGGTGGTCGTTACGTTTTTGTTTGCTAAAAACAAACCTGTTGTATACCGTTAGTCCTGTGTACAGGGCAAAATAGTATTCTTTCTTATAAACAGGTTGGGTAATAATACTATCATTATTTAAGTAATGGTAAGCAATTTTCAATGGAATAAATTCATACCCAATTTTATAAAAATTACTAAAAGTTGTTTTTTCTGAAACCAACCATTCTAAATTAAAGCTCGATCCAAAGACATCGGGATTCATATCAGGATTGATAAAGTTAATTGCAAATCCTCCGTGAAAATTTTCGTCAGGTTTAAAATGGGCTTGAGGGCTTTCTGTTATAGAATCTAAGTGGCTTAATTCGAACACTTTTTCTTCAACCAGTTTGCTTGTAATAACGGTTTGTGATCCAGATTTATATCCTTTTTTAAAAATATTAAATGTATAGGTGCCGCTTTTTAAACTATCAAATCTAAAGTTTCCACCTGAATCAGTAACTGTAAATTTATAGTCTAAATCTAAATTACTATACATATAAAGGGTGGTTGAATCAAGGGGTTGTTTGTTGTGGGCATCCACTACTTTTCCAGAAAGTATTCGCTGCTGACTAAAAGCGCTTTGTAAACATAAGACTAATAAAAGTGTTATAATTTGTGTTTTACTGATCATTTGTAATAACATAATGTAAATCTTTAATGGCTAATAATTATTCACCAGCATATAATGGTAGTGTTTACTAACCTGCTCGTAAATGCTACCAAGCATTTTTAAATCGTATAAGGATAGTTTGTTGCGATAAGCACTATAAAAATAATTAAGTGTTGACAACAGTGTTTCATCTTTACTATTTCTAAACGCAGTTAAGTCGGACTTTGAATAAGTAAGTGCAATGGAACAAACGCTTTCGCAAGCTGGTGATGCTGGGTTGTAATTTAAATGTGCTGCAAGCGATGGCCATGGCGTATAGCGTTCGCTTTCATTGGCAGCTATATCAATATGGTCTCGTCCAAATTGACCAAAAATAACACCTCCTTCATTTTTTTTCCACGCATCAATAAAGTTGTTATACATATATAGTTCTCGCGTTGCGCTGGTAATGCTGTCGTACTTTAAATTTGATTTGCTTCGTAAATAATGACCATAGCTTTTATATCCATTTAGTATTTGCAGGCCGGTAGTAATTTGTTTAAAACGTTTGTACAAATCGCCTAAATATGCTTCGTACAATGGCTCATACACATCCTGCTTTGCTTAAGCATAGTAATAATTCTGAATGTTTCAGAGGCGCCACAATTTGCTTTTACGCACTGTTTAACTTGGTTTACTTCTGTTGCAATTTGCGATGGTATTATTGTGCTGGGCAGTAAACCACTAAGGTATTTAAGGGGTAAATAAATGTCACTTTCAATATCAATTGTTCTAACTACCACTTGTTTATCGCTAGGTTTGGAGCTATTAAAGTTGTGTAGTATGGAAAATATATTCCGAATTTCTTTATTAAATCCGCCTACTTTTATTGCTTTTAACGAATCCTTATTATTACGCAATATGTAGGCATTAATGAATTCTTCATAAGAAGCGGGGGCTTCCATAACTACCGTTCGCAAATTAGCGTTGTAGTACAAAT
>CAXHCC010000272.1:0-2686 GCA_964014945.1 uncultured bacterium | reverse complement strand
AGACAGACTATATACTAATCAACCCATAAATTCTTTCGCTTATTGGGCTGTAACTTCCTCTTTATCATCAATTGGAAGTACTAAATACTTATAAATATATTTAACAGGCACCTTGTATGGAACTTGCTTTTTACTTGTCATAAATGCAGAATACTTTAACTGTTCTCGTTTTTTTATGTTGTAAACATTAGGATCCAAATCCAAGGTTATTAAGGAGTCTTGTTCCCCTCTGTTCTTTGAATCTAAATAAATACAATCAGCGAGCACAAGGGTGGTTGTTACTGTCATGTTTTGTTTAACCTGCTCCTCAATATCGCAGTGGTATAAGTAATCACAGTTAGAAAATGCAAATTGAATGGTTACATCAATTTCATTGCCTTTTATTTTATGAAATTCTAGTTCTAACACTACCAAATCTACTGAATTGGTAAAGTAGCCCATAACCGCACCAGGTTCAAAAGTATAAGTCTTATTTTGCAGTTCATACAAGCTCGAAACTGATATGTTTCTTTCAATATATAATTGCTCAAAACCTATTTCTGGTTTTTTAGATTCGATAACACCATATAAAGGGTCTACAATAAAGATGGGGTCCAATCGCAACGTAAACCACAACCTTTCTACAGTATTATTCCGTTTGTGTTTGGTGGTAATCATATGCCCCATTTCACCACCAGTAACTGTTATTTGTTTAAATAGCTGTGGTAAAAAATGATCCCACGCCTTCAAAGCCTCCTCGTGGGTTTCAAATTTATCCGCTTGTGAATAACTATGAAGCGATAGGAAGGGTAAACCAACCAAACATAATAGGACGCGAATAAATTCTTGAATTTTTTTTGACATGCGCATTAATAATTAACCGCTCCATTCAGTTTGTAATCGTTGGCTTACATTATTGTACGTAAAATATATACGTAAAGTTACGTAGACAATGAAACATTAAGCGACATTTCGCCCTCTCCTAACAACATTTAGCTGTATTAGAGAAAGTTATAGTAAAAGAAAATTATGCGGAAACAGAAGAATATTCTTTAATGAGCGCAATAAAGTCATCAAATAAGTACCTAGAATCATATGGTCCTGGGCATGCTTCTGGGTGATGTTGTACAGAAAAAACGTTCTTTTCCTTGTAACGTAAACCTTCTACCGTGTGGTCATTTAGATTTACATGAGTAGCTTCTACGTTATTCATACCAGCTACATCATCAGCGTTAATGCTAAAGCCGTGATTTTGAGAAGTTATTTCACTTTGACCTGATTCTAAATTCTTGACAGGGTGATTTATCCCTCTGTGCCCTTTGTGCATTTTGAAGGTAGAAATACCGAAAGATTCGGCCAATAGTTGATGTCCTAAACAGATACCGAAAGTAGGTACATTGGAATCTGTAATTTGCTTTATCGTTTTTACTTCTTCCATCATAGCTGCAGGGTCACCAGGACCATTAGAAATCATAAAACCATCCGGATTCCAAGCCATCATTTCTTCAAACGTGGTTTTCATTGGAAATATTTGTAGATAGCAATCGCGCTCAGCTAATGAACGTAAAATATTCTTCTTTACACCATAATCAACAACTGCCACCTTATACGTTGCAGACTCATCGCCAAAAAAGTAAGGCTTATCTGTTGTTACTTTAGATGATAGCTCAAGGCCCTCCATTGATGGCACCTTATCCAACTTTTCTTTTAACACATCTAAATCAAGTGTTTCTGAAGAAATGATGCAGTTCATCGCACCTTTATCTCTAATATAACGCACAATTGCACGAGTATCTACATCTGAAATAGCTACGAGGTTTGCCTCAGTAAAATAATCAGTTAAGGAACCATCCGCTTTTTTACGCGAATGAAAATTACTAAACTGTTTACATACCAAACCTGATATTTTTATTGAATCAGATTCTACTTCTTCATCATTAACCCCATAATTGCCAATGTGTACGTTAGTGGTAACCACAATTTGCCCATAGTAAGAAGGATCTGTAAATATCTCTTGATAACCAGTCATCCCAGTATTAAAACAAATTTCTCCAGTAGCAGTTCCTATTGTGCCCGCAGCTTTTCCATAAAATACGGTTCCATCTGCTAACATTAATACGGCTGGTTTCTTTGGGGTATACTTCATGTTATGTTGTATAAGTTAGGTGCATAAAAAAAGGGATAAAGCAAAATTACTTTATCCCTTTCTTATTTTTAAATTTTAACAAGTAAAAAGTTATTCACTTTTTTCATCATCATTTGTTGATTCTTTGCTATCCTTTTTTTCTTCATCAGCCTTCTTAGCTTTAGGTTTGGCTTCTTTCTTAGCTTCTGCCTTAGTTTCTTCCTTTGCTTCAGCAGCAGGAGCCTCCTCTTCTTTCTTTGCTTCTACTTCTGGCTTATCTTCAGCTTCTTTCTTAGGTGCATCATTTACCTCTTCTATGATTTCTGCTTCAGGAATTGCTTCTTCTTTTGCTTCAGTTTCAACAGCAGGTGTTGCAGCAGCTTTCTTTTTACCACCACGACGACGAGTAGATTTAGCTTTCTTAGGTTGTTTCGCTGTTAACAAGTTCTCATTGTAATCAACCAACTCTATAATACACATTTCAGCATTATCACCTAATCTATTACCCGTTTTTAATATACGGGTGTAACCACCGCTGTCTCTTATACACATCTGACGCTGCCGACGATGTGCGTTGTGTTG
>CAXHCC010000271.1:0-2691 GCA_964014945.1 uncultured bacterium | reverse complement strand
GAGATGTGTATAAGAGACAGTGGTAAAATAGATGGAAGTCGTTTAGCTAACATAGATTTACCCGCTCCGGGTGGGCCTATTAAAATAACATTATGTCCTCCTGCGGCTGCAATTTCTAACGCTCTTTTTATATTCTCCTGTCCCTTTACATCCGAAAAATCAAATTCGTAGTTCGTTCCATTGGCATAAAAATCTTCCTCGATATTAACCACTGTGGGTTCGATAGTACATTTATCATTAAACACATCAATAACCTCAAGAATACTGTTAACGCCAAAAACCTCCATATTCCCAACAACTGCTGCCTCCTCAGCATTTTCCTTTGGCAACACTAATCCTTTAAAGCCTTCTTTTTTGGCCTGGATAGCAATTGGCAGCACTCCTTTAATTGGTTTTAACCCTCCATCTAAGGAGAGTTCACCCATAATTATATAATCCTCAACACCTTTTCCCTTTATTTGTCCTGATGCGCATAATATTCCTAAAGCAATTGTCAAGTCATATGCTGAGCCTTCCTTTCGTATATCGGCAGGTGCCATATTAACAACGATGCTTTTACCGGGTATTTTAAAGCCGTTATTCTTTAATGCTGCATTAATTCGTTGTTGACTTTCTTTAACAGCATTGTCAGGAAGTCCAACCAAATGAAAGTTTACACCTGGTGAAATGTTAGTTTCTACGGTAACTGTGGTGGCATTTATACCGTAAACAGCGCTACCAAAGGTTTTTACTAACATAATTAATTTAACTTAAATTGCGCTTTCCACAATTTGAATCAACGAATGAATTATTTTAATATGTAGCTCCTGTACACGATCTGCATAGTCGGATGATGGCACTCTGATCTCAACATCACTTAAACCTGCCAATTCACCACCTTCTTTACCCGTTAGCGAAATTACTCGCATGTTTGCTTGCTTTGCAGCTTGCGCAGCATTTACGACATTTTTGGAGTTTCCCGAAGTACTAATTGCCAACAACACATCGCCAGGTTTTCCTACACCTTCAATGTACCTAGAAAACACGTATTCAAACCCATAATCATTTGCAACACATGTAATATGTGATGGGTCAGAAATAGCTATTGCCGGTAAAGCCTTACGGTCTTCTCTAAACCTACCAGACAACTCCTCGGCAAAATGCATTGCATCACACATAGATCCTCCGTTTCCACATGAAATAATTTTATTGCCGTTTTTAATTGCTCCAATTAATACCGACCCTGCCATTTCTATCGCATCAATATTATGTTCTTCCTTTAAAAATTGGTCAAGTAAAACTTTTGCCTCTGAAAAGTTGTTTTGTATAATCGTTTTAACCTTGTTCATAAGGAGAATGGCTTTTATAAGTAGGAGGTAAAAATAAGTTCTTTTAATTTAAAATTTTAGATTATTGCATTTAATTTCTATTTTTAGCCGAGAATTTGACAAAACATTCACTCATCACTAAATCAAAAATTTATGAAGAAATTATTTTTATTGACTGCAATTGTTTTAAGTTTTAGCGGAGTTAGTATTGGTCAAAGTGGTAGTGACGAAAATTCAAATTGTTATATTAAATGGGCCAAGAAATTTGAAACCCGAGGAGCGAATGAGGTTACTAACGGAACACATGCATATGTAATTATATCCGTAAGAAGAGGCAGTGGTGCAAGGTGTTTTGTTGGCAAGTGCGATGTAAAAGATGGAAAAGTTATTGCCATGTACAGAAAGTTGGAGGATGGTAGCTATGAATTGTACAAACCAAAAATTCAAATCGAGTTTGCTAAACAACCGGTAACTATCACCAATGGAATGTCGAAAACAGTACCTACCATGGATGGTGAATTAATTAATGTTCTCTTCATAAAAAACATAAAACCTAAAAAAGCAGGGTATGAAGAAGCACCAAACCCAGATGATTTTTAACAGGTAAACACTTAATTAAAAACCCCCATTCAAATGGTTGAATGGGGGTTTTTAATATTTGATCATCGAAGAGCTACTAACGTTTCCTTTTTTCAAACTCCTCCTTCCCTTCATCTAACCAGTCAATATAATCCGGAATACTAGAATTATATCCTCTTAGGGGAGCCACTAATTTTTCGTTATTATCAAGTAACACATATAGTGGTTGTGCAATTAATCCATACTTAGAATGCTCTAAAAACAAAAACTTATTACCAATTGTTTCAATTACAAAATCTTCTCCATTCCAATCAACCGTATCAATTTCCTCCTGAGGCAGTTTTGTTCGTTCATCAACATATAATGATACTAGTACAAAATCATTATTTAAACGCTTTTTCACCTCAGGGTCTGTCCATATATAATCTTCCGTTTTCCTACAATTTGCGCATGTTCTTCCTGTAAAATCTACCATTAAAGGTTTATTCGTTTTTCTAGCATAATCTAAGGCGGATTCATAATCATTTGAAAAATGGGTTATGCCATTCTTATTAGTTTCCATTCCTCCTTCTTCTGCAGACGTCATGGTAAGAAGGTGGTTAGATGCATTAGCACCAAATCCTTGAGGCGACTCGGAATAGCTATAAGGTGGCAAAACACCACTGAGCAACTTAAGAGGGGCACCCCATAAACCAGGAAGAATATATAATGTAAATGACAATGAAATTACGGCAAGAAACAATCGCGTAACAGTTAAATAACTGTCTCTTATACACATCTCCGAGCCCACGAGACCCGGAATAAT
>CAXHCC010000270.1:0-2699 GCA_964014945.1 uncultured bacterium | reverse complement strand
ACACAACGCACATCGTCGGCAGCGTCAGATGTGTATAAGAGACAGCCACAAGGGTTATTTCAGGTGTTGGTGTGCCACAACTTACTGCTGTAATGGAAGTAGCTAAAGCGTTGAAGAGTAAAAGAATACCTGTAATTGCGGATGGTGGAGTGAAATTTACAGGTGACATTGTTAAAGCATTGGCAGCTGGGGCTAGCTCGGTGATGATGGGTTCTATGTTTGCAGGAGTGGAGGAATCGCCTGGTGAAACTATAATTTATGAAGGACGAAAATTCAAATCTTACCGGGGTATGGGTTCAATTGAAGCTATGCAAAAAGGCTCAAAAGATAGATATTTTCAGGATGTGGAAGATGATATAAAAAAGTTGGTTCCTGAAGGGATTTCTGGAAGAGTCCCATTTAAAGGTGCATTATCAGAAATACTTTATCAATTAAGCGGAGGACTACGGGCTGGGATGGGTTACTGCGGAGCGGGAAATATAAAAGCCTTACAAAAAGCCAAGTTTGTTAGGATAACTAACTCAGGAGTCCTTGAAAGCCATCCGCATGGGGTTTCGATCACGCGTGAGGCGCCAAACTATAGCCGTTAATATGAATTTAACCCTACTTGGTGTTGATTATAACGGATATGTTTATTGATTTAATAACAATTATAATTTAACCATGATTCGTAAAGCAAGTTTACTAGTAGTACTGTTTCTTCAATTAATAGGACAAAGTTATGCCCAGTTAAGTAAAGATTCGGTTGTTATGGTAATTAATGATTATCAGGTTACACGTTCGGAGTTTCAAAACATGTATCGCAAAAACTCTAACACCGAACATCTTGAATCCGATAAATCTCTTGAAGAATATTTGCAATTGTATATCAACTTTAAGTTGAAGGTTCAGGAAGCTTTGGATTTAGGTATGGATACTTTAAAAAGTTTCAAACAGGAGTTTGCTAAGTATAGGAATCAATCTGCCAAACAATATTTAACGGATAATACGGTAAATGAAAAAACAATAAAAGAAGCATATGAAAGAATGAAGCACGATGTGTGTGCTTCTCATATACTAATTAAATGTGCTATTTCATCCCTTCCAAAGGATACCTTAAAGGCATATAATAGGGTTATGGCTTTGCGTTCGAGGATAATAAATGGCGAAGACTTTAATACTATTGCGTCTATCCCAAACTTATCTGACGATTCAATTGCACAAAAGAACGGTGGTAGATTAGGTTGTTTTGCCGCGTTACAAATGGTATACCCGTTTGAAACAGCTGTATATAATTTGCCAATTGGTGAGGTTTCGATGCCCGTTAGAACAAGTTTTGGTTATCATTTAGTAAAAGTAAGTGAACGCAAGCAAGCGCAAGGAGAAATATTAGTTGCTCATATCGTTCTACAAACAAAACCCAATATGAGCGGGGTAGATTCTGCACGACAAACGCGTAGAATAAAAGAGATATACAATAGACTTAAAAAAGGAGAAAGCTTCGAATCATTGGCAAAAGACTATTCTGATGATAGAAAAACTGCCCAGAACGGAGGTAAGTTGCCTTGGATTGCAATAAATAAATCCCATCCGTCCTTTGAAAAAGAGGTATTCAAGATAAAGTCTCCTGGAGATATTTCCAAACCTTTTCGAACGCCATTCGGATATCATATCGTTAAGTTGCTTGATAGAAAGGAGTTAAAAGCATATGATGAGATTAAGCCGGAGTTAACTCAACGTCTAGAGAGATTAGGACGCTTTAATTCTGGTAAAACTGCTTTGGTGAATAAATTAAAAATTGAATACGGCTTTGAAGAACACAAGAAAGCAAAACAAGCAATTTTTGATCTTGCAGATTCAAGTTTATTCCAAAATTTAATAAGCCAATCTACACTTACAAAGTATTCCAAACCTATTTTTACCTTGGCAGGGAAAGATTATTTTCAGAAAGATTTTATTGAATTTACTGCTAAGTATCGCCCAGCAACTAACCAATCTGTTGATAGGTTAATGGAGTCCTTGTATAATTCCTACATCGAAAAGATGGTCATCGCTTATGAAGATTCTCAGCTAGAAAATAAGTATCCTGAATTTAAAGCCTTGGTTCAAGAATATTATGATGGTATGCTTTTGTTTGAATTAACCAATAAAAAAGTGTGGTCAAAAGCGGTTAATGATTCAATTGGAATAAAAGAGTTTTATAATGCTAATGCCAAGAAGTATATGTGGGGTGAAAGGGTAGATGCGAATTTATATGTATGTAAAAACCAAACTGTTGCGGATTTGGTTAGAAACATGATTTTGAAAGGAAAAAGTAAGGAAGAGATTATAACTGTTGTAAATAAGAATGATCCGTTAAATGTGCAAATTGATAATAAAATATTTGATAATGCGGATAAGCTGAAGGTTGGATTGTCTGGAGATATTCCTTCTAAAGAGTCAAAACAAATTGTTTTGATTGATGTGTTAAAAGTGCTGCCCCCAGCTGTAAAGCCATTAAAGGATTGCAAAGGTAATGTGGTTGCCGACTATCAAAAATTATTAGAAAAGGAGTGGCTGAAGGAATTGAGAAAAAAGTACAAGGTTGATATAAACAAAGAGGTGCTTTCTACTATCAAATAATTACTACCATTACGTAAATGCGGTATTTTCACAAATTAAAGGAAGCGCTACTGCTGCTTTGTGCAATAATGGTGTTGGTAGGTTGCATCCATAAGTTG
>CAXHCC010000269.1:0-2707 GCA_964014945.1 uncultured bacterium | reverse complement strand
GATTATTCCGGGTCTCGTGGGCTCGGAGATGTGTATAAGAGACAGTCAGTAAAGTGTTTACCCACAATATAGGCCACATCATTATGCGATAGCGTGGTGCCTAGTTTGTTCAGTTTTAATAAGGGAATTACAATAAACTTTACCAGTATGGCGCCGCTAATTAGTAAGTAGCCGTAAAACAAAAATGTTCTTATGGAAGTGCTAAAGTGCCCAATGTATTCAGCGGTAGTGATAACGATATAAAATGCAAGCACCCCCCCGGTAGTATAAATCCCGCCTTTTACAAGTTGGTTTTTATAATACTTACGAATAAAGTCGTTTAATTTTTCTTTTAAACTGCTAGTGTTAGCACTGTGCATGCATTCTACAAATTGGTGGTGTAGCTGATGTAACAAATATAGGTATACTAGCAACGCAAGTCAATGCGTAACCGTATATGAGCTATGTGGTCTTTTTGGGGCTGGCAATTATTTTTTACCTTTATCAAAAATTAATACGAAAGTTATGGTATCAAAAAAGGTAGAAACGGCATTAAACAAACAAATTAAATTTGAAGCAGAATCCTCACAATTGTATTTGGCCATGGCGTCATGGGCTGAAACGGAAGGGTTTTCTGGTGTAGCGGAGTTTTTGTACCAACATTCGGATGAGGAAAGAGCGCACATGTTAAAATTAGTAAAGTATGTAAACGAGAGAGGGGGGCATGCGCAAATACCAGCCTTACAATCGCAGCCACAAAAGTTTAAATCAATTGGCGCTGTTTTTACTTCGGTACTAAATCATGAGGTAATGGTTTCAAACGAAATTAATGGCTTAGTCGGCATTTGCTTAAAAGAAAAAGATTATACCACACACAACTTTTTGCAGTGGTATGTATCCGAACAAATAGAAGAAGAAGCATTAGCTCGCACGATATTAGACAAGCTTAAATTAATTGGTAACGATAAAGGGGGCTTGTATTTATTTGATAGAGACTTGCCAAGTATGACTGCCGATTCTGTGGCGGCACCACAGAATTAGTACTACTATGAACACAACAAAACAGTAAAGGGTTACCCAATTAAGGTAAGCCACTAATTTACGGTTGTTTTACCCAAACTAGCACCTCACATTCCGATCTATTGTTGTCGGTACATGAAGTGGTACTATTACAGCCACTGGTAATAAAACCTTCGGTGCCATAGTCAAATATTAAACGATACCCTGCGGTACCGCCTGACCATGAGTCGAAAGCACTGCCATAGTTTGATGTTCCTGTTTGCATATCGGTATCGGCAATAGCATTTGCATAAGATGTATAATAACTTTGAATTGACTGGGTGCCATTTGCCGCAGTTGAGTTAAATATAAGGTTCTCTTTAAACCAAATATCTGTATTTGAGCAAGTGTTTTGCCTTTCAACCCAAAGAATGGAAGAAGAATAGGTGCCTCTAATTAAGTTAATATCCGCATCAGAAAGTTTAGCAAACGTTCCTTGTGATGGAAGAATGGGGGTAGCACCACTGCTAGCGGTAATTTTATTACCCGCTTTTTTAGGACCAGTATTTTCCACTAACGTCCAACCGCCACCATTTCTCGTCATGTCGCAATAACATTGGTATGCTGCACCTGCACCCGCACCATCTGGGTCAATATAGTAGGTACTACCATCAACTCCAACAGTACCAGGGTTGTTGTCATAAATATCTTTACAACTTAATCCAGGATTACCGATTACGGTACCATAATCGTTTACACCAGAAGACCATTCGTACCATGTTGAAGAAGCATAATATTGAACAGTATTGTCGTCTGTATTGTATATGGTTAGTCCTTCAGCAGGAGATTTAATGGCGTCTCTTTGTGCATCTGTTAAGCGTGGTAAAAGTAACCCTTGGGTAGTTGACCTTACCTCCATTTTAGCCGATGCTTCAATCGTCCCTGTCCCAATTAATACCCCTGCAGCAGTTTCTGTTCCTCCGGCTGCTGCACCCAAAGTAGTGGTATTAACAACATCCCAAGAAGCTCCGTTATAAACATTAATTTTATTTATGGACGAACTATAGAATATCAATCCGGTAGCGGGTGTAGCAGGTGCGCCTGTTGCAAATCGTGGTAATAGAAACCCTTTTGTTACTGAATTAACATGAAGCATTGCTGAATTGTCTGGATCGTCAATGCCAACACCAACACCTATGTCACTTTCTGATCCGCCTGGGTTCGTCGCTAATAAAACAGTGGATCTTGTTATTTGCACCCAATTGGTCCCATCAAAATAATTAAAATAGCCTCCGCTTCTATTAAAAACTAATAAGCCATTTGCAGGTGATTTTATTGCTAGCCTTTCTGCGTCTGTCATAACTGGAAACAGCACACCTTTGTTAAAAGTAGAGCTATAAACATCCAATGCAGCACTTGCTTCGCCACTTGAATCATCATCATTAATTGCCACTTGTGCCTTAGTGGAGTTGATGACCCACGGAAATAATAACAATAAAATTAATAGGCGTTTAATTGTATTTGCGTTAAATCTTTTCATGGCTGTTGAATTTAGTTGTTTATAATAAGAGATTGTTGGCTGGAATTAGAATCTGTACTACAAGATACGAAGTATACCCCATTTGATAAAAAGCTAGCAACTTCAATTTTACTTAAAAATAACCCCTGCTCATCAGAGCTTATGCTGTCTCTTATACACATCTGACGCTGCCGACGATGTGCGTTGTGT
>CAXHCC010000268.1:0-2724 GCA_964014945.1 uncultured bacterium | reverse complement strand
TGGCATGAAAACTCCATGCGTTTAAATCATGATCGCTATAACTCATTATTATATAGCGAATCGGAATTTAGCGCTCTTAAAGTTGAACCCATTCCTGCTAAATACGACGATGTACCAGAGCAGGTAGATGCTCGTGTGCTATTAAGAAGTAATTTTGATCACATTTTAACCAATCATCCAGAAGTACTAATTTTTGGTGAAGATTCTGGTAAAATTGGAGGAGTAAATCAAGGCTTAGAAGATTTACAAGCGAAGCACGGAGAGATAAGAGTATTTGATACAGGCATTAGGGAATCCACGATAATTGGGCAAGCTATTGGGCTTTCATTAAGAGGCTTTAGGCCTATTGCTGAAATTCAATACTTAGACTATGTGTTGTACGCTATTCAAATTATGAGTGACGACTTGGCAACCTTGCAATACAGGACAAAAGGTGGTCAGAAAGCTCCAATTATTGTTAGAACAAGAGGCCATAGATTAGAAGGTATATTTCATAGCGGATCACCGATGGGAATGATAATAAACGCCATTAGAGGTGTTCATGTTTGTGTTCCTCGTAACATGACTCAAGCATCTGGTATGTATAATACCTTATTGCAAGGCGATGAACCAGCTCTTGTTGTTGAATCGCTTAATGGTTACAGATTAAAAGAAGATGTTCCCATTAATTTGGCAGAAATGAGAGTGCCCTTGGGCGTAATAGAAACCTTGCGTTTAGGTGAAGATGTTACGGTGGTTACTTATGGAAGCTGTTGCAGACTTGCTATAGAAGCTGCAGATATGCTTGATAAAGATGGTATATCAATAGAAGTTATCGACATTCAAACACTGCTCCCATTTGATTTAGATAAACAAATAGTTAATTCAGTAAAAAAGACAAATCGTTTATTGGTAGTTGACGAGGATGTACCAGGTGGTGCTAATGCTTATGTAATGCAAAACATTTTGGAGGGCCAAAACGCCTACGAATACCTCGACTCAGCACCTAAAACACTTACAGCAAAAGCCCACAGAGCGGCGTATACAACGGATGGTGACTATGCTTCTAAACCAAGTGCTGATGATATCTATGATGCAGTTTACTCTATCATGAATGAAGCGGATCCTGAGAATTACCCTGATATTTATGAGTAGTTCCAAAATATTTAACAGGATATTAAATAAACAGTCTAAATCATTCAGCAAAACATGAACTGGATTCCTTTAAACAAGCTGAACCAATTAGAGGAGATTGTTGCTAAGTCGCACACAAGCCCTTGTATTATTTTTAAACATAGTACCCGTTGTGGTGTTAGCAGTTTTGCCCTACGTGAATTTGAGAAAGAAATTAATGTAAACCCAACTGAAGTTAACTTGTACCTACTTGACTTATTACGATACAGAAATATTTCCAACCAAATAGCAGTACTTTTTGAAGTTGAACACCAATCACCACAGCTACTATACATCGCAAACGGAGTTTGTTCGTATCATGCATCACACAGCAGCATAGATGCCAAAATAATTGCAAGCTTGTAATACTTTTAAATTACATCTTTATTAATCGTTTAACGTTTTAATTGGCAGCAAAATTTAACTAAGTAATATTGATTAGTTGAGCTTAGTATAAACCACTGAATTATAATTTTAATAATTAGGAGTATATGCGCTTTTATAAACTTAAAGATGATAATACCTTTACCAAACAACCAACAAAGAGGTAAATGAAAGAAATATTCAACAATATTATAAATGTGGCTCAACAACAAATTTATGATGCCAGCAACGATGAAATTTATAGTGAGTTATTCGAAACCAAACTTGTAAACTCCTTTAAGGTTAACCCACCTGAAATAAACCTAAACAATATTGAATTTGAAATTGGCGAGGAAACAATTGGCTTTGTTAATGCTCCTGATGGCGTGGCATTTTCACCAGGAGAAAAAATGGAATATGCCATGTTTACATTATTAATTGAAGGAGATAAGGGTATATTTAATCGCATCACTGAAAATTTCACTTGGACCAATTCCTTTTACGTAGGAGGTCATAATTTATATTATAAAGAAATTCCTGGTGTTAAGCTAACCGGCAACAAGGATCTTATTATGCAAATTCGTGATAGAGCCCTACTGCAAGTAAAAGCTATTCGTAACACACTTACAAGCTTCAAAAAAAGTGCGGAACTCTTTAATAATGAACAACTCGTTGAAATTATTGCTCGTGCAATTGAACGAGAAAAAGCTATTAGAAGTACCTCCCACAAATTAACTCCTGCTTAATTTATTCCCTAAATTTTGACATTTACTTTTATATCGTATTTTTGACCAAACGTTCAGTCATAAAAAGTGTGTCCTAAAACAAAAGAACAAAACGAAATAATACGGGAGGAAAAAAAATCCATTATCCTGGATGCCGCTTTACACCTGTTTGCTGAAGAAGGTTACCACTCTGCCTCGGTTAGTAAAATTGCAAATAAGGCTAGTATTTCAAAGGGCTTACTGTATAATTATTTCAATAGCAAAGAAGATGTTTTGAAAACACTCATTTTTGAAATGACTGACAAAATGATGGAAAAGTTTCCCTCTCCTACTGAAAAACCAACCAAGGAACATATAGAATTGTATATAGATAAAAGCTGTGACATTATATTGGAAGATATTACCTACGCAAAATTGTTTTTCGTTACCTATATGCAGCCCTGTCTCTTATACACATCTCCGAGCCCACGAGACCCGGAATAAT
>CAXHCC010000267.1:0-2744 GCA_964014945.1 uncultured bacterium | reverse complement strand
TTATTCCGGGTCTCGTGGGCTCGGAGATGTGTATAAGAGACAGGTATTAGCAGTAACTCCGGGCACTGTATATAATTTACATTTAGGATTAAATGGGAATCCGCAAGCCGCGGGTGGTGAAGATTCATGGTTTGGAAACCCTACCACTGTTATGGCTAAAGGTGGCTTAAATGGTAATGGTACTAATGGCGGTGCAGGTGGATCTGCAGCGGCTAGTGTTGGTGATGTAACTTTTTCTGGAGGTAATGGTGGTAATGTTGTGAATGACGATGGTGGTGCTGCTGGTGGTGGTGCTACTGCTAGTGAAGATGGTAATGGAGCCGATGGTGCGAGTGAAAATGGTGACTTTGGTGGTGCTGGTGGTGCGCAGTCTCCTAACGGATTAGGTAGTGGCGGTGCTGGTGGTGGTGATAATGCTGCTGGAGAAGATAAATCACAGTGTCCTGGTTGTGGCGGTGGCGGTGGTGGTGGAAAAACCGGTGGCGGGGTTACTGGAGGTTTAGGTTCAGGTGGGTATATCAGAGTTTCGATTCCAGCTCCGGTAAGAGCAACGCTTTCTTCATCTCAAACGATTTGTCCAGGTGCTGCAGGAAATTCTCCTGGCAATTTAACTACTTCAACAACAGGAGGTAATAGTTCAAATTACTCCTATGTTTGGCAAGCATCTACTATTGATAGTTTAAATTTAGGTCAAGGTTATTCTACTATTGGGGGAACCACAGCCAATTTAACACCACCTCCAATTACACAAACTACTTGGTATCGTGCTATTGTGAGTGAAAGTACCTGTGATCCAGATACAACCCAACCTATTAAAGTAACAGTTGTGCCTTTTGAAGCAACAACTTCATTTCCTCAAACCATATGTGCTGGTAATACACCAAGTATGCTTACAGCAACGTATGTACCTAGTAATTTGCCTGCTACCTATACATGGGAATCATCTACCACTGGTCCAGCTGCTGGTTTTGCACCCATTGGTGGAGCAGCAGGGCCTACCTATCAACCAGCAGGTCCATTAAATCAACAAACGTGGTACAGGGCTGTAGTTAGTTCTGCAGGCTGCCAAACATCTACCAGTACGGCAGTAGATGCCAATCCGGTAACTCCAGGTTCTGTAACGGATACTATTTCTGCTGGTCGACCACACTCATATATTTATAGTTCCAATACCTATCCTTTTATTAATTCTACTATTGGGGGGTCTGTCAATACTGGGAGTTGGTCTGTTACTAGTTCCAATCCTCCAACTTCAGGTGGTGGGCATGTATTGAGTACCACTGGAGTAACGGATGAGCCGAGTAGTGTAACTTTTACTCCTGAGTCTATTGATTATACAGGAGATGTGGTATTGACCTTAACCTCAACCGCTAATGGTTGTGGTCCAGTGATGACAGAAAGTAAAACAATTACGGTATTACCTACTGTAATTCGTGAGCAAATAATAGACGACACAACGGTAACATCATGGACGGTACCTGGTTGTGTGGAAACACTTACAGTACAAGTTTGGGGTGCTGGTGGTGGTGGTGGTGGTGCCAACCTTACCGCTAATGATGGCGGTGGAGGCGGCGGTGGCGCATTTAGTCAATCGGTTTTCACGGTTACGCAAGGAACCGTTTATCAAATGTCGGTAGGGAAAGGCGGTACAGCCGCTTGGGATCAAAAAGGTGGAAATGGTGGAACTTCCTGGTTTTCAGGCCCTTTTGTGTTAGCAGCACAAGGTGGTACCGGCGGTATTCGTTTTGGTAACAATCGATCTGGTGAAGATGGATCTGGAGGTAATGGTGGACAAGCCTATGCAGGATATGGACAAATAAAATATAGCGGTGGAAATGGAGGGAAAGGGTGTTTATGGCCTGGTGGTGGTGGTGGATCATCTGCAGGTTATGCTGCTGACGGTAGAGATGGCTCTGGTGAAAACGATGGCTGGTCGTGTGGCTCAAATAGAACTCCAACACCAGGGGGGATAGCTCCTCCAGGTGGTGGAGATGGAGGGCAAGGAGCAAACTCTTCTAACAATGGAGGCTTGGATCCGATTCAGCCAAAACCAGAAAATAAGAATGTTTATGACGCTGCAGATACGTTAATTGATCTTACTTTGGATCGAGATCGTGTAAGGAGTTATGCATGGGCACAAGCTGGACAAGGTCCAGGTGGTGGAGGCGGTGGTGGTGTTAATGCTGTTCATAAAGTGCCAAAAAGAGGAGCTAATGGTAGGGTAAGAATGACATGGGCGCCAACGTTCCCAATTAGAATTACAGTTTCTGCAATTCCTTCGGCTACCGTTTGTTTGGGTGAAAGTGTAACCTTAGAAGCAGATTCAGAATTTCCAGTAGATTACTTATGGCAGGAGACAGGAGAGAAGACCGCAGCGATAACGGTTACACCCACTGCTTCAGGAACTTATACCTATAATTTAGTAGACGAAAATGATTGTGGAGATCCACAACAGATAGTTATTACGGTAAATGCACCGCCTAACTTTACGGTAAACAGCGAAACGATATGTGAGGGTCAAACAGCTACCTTAACCGCCAATGGTTCCACTTCACAAACTTGGTCAACCGGAGAAACAACGGCATCTATCAATGTATCACCAACAGTAACTACTACTTATTCAATTACAGCAGTAACTACGAGTTGTACTTTAGCAAAAACAGCAACAGTTACAGTTACTCCTAATCCAACCATCCCAGTAACCAGCGTTACTACCTGTGCAGGAACAGCTGCTACCATTACGG
>CAXHCC010000266.1:0-2750 GCA_964014945.1 uncultured bacterium | reverse complement strand
TGTGTATAAGAGACAGGCTGAACTACCGGACCAGTGATTGTTATTCCATCACAAGGACTGCAAAAATAGTGGAAATTTTTATTTGTACAACATTATTTGCGAACAATTACAAATTCGGTTCGCCTATTTTTACGTCTACCCTCTTCTGTACTGTTATCTGCAACTGGTTTACGTGATCCAAAACCTTTATAGGCAACTATCCTGCTAGCATCCACACCTAATTCTACCAGTTTATTCATTACCGTTAAGGCACGTTGCTTGGACAATTCAACGTTTCTATCAGCTGAACCCGAATTATCGGTATGGCCATGTATTTCAATATTAATCGTAGGTAACTTCATTAAATACGCGGCAAATTGCTCTACCACAATTACGGATCGTGGATCTAATTCGGCAGAGTTAACGCGGTAGAAAATATCATTAATGCTATAGGGCCGGTCTAGCTCCACGCTATCAATTGTTAAATTAGCCTTTAATGCGTCAAAACTAACTGCAACGGGTTGGTTTTCTTTATAAATTTTATCAGCCGTTGCTTGTACTTCTTCTTTTGAAATAAGCTGAGAATTAAAGGCGGCGTTATCTTTGGTTACACTCACCAACAAATCATTCTTGTGACTCACATTTACAATGGCCATATAATTACCCGTTAAGGTGTCAACCATGGCATCCGTTTTTTCATTGGTTACAGCATCGGTTATCTGCACCGAAAAATGCTTACTCTTTCCTTCTGCATTATTCGCTACACTTCCTTGTACAAAAATCACCTCATCTGGTCGTGCCTCTGGGTACAACTCAAACATGAACAGGTCATGTTTGCCCATTCCCTTTCCTTTCACTTTGGATTTATCATTGGTAGCAAAATAGCCGTACTTTCCATCGGTACTTACAAAAAAGCCCAAATCGTCTTCTTCCGTATTAATTGGTACACCTATATTTTTAGGCTTTGTCCAAAGCCCAGTGCTGTCGTCTACCTTTGAGAAAAATATATCCAACTTACCAGCTCCTAAATGCCCCTCTGATGAAAAATACAAACTGTTAAAATCCGAATGAATAAAGGGCGAAAACTCGTCTTTCCTGGTATTAATGGGCCTACCAACATTTACAGGTTCGCTCCATTTATTGGTAGCTTCATCTTTAACCGCTTTCCAAATATCAACACCCCCAAAGCCCCCTTTTCTATTGCTTGAAAAATACAAGGTTTTACCATCTGCCGCTAAGCTAGGTTGTGAGTCCCACCGTTCAGGATCATTTATCCCTTCCACCTTCTTTGGCTCTGTCCATTCTCCATCTACTAAATAAGAATGGTAGATATCACAATTGTAATAGGTGCCACCTGGTTCGGTTTGACAAATTGTAAAATACAAATAGCTATTGTTTATGGAAATCGTAGCACCACCTTCATTAAAGCGTTGGTTAAAAGGATAGCTCATAGGACCACCTCTATCAAATTCCCCTGTAGATGCGCTACGCTTACTAAATGAAAACAGTTCTTCCTCTTTTGTACCACCAGCTGGCCCACTTTTATAACCACTACTAACTGGTAATTTACGGGTAAAATAAATGGTTCTATCATCCGGCGAAATGATGGGCAAATATTCATCATGCTCTGTACATACTCCTTTTACAGGTTGTGGATCGAAAGGAACGGGATTGCCATACAACTTACTAAAAAACTTAGCATTACGATGGTAGGTTTTGGCATTGGATAACATTTCCTCATAGCGCCTATTAAACTTCTTTTCATCCTCATCCAAAAAGTTCAGAAACTTCTTAAAATAGTGTGCACAGGTATCCCAATTATTTTCTTCATAATGAATGATCCCCAAAAAGTAATACGGATCAGAATGAAATTGTTGACAGCTATCCACAACTAATTCTAAATACGGTTGTATGGGCTTTAATGAGGTGCCTTCATAAAAGCTGGCATTAATTTTCTCGGTAGCATAAGCAAAATTGGCAGCTATATACTTTGGTTCTAGCTCCAAGGCTTTTTTTAAATAAGCCAAACGTTCATGAAATTTATTCGATCGCCTATCAATTCCTTCCTTATAAGCTTTTACCGCCTTTTTGTTTTTAATGGTTTCGCACTCGGCTTTAGAAGCTTCACTTTGTGCTTGTACATGGTAAGTTTGCCAAGTAAGCAATAGTAAAGTACAAATTACAAATCCCTTTTTCATGATTATCGTTTGCACCTTCTTATTGTTGTAATTTCTTATCCGCTTCTACCCTTGCACGTTGTAATACTGCATCGGCCTTATTATTCCCTTCGTCTACAATAGCTTGTGCTTTCTTATCAACTTTTTGCTTGGCTTTTGGTGCTGCCGCTTGTAAGGCTTTTTTAGCAAAAAGATTACCAGCTTCTGAAATCCCTTTATCAATTGCAGCATAGCCCTCCTGTTTGGTTTTATCCGCCAAACGTTGCGCTTCCGCTTTAATCTTATCCGCTTGCGCTTGCGCATCCTTCATTATCTTATCCGCCTCTTTCTTCGCTGCTTCTCTTGCCTTTTCTTTAGCGTCATCTACTACTTCTTTTACGGCTTCTTTAACCGCCTCCTTAACTTGTTCCTTTATTTCTTGTTTTCCACCAACGCCTCCTTTTAACCTTGTTTTAACAGTTGGTTCAGTTGCAGTTCCTCCAAACACCACATTAAATTTTACTTTATCGCTCATGCTCATATTGCTGCCTAACTTTGAATTAATATCGTTAAGTCTGTCTCTTATACACATCTGACGCTGCCGACGATGTGCGT
>CAXHCC010000265.1:0-2754 GCA_964014945.1 uncultured bacterium | reverse complement strand
CAGGTAAAACCCAAGCAGCTCCCGCACAAAAGTTAATAGATTTTGTAAGCAGCAAATCATCAAGCCACATACCAAGTAACTCTTATCAACCCGGAACAAAAGCCGTGGATTTACACAAACTTTTGCCAAAGGAAATTTCCGAGCGTTTGCAAATTGGGTTTAAAGCGTTTGGCATCAAAATGAACGGCTACTTATCTGAAGATGCTGTTATTCTAGGAGTTGAATCAAGAACTTCCTCTCCTATTAGAATTCCGCGCAACAAAGAAACTTTACAGCACCTTCAAATTAAAGGCTTATACCCTTGTGGCGAAGGCGCTGGTTACGCTGGTGGAATTGCCTCCGCAGCTATAGATGGCCAGAAGTGTGCAAACGCCATAACACCATCATAACATTTGTTATCAATACAACTTTCTCAGCGTTAAAAAATTAATACATTTGTACGTGTAGTGTATAAACTATTAATAATCAAAAAAAATGGCAGCGAATCAATTACCGAAACAAGTGAGTTTATTAGCAAAATCGTTAAAGAATGGTGGAAAAAAAATAAACCTTGATAAAAATGGCTACTCAAATACCATTGTATATAAAAATGTACCATTAAGCAAAGAGCATATTGAAAACTTTAGAAACTTTTTGGGAATTGAAGCAAAGGTACCTGCAGTGTATTGGTTTACACTAACCCTAAGAAGTCAGTTGGCGTTCATGAACGAACCGTCATTTCCATTTCCAGTAATGGGAAGTGTTCATTTGGGTAACTCAATTGAAATTGTAGGGGATGTGGACTTATCAAAGCCAGTGGATGTAGAAACAACCTTTAATGTTCCATACAAAGAAGAAGGGTCGTTACTTTCTGATGGCATAATAAATATTTTGCAAGATGGTAAGGTTATTGTTAAAACAACGGGGGACTTTATTAAAATAAGAAAAAGAAAAGGACCTAAAAAGGAAGAAGAAAAAGCTGAGGAAGAAGTAGAAAGTAGAAACCCAGTACATACCGAAGATTTGTATTACGAGAAAAACATTGGTTGGAAGTATGCAAGGTATTCAGGAGATTTTAACCCTATTCACCTCGGTAACTTCTTAGCCAAATATTTAGGTGGCATGAAGCAAACCATTGCTCATGGATGGTTTTCGGCAAGCAGAGTTTCAAAAATAATTGAAAAATATACCGGCAAAGAAGTTAAGTTTTTTGATGTTAAATTTAAAAATCCCGTTACACTACCCAGCACAACAACTGTAAGATTGTTTGAAGGAAAAGACGGTCATATTGATTTTGACATGATAAACAAAGACGGAGAAACTTGCCTATATGGCACGGCGAAAAATTAGCCACTACCCTTGTCCTATATTTATATAGTACAAATCCATCATGTCTAATTTTCTAATAATCGGGATAAGTATTACTGCTGGCATACTTGTACGAAAATGGAAATTATTACCAAGTAATACGCATCTAGGAATAAATTTGTGGATAATTTATATGGCCATGCCGGCCGTATCCTTTAAATATCTACCTCACATTACATGGTCGAATGATTTAATATTACCCATTGTTGCACCTATTATAGTTTGGTGGACTAGCTGGTTGTATGCTCAGTTTTATGCCAAAAGTGCCAGTCTAAATAAAAAAACAAAAGGAGCGTTTAAAATGGCTACGGGCATGAGTAACACCTCCTTTCTTGGCTTTCCATTGGTCTTGGCATATTTTGGAGAAGACTATTTATCAACCGCTGTTATTTGTGATGCAATGACCTTTGTTGTGCTCTCTACATTTGGAATAACTGCAGCTATACGGTCGGCTGGGAAAGAAGATTTATCCGCAGGAAAACTAATAAAAAGAGTTGTTACTTTTCCGCCATTTTTGGGTAGTGTTGGTGCACTTACCATACCTCACTACGTTAATATCGATTCGCTTTCTCCCCTATTTGATAATTTGGCAGTAACAATAGCTCCTTTAGCCTTATTTTCAATTGGATTGCAACTTACATTTAACAATTGGCAATCTGAATTAAAGAATATTTCCGCTGGTTTACTGTATAAACTAATTCTAGCTCCATTAATCGTTTTGCTAATTGCAGTTGCCTTTAACATAAACAGTAATATTGCACAAGTTACTGTATTTGAAATGGCCATGCCATCACTTATTACAGCGGGAATTATTGCCAACAAGTACAAACTCAATATAAAACTATCCAACCTAACTATAGGTATTGGTATTATTATAAGTTTTGCAAGTACTGCAATTTGGTTCCAGGTTATTAACTATTTTCTTTAAGAGAAAGCTATGAATCAGAAACATTACACCTGCTTAGAAAACATGTACTTAAATGCAAAAGTTAATGCAATTACCTTTGAAGGAACAAACATTAAAATTGAGGAGGAAAAAGCCATTATTGGTTTACCAGTTCATCCGAACTACTTTCATGCCTTAGAAGCAGTGCATGGCTCCGTATACTTTAAATTATTGGATGATGCCTGTTTTTTTGCGGTTAATTCAATAGTGGAAGATGTGTTCGTGTTAACTACTAATTTCAATATAAACCTTATTCGCCCTGTAAACCAGGGTTATATTGAAGCCATTGGTAAGGTTAAATTTGCATCCAAAAATACATTTCTGGCAGAAGCAACTCTTTTTAACGAAGAAGGAAAAGAAATAGGGTTTGGTACAGGAACTTTTAGAAAAAGTAAAGTAGCATTAAACTCAGATATTGGTTATAAACTTTAAAATGCACTTCCTAGTAATATGACTAACGA
>CAXHCC010000264.1:0-2798 GCA_964014945.1 uncultured bacterium | reverse complement strand
CAACAAATGCTACTGTAAGCAACAATACATTTTCCGGAAATTTAACAGGACTAGACTCCAATACAACTTATTATGTACGATCTTATAGCAGTACGGGTGTATATGGGAATGAGGTAAGTTTTACAACCAAATTAAGTGCAGATTCCATTGAGGTAATAACAATAATGGATTCAGTTTTAAACACAGTTTACTATCATCAAACAAGTTACACCAAACCAACGAAGCTGGTGTTTCCAAATTTAACGCGAGTAGATGGGTATTTATACTTTCATCAAACCAACAATGTCATAGAAGTAGAAATGCCTATACTTGACTCTGTTGGAGAGTACTTCTACCTAAGTGGTAACCAATCATTACGCAGGGTATCTGTCCCTCAGTTGCAATCAATACGAAAATATATTTACGTACATTCTAATACAAAACTATTGGATTTAGGTGTTTGTAGCCTCAGCCATATTTATTGTGACGGACAGGGTCAGGAGCCGTACATTAGCATATCAGGAAACAACACCACATTGGATAGCATCCAACCTTGCTTTACAGCTACATTGCACGGCACACAAATTTCCACTGATAGCGTTACAACGTTTTCTCATAACACAGCTATAGCCACAGGAGTAATTAGTTCGGATTGTGGTGTAAACGATTATAGTTTTTGTTGGAGTAAAAGTCCTAATCCAACCTCCAATGACTTTACAACAAATGCTACTGTAAGCAACAATACATTTTCCGGAAATTTAACAGGACTAGATTCCAATACAACTTATTATGTACGATCTTATAGCAGTACGGGTGTATATGGGAACGAGGTAAGCTTTACAACAAGTCCATAGGAGTGTAGCAATTAATCGCGTATTGTTAACGGTAGCCTGAAGCAGCTTTTTTGCTTCTTTATAAAGGGCCCTAAAGGAACAACAAGCTTGTGAATTAACACTCTTCTTCTTCACATTTTCTAATTACGATAGAGGAGGTACAACATGGTGTACATGTTAAATTCACTCAAATCAACTTAGAATGTTACCCGAGTTATTTTCAATTCAATTGATGGACTTGGATATATACACTTAACCTTATTAAATTCTTGACTGTAATTAGTCCGCGTCAGTGTTAAGTAGTTGCAATATTTTGGATAATGCTGTTAATGACTCGGCTTTGCAATTAAAATACCTTTGGTGAGAATCATCCCCTTCATTTGTATAAAAGTTAAGCTCTTTACCAAGCATAGCTAGTTGCTTTGAATAATCAGGATAAATTTCATTGATAGTTTGCCCTGCTTCTTCAATAAGTTTTTTTAACATGTTTGCATTTACCGAGTTGCCGTTTAAGTTTTGAATGCGATCTTGTATTAAGCGAATGTTTTTTACAATTGACTCTTCCATATGTAAGTAGGCGCTTAGCAATTAATTATCATTTAATTGAGTTTCTTTTTCTTTATAACCTAAAATTTTAAACATTTCTGTTGCAGACTGTTCGTTTCTGTACACATAATCAACAATGTTACCTTCGTCATCCCTATCTATTATAACATGTTTTGGAGAAGGAATTAAACAGTGCTTTATTCCACCATAACCCGAAATAGCATCTTGATAAGCTCCGGTATGAAAAAAACCTAAATACAAAGGCTCTTTATCGTTAGCATCGTAATTCGGTAAAAGCACTTCTTGGTTTAAGTCTTCAGAGTTATAGTAATCTGAATGGTCGCAACTTATGCCTCCTATGTTTACACGTTGATAAGGGTTATCCCATTTGTTAATGGGTAGCAAAATAAACTTTTCATGAATAGACCATGCATCTGGTATTGTATTCATTAAACTATTATTAATGATGTACCAGTTTTCGGTGTCGCTTTGTTTTTTGTGCTCTAAAACTTCAAAAATTATTGCTCCGCTTTCTCCAACGGTATACTTTCCAAATTCAGTGTATAAATTTGGATCTGGGATGTTGTTATCGGTACAAACTTTTTTAATACCTGAAATTATTTCGTTGGCAATTTGATCATAATCAAACTCGAACCTAAGGTTGTTGCGAATAGGAAAACCTCCTCCCAGGTTTAATGAGTCAAGGCTTTTGCATAGTTTTTTTAAATCAACATAAACTTGTAGCGCCTTTTGAAATTCTCCCCAATAATAAAGCGTATCCTTAATACCAGAATCAACAAAAAAGTGCAGCATTTTAAGTTCTACATTTTTGTTTTTTTTAATTTCCGATTCATAAAATGAAAGGACTTCGTTTTCTCTAATCCCTAATCTTGATGTGTAATAAGACGATTGTGGCTCTTCGTTAATAGCCATTCGTATACCTACTTTTATTTTTTCTCCTTTAGCAATTGCACTTAACCTTGACAGCTCTGTTGTACTATCAAGCACCACAATAATATTTGAAAACCCCATCTTTTGAATGGCTACTATTTTTTTTAAGTAGTCGTTTGTTTTGTAGCCATTGCATATGATGGTTATTGATTTGCTTAATTTTTTTTCATTTAATAAATTAAGAATAAGTTCAATATCAAATGCAGAGGAGGTTTCTAATTGGACATTGTTTTTTAAAGCTTCTGCCACCACATGTGAAAAGTGATTACATTTTGTGCAATAGCAATAAGTATAAGTTCCGGAATAGTTATTTTTTTTAATTGCCCGATTAAAAAGGTTGCGCGCTTTTTTAATTTGATCGCTAATTTTTGGAAGATATATAAACCTAAAAGGGGTGCCGTGTTTTTTTATTAGATGTTTTAAGGAAACACCATGAAAGGTTAATGAGTTGTTTTTTAAATCGAAACCTTCTTGAGGGAAATAATAAGT
>CAXHCC010000263.1:0-2842 GCA_964014945.1 uncultured bacterium | reverse complement strand
TTATTCCGGGTCTCGTGGGCTCGGAGATGTGTATAAGAGACAGGGTTTATCTATACCCATACCGAAGGCGTTAGTACAAACAATTACTCTTGTTTTATTTTGCATCCAAGCATTATGCCTGGCAATTTTTTGTTCCGCACTTAACCCAGCATGGTAAAAATCTGCTGAAATATTATTACTAATTAAATAGGAACTAATTTCTTGGGTTCTCTTTCTATTTCTTGCATAAATAATTCCAGAACCTTTAACGCTATTTGCAATTTTTAACAGACGTGCGTATTTATCCTCATCATAAACAACCACATAAGATAAGTTTTCGCGTTCAAAACTTTTCTTAAGTACGTTGCTCTTTGCACACCCCAGCTGTTTTTGAATATCATTAACTACCAAATTGGTAGCTGTAGCCGTTAAAGCCAAAATGGGTGTATTAGGGATTAGCACCCTTAACTGTTGAATCTTTAAATAGCTAGGCCTAAAATCGTAACCCCACTGCGATATGCAATGTGCCTCGTCGATCGCAATCAAATTAACTTTCATTCTTTGAATACGCACTTGAACTATTTCCGTTTCTAACCGTTCCGGGGATAGGTAAAGAAATTTGACATCACCATGTACACAGTTATCTAGAGCAATATCAATTTGTCGTTTTTGCATTTCGGAGGTTATCGCGATAGCCTTTATGCCTTTTTCACGTAAAGCATCCACCTGATCTTTCATTAAGGCAATTAAAGGAGATACAACAATGCAAACTCCTTCTTGTAATAAGGCTGGCACCTGAAAACAAATAGACTTCCCTCCTCCTGTTGGCATTAATGCAAGCGTATCGTTTCCCTGCAGAACCGAATTTATTATTTCTTCCTGAAGGGGTCGATAGCTTTTGTACCCCCAATACTTTTCAAGTATTTGATGAGTTGATTGCATCATCAAACGATTATTTGTTTTTAAATAACTCCTCTAAGGCAAACATTTCGTCTCGTAAGCGAGCCGCTTCCACAAAATTCAATTCCTTAGCAGCTACTTCCATTGCTTTGCGCGTTTTTGTAATGGCTTTTTGCAATTGCTCCTTACTCATATATTGCACTACTGGGTCTGCTGCATAGTTTATCTGCTCAACTTCCTCATAAGGTCTTTCCAATTTTCCCTTATTATTAACAACTACTGTTGTTTGGTTAAGAATGGACTCTTTGCTTTTATTTAAACTAGTTGGAACTAAATCGTGTTTAAGGTTATACGCAATTTGTTTTTGACGTCTTCGCTCAGTTTCAGAAATTGTTTTTTGCATTGAATCTGTAACCTTATCAGCGTACATAATTACCTTACCATTTACGTTTCGAGCTGCTCTTCCAGATGTTTGTGTTAGAGCTCTTTCCGATCTTAAAAACCCTTCTTTATCAGCATCCAATATCGCAACTAGGGATACTTCCGGTAAATCTAAACCTTCTCTTAATAAGTTAATTCCTATCAATACATCAAACAATCCTAAGCGTAAATCTCTCATAATCTCAACCCTTTCAATCGTGTCAACATCAGAATGAATATATCTACAACGTATACCCACGTTAAGCATAAACTTATGCAACTCCTCAGCCATACGTTTCGTTAATGTTGTAACCAGCACCCGCTCCTCCTTCTTAACTACCCTATCTACTTCATCCAACAAATCGTCTATTTGATTAACACTAGGTCGCACTTCAATTAAAGGGTCTAAAAGCCCAGTTGGCCTTATTATCTGCTCTACCACTACACCTTCTGACTTCTCTAGCTCATAATCAGCTGGAGTTGCACTAACATATAATGTTTGTTTCGTAAGCGTTTCAAACTCTTCAAACTTTAATGGCCTATTGTCCATGGCGGCTGGAAGTCTAAAACCGTATTCAACCAAATTCATTTTTCTTGACCTGTCACCACCATACATTGCTCGGATTTGTGGAACAGTAACATGGCTCTCATCAACCACCATTAAAAAATCATCAGGAAAATAATCCATTAAACAAAATGGCCTAGACCCAGCTTCTCTATTATCAAAATATCTAGAATAGTTTTCTATACCTGAGCAATACCCCAACTCACGCATCATTTCCAAGTCGTAGGTAACCCTATCTTCCAAACGTTTTGCTTCTAAATGCTTACCCACCTCCTTAAAATAATCAACTTGTTTTACCATATCCTCCTGAATTTGAAAAATAGACTCTTTCATCGTTTCAGGACTGGTTACAAAAATATTTGCAGGGTAAATAAGAACCGTATCGAATTGGTCGATCCGTTTTCCTGTAACAGTATCAAAATACTCTAACTCTTCAATTTCGTCATCCCAAAAAGATACACGCAATGAAAAATCGGCATATGCCAAATTAATATCTACCGTGTCACCGTTAACCCTAAAATTCCCTCTTAAAAAGTCGCCTGAAGTTCTAGAGTATAGACTTTCAACAAGTTGGTGCAAAAATTTATTTCTGGTTATAATATCCCCTTTCTTCACTTCTATTACATTACTCTTAAACTCCATTGGGTTACCAATACCGTAAATACATGAAACAGATGACACTACAATTACGTCTCTACGACCTGAAAGCAAAGAGGCCGTTGTACTTAGTCGAAACTTCTCTATTTCATCGTTGATGGATAAGTCTTTTTCAATATATGTATTGGAACTGGGCAAAAACGCCTCTGGTTGATAATAATCGTAATAACTGACAAAATACTCCACAGCGTTATTTGGGAAAAACTGCTTAAACTCACCATATAATTGAGCGGCAAGAGTTTTATTATGACTCAACACTAAAGTTGGTTTTCCCGTTTCCTTAATAACATTTGCTACAGTAAACGTTTTACCTGACCCCGT
>CAXHCC010000262.1:0-2903 GCA_964014945.1 uncultured bacterium | reverse complement strand
TATTCCGGGTCTCGTGGGCTCGGAGATGTGTATAAGAGACAGATTAATTACTGAATTATACGCTATTTTTTCGTTTTTTTGTGGTGCTTATATCGATAGCACTAAAGATTAATTTTCATGAAACGCACTAAAGTAAAGGAGCTTTTAGCTTCAACCAATATTGGTCAAGCTGTTAAAGTACAAGGATGGGTACGAACATTTCGTAACAATCAGTTTATCGCAATTAATGATGGTTCTACCATAAATAATATTCAAGCTGTTGTTGATTATGAAAATTTGGACGAGCCTACGTTAAAAAGAATTACTACAGGTGCGGCAGTATCTGTAGAGGGCGAGGTTGTTGAGTCATTAGGAAAAGGGCAAAGAGTTGAGGTAAAAGTTGATCACTTGGAGATATTAGGCGATAGTGATGCGGAAAAATTTCCATTACAACCTAAGAAGCACAGTTTAGAATTTTTACGAGAAAACGCTCATTTACGCTTTCGTACAAATACGTTTAACGCTGTTTTCAAAGTTAGAAATGCCCTTGCATTTGCTATTCACAAATTCTTTAATGAAAAAGGTTTTGTGTACTTGCACACACCAATTATTACTGCTTCTGATGCGGAAGGTGCTGGTGAAATGTTTAGAGTAACGGCATTTGATTTAGACAATATTCCTCGCGATGAAACAGGTAAGATTGATGACAAGCAAGACTTTTTTGGTAAGCCTACTAACCTCACCGTGTCTGGTCAGTTAGAAGGTGAATTAGGGGCAATGGCCTTGGGAGAAATATATACGTTTGGACCTACGTTTAGAGCAGAAAATTCTAATACCACTAGGCACTTGTCAGAATTTTGGATGATAGAGCCAGAGGTTGCTTTTTCTGATTTAGATGATAATGCTGAGTTGGCGGAGGACATGTTAAAATTTGTGATTAAGTATGCTTTGGATACGTGTGAAGATGAATTAGCATTTTTACAAAAGCGGTTGTTAGAAGAAGAAAAAACAAAGCCTCAAAATGAGCGTTCAGAAATGGACTTAATTGCGAAGTTGGAATTTTGTTTAGGCAATGATTTTGAAAAGATAACATACACCGAAGCCATAGATATTTTAAGAAACTCTAAACCAAATAAAAAGAAAAAGTTCCAGTACTTAATAAACGAATGGGGGGCTGACCTGCAAAGTGAACATGAAAGGTATTTAGTAGAAAAGCATTTCAAGAAACCGGTAATCCTTACCGATTATCCTAAGGATATTAAAGCGTTTTATATGCGCTTGAACGACGATGGTAAAACAGTGAGAGCGATGGATATTTTATTTCCTGGAATAGGAGAAATAATTGGTGGATCGCAAAGAGAGGAGCGCTTGGATAAACTAGAAGAGCGTATGAAGGCTATGGATGTATCTACGGAAGAGTTATCATGGTATTTGGATACCAGACGTTTTGGAACTGCACCTCATGGTGGTTTTGGTTTAGGTTTTGAGCGTTTGGTGTTGTTTGTTACTGGAATGACAAATATTCGTGATGTAATTCCATTTCCAAGAGCTCCAAAAACAGCAGAGTTTTAGCAATGACAAATATTGAACAGTTGTTAAGTAGTCTATATAATGGCGACAGAAAAGCCTTGGCTCGCAGTATAACAATTGTTGAAAATAATCTTAACGGAGCACAGGAACTATTGGCTTCATTAAAAATTAATTCAAACATTCCGGTGATAGGTATTACTGGCCCTCCCGGAGCTGGTAAAAGTACCTTGGTTAACGAATTGCTAAATCGCTTAAGTAAGGATGGGAAAAAAATTGGAGTAATTGCTGTAGATCCTACTTCACCATTTAATTATGGTTCTTTGTTAGGTGACCGATTACGCATGAGCGATCATTTTAATGATCCGAATATATTTATTAGATCAGTAGCAACAAGGGGCTCATTAGGTGGCTTGTCTGCTGAGATAATTGAAATTACCGATGTAATGCGTGCCGCTAATTTTGATTATATTTTTGTTGAAACAGTGGGTGTTGGACAAAGCGAGGTGGAAATTGTGGGTTTGGCGAATACCACAATTTTGATTGTTGTACCTGAAGCAGGCGATGAAATACAAACGATTAAATCGGGTGTTATGGAAATTGCCGATATTTTTGTGGTGAACAAAGCAGATAGGGAAGGGGCAGGCGTGTTTCATAAAAATTTAACCCAATTGGTGCATTCAAAAGAAGCATCTGAGTGGCAAACACCAGTTATCAAGGCAACCGCAACAACTGGTGAAGGTTGCGACCATATAATTCAGGCAATAAATAAACATGCGAAGCAAATTAGCTCTGGTGATAAGCAAACTTACTTGTTAACTGAAAAAGCATATCGTTTAATTCAAAATAAACGTATGCGCGATGTTTCAAAAAAGGACTTAATTGCTCAATTGAAAGGTAAAATTGTCGCACCTGACTTTAATTTATATCAGTTTGTCCAGGCCTACGACTAATAGCTTTATGAATTTTAGCTTTAAGATTTTTGTACATTTGCACCCTTAACGGAGAGGTGGCAGAGTGGCTGAACGCGCACGCTTGGAAAGCGTGTTTACGGAAACGTAACGGGGGTTCGAATCCCCCTCTCTCCGCAAGCAAAAAGTCTGGCTTTGGCCAGACTTTTTAAGTTAAAAAAAATAAGGGAATTCATTCCTAGTTATTATTTTTTAACTTAAAAAGGGCCTATTGCAGATAGGCTTTTTGCTTGTGTGATATTACCCCCTCAGGGATCAACGAAGTTTATCCCTGAAATGATAGATAGAAAAATTCATTCCCAATTATTATTTTATAACTTAATAAGGGCCTATCGCAGATAGGCTTTTTGCTTGTGTGATATTACCCCCTTAGGGATCAACGAAGTTTATCCCTGAAATGATAGATAGAAAAATTCATTCCCAATT
>CAXHCC010000261.1:0-3001 GCA_964014945.1 uncultured bacterium | reverse complement strand
TTTACCAACGGCCTTATCGGGTAATAGTGCCAATATATGTGAAGATGGTTCTTATACTTTGCAAGCAAGTGATGCAACAGCCTTGGATGGTACTATTTTATGGAATGAGAACGGTATAGGTACCATAACTAATGCAGGAACGGCGACACCAACCTATACAGCAGCAGCAGGTGATGGTGGTAATGTAGTACCGTTAACCTTAAGCGTAACCAGTACCAATGCTTGTCAAACTTCACCACAAGCAACACAAACCGCTGTATTTACAGTAAATGTACGTCCTTTGTTAACGGGTGTATTGCAAGGGTCTTCAGCTAGGGTATGTGAGGGCAGTCCGGCGCAGATGCTTATAACAGGTGGCAACAGTCAAGGGGCAACACCTTATACGTTTACCTATACATTAAACGGAGGGGCACCACAATCGATAACCACGTTGGGTACAAACAATAAAGCCTTAATCGGAGTAAATACTTCTGATGCAAATGATTCCATTCAGACGTTTATACTAACCACTGTAGAAGATGGTAATTGTACCACATCAGTAAGTGATACAGCAATAGTCCGTATCAATCCATTACCAACCGCATCCATAATTGGAGCTAATGAGGTTTGTGTGGATAGTACAGCAGGCAATATTATATTTAAGGGTACGAACGGCACATCACCGTATTGGATTACCTACTCGCTAAATGGAGACATTGCAAGTGAAGTACGTTTGGATCCTGCTGGGGACAGTATTGCTTACCCAGTATTATCGAATAGTGCGGGTACCTTTGTATACAAGCTAGAGTCTGTTAGAGATGCTAATAACTGTACACAAAACCAATCAGGTTCAGCAACCTATAAGGTACATGCTAATCCAATACCAGGCTTTGAGGTAAGTACAGATGATGTAACCATATTAGAACCACAGATAAGTATAGAGGAAACATCCTTATTGGCGAGTGCTTATAGTTGGAATTTTGGAGATGGCACAACTAGTAATAGCCCAAGTCCGGATTACCATACTTACAAAGACTCAGGTAGCTACAATATTACCTTGGTAGTAGCTAATGATTTAGGATGTGTTGACTCTATCGTACGCACGATAAAAGTTGAAATGCCGAAAATAGTTTACATACCAAACTCATTTACGCCTAATGGTGACAAAATGAACGATACCTTCATGGCAAGAGGAGAAGGAATTCAAGAGTTTACGATGAAAATTTATGATAGATGGGGTAACTTAATATTTATATCTGATGACATCGATAAAGGTTGGGACGGTATAGTAGATGGTGGAAGTGAGATAGCTCAACAAGATGCCTATGTTTACGTAATAGATGTCCTTAGTTCGGCTAAGAAACAATCATTTACATATAGAGGGGTGTTCCACTTAGTTAAATAGGAACGCAATAAACTATTAAAAGAATTTAAAAGAGAGCCTTGGAAGTGGTCTTAAAGATTACTTTTAAGGCTCTCGATGTATTGTGTAGGAGTTACACCTTCAATTTCTTTAAAAACTCTATTAAAGGTTGATTGATGCTCAAAACCAACACTGTTGTATATAGATTTTAGCGTATACCTTTCAAATTCTAGCTTGTTTAAGCGTAACGTTACGTCCTTAATTCTATAGTGGTTCATAAAGGCGTTAAAATTACCATCAAAGCCTTTATTTAATGCTTTAGACACATAATTGGTGTTGCTATTTACTGCTTGTGCTAGTTGGCCAATATTAAACTTAGCATTGCTATAGGGTCGCTGTTCTTCAAAATAAGTTATTATTCGTTTATATAGCTCGTCCGTTTTATCATCTAGATTTATCGAAGATAGCTTAAGGTGTTTTTCTGTTAAGGTCTCTTCTGGTGATACACCTTTCTTATTTTCAGCTTCGTGCATTATTTTTTCTGCCAAGCTAAATTCTTGATGGTAATACAAATGAAGCAGTAAAAAGTACAACCACCAAATAATTGTGCCAACGTTTATAAAATTCACCTCTGCATTACTTAGCAATATGTCTATTCTTATTGTCAATAAATTGGATACAAACTCTACAGATAAGGTTAATATTAAAATTGCTATAGCCGAGTAAAGCGCCCTTTTAAAATCATGAAAGAGATAGTAGATTATTGGAATAATAAAAAACCAGGAATATATAATGGGGGTAACTTTACAAAACAACAATGAATTATAGTAGGCATAAATGGTAAAGGATATGTTACCGAAATGGTTAAGGGTTGAGAAGTCAAATTTTAATTTATTTATAAAATAGAAAAAATAAATTGCCAAGCACATTGCACCCCAATAGCTGTATGCACCAATCGAATTATTCAATATATAAAAGAATACGCCGTTAAGAAAGCAAAAAACGGAAATGGATATGATGAATATCGATAAGTACTCTTTTTGTTTTTTATTCAGTAAATCGTTGTTGGAGTCTTCCATCAATCTGTTCGTTTTAATTTTCAATTGAACATTTAAAATTAGCAAGCTAAATTATGTAAAAAAAGAGTTAAATTCCAATTGTATTAAAAAAGGAATGATTGTAATAAGCAGAAATACAACGAATTGAGTTTTATGTAAAGTTGTATACCTTATTTGGTTTATACAAATATTCTTATAATTGTTTATCAGGCAAGTTAATTTAACTAAAAATATTTCAGCTAAATTATGTAAGGTGCTGTAATTTAGGTATATGAATTAATGTTTATTCTTGAGCTTTTCCTTAATAATTATATTTGCTATAAAATGCAACCACGATCACATATGTTACGTCTTATTGTGTAGATTTGTAATTATAAGATGGGTAGACCATAATTTTAATTAGTTGCAATAAAAAGTTAAACTTTAATATAATATTACATGAAGATGGTGTTTTCGAAATCAAGATTTCTTGCTACCACAATTTTTCAGTTTTTGGTAATAGCTTCGTTTGCTCAAGGACCTAAAGTGTTTAATTTTTTAAACTTTACAGGTAACCCTGCAGATAATGATCAAACCTTTACAATTCCCTCTTGTGTAACAT
>CAXHCC010000260.1:0-3045 GCA_964014945.1 uncultured bacterium | reverse complement strand
CACAACGCACATCGTCGGCAGCGTCAGATGTGTATAAGAGACAGCCGTTAATCTTTTCTCAAGTGATAGTAAAAAGCAAGGTAGCAATATTAGGTTAGAACAGTATGCTACCAAAAGTGTTCCTGAAATTAGTATGCCAAGTGCTGCTGTACCTCCAAAACTAGATGCCGAAAAAATACTAAATCCACAAAACAAAATAATGGCGGTGTACACCATACTCACACCGGTTTCCTTAATGGTTAATGATACTGCTTTTGAGATACTAACTTTTTTCAGACTCTTATACTCTTGTCTATACTTTGTTAAAAAGTAGAGCGTTCCGTCAGAAGCAATCCCAAAAGCTATACTGAAGGTTAACACGGTGCTAGGTTTAAGGTAAATATCAAAATACCCCATTAAACCTGCTGTTATTGCCAACGGAACCAAGCTAGGAATAACTGAAACAAAGATCATTTTTGGCGACATAAACATTGTATACATTACTACCGATATTAATAGTATAGCCAACAAAACACTTTCAAGTAAATTATGAACAAGAAAATCATTACCATTCAAAAACATAAAACTTGTACCTGTAAACGCCACATCATACTGCTTTTCCTCAGGTGCCCATTGTTTTGATGCATAATTATAATTAAAGATGGTATCAACCCGTGGTTTTAATTCTTGTGCTAGTCGTTTCATTTCAATTGAACCCACATCCATCATTTGTATACTAACCCTGGTATACCTCCCAGTTGAGTCAATAAATGATGAAAACTGCCCCTTATTATTTTTTAAATCGCTTCCTGCAAAATCAGAAATCCTTTGCAATCCAGAAGCTCCTGGTAATCTATAGTGCTTCTTTTTACCATCATGCATGGCTTGGTTTGCAAACTTAATTCCTTCAACAACAGATACTGGCTTTGAAAACTGAGGATATTGACCGAATAACTTCTGAAGTTTTTTTATCTTATACAATGTCCTCCCTCCAGACTCAAACACACCATTCGGCCGTTTGGTATCAATACTTATTTCAAATGGCAGGACCCCATTATAGTTTTTCTCAAAATACTTTACATCCATTAGTACAGGGTCGTTCGCAGGTAAGTCATCCACCACATACCCCAATGGTATTAATTTTGATATTCCAAAAACAGATACCAGCAATACAAGTATTGTAATACCATAAATCCTTTTACGGTAATTATGCACCCAATAATCTACATTTTCAAGAAACTTGGAAATATATTTACTATCCAGGTGTTTGGTATGCTTTGTTGATGGTGGTGGTAAGAAACTAAATACTACAGGAACCAGTAGCAAAGAAACTATATACATAAACACCACACTTGCAGAGGAGACAAAACCAAACTCAAAAAGTAATTGATTGTCGGTAGAACAAAACACTGCAAAACCTATGGCAGTAGTTACATTGGCCAGAAACAAAGAAACTCCAACCTTTTCTATTGACCTTGTTAATGCCCGAATTTTGTTACCGTACAAACTGTATTCCGCATGGTACTTATTAAGAAGTAGTATACAGTTGGGAACACCTATAACGATAAGTAAAGGTGAAGTTAAACCAGTTAATGCCGAAATTTTATACCCCGCAAGTACGAGAATACCGAATGACCATATTACACCAACCACAATAACAAGTAAAGAAAACAATACCGGCAAGCGTGATTTAAAGAATAGATAAAGAATTACACCAGTTACAACAAATGCGAGCAACATAAAAAGCCCCATTTCATGCTGAATTTTTCGAGCAATATGAGTTCGTATATACGGCATTCCTGAATAATGAGCTTCCACATCGTTTGATGATAGAAACTTATCTACTTTAACTTGAATGTTATCTACAATTTGAAATCTCTTTTTGGTGTTAACAGCCTCATTATCAAATGTAATAGCCATTAAACTCGCATTGAGAGTGTCATTGTAAATAATTCCATCATAAAAAGGCAGGCGATGAATTTCTTCTTTCAAGCTATCCAATTCTAGTTGAGATTGTGGTTTCTTCTTTACCACCAGCTCATTAACAATCTTGCCAAGGCTATCGTCCTTTATTAGTTTTTGAATACCAGCAATAGAAACTACTGATTTTACACCTTCTACGGACTTTATTTCATCACCTAAATCATACCAATCATTGAACTGACTTAACTCAAATAGATTATCATCAGCAATACCTATCACCATTACTACTCCATCTTCTCCAAATAAAGACCTAAATTTTTCAAAAGCTATTATAGTTGAATCCGAATCAGGTAATAAGCGAGGCATTTCATAAATAATTTCAGCCTTGCGAGCGTTATAACCCATAAACACAGTAATAACACCTATAACCGTTATTACAGTAACTCTATTTCTAAGAATTTTCCTGGCGATTGCAGCCCACATATTTCAATTATTTTTTTCAATTTGCTCATCCTAAACCCCATATCCTAAAGACTTTATTGAACAAAATAAGGTCCGAAATTAAGGATTAATATGCTTCCGACAATGAGTATTCACTGAGAATTTAGATAAAGTAAAATGAGTCACCAACCTTTAAACTAGGTTAATATTTTTCAAAATGAAAAAAAGATTTTGTAAGAAAATACAATAACCGCCCAGATGAAGGTGGACAAAAAAGAATAAGAGACAATTTTTCTTTTATCCTTAAAGAAGCGAAGAGCAATAAAACAACCCAAGGGGTATGAAAGTAGCGGAATAATTGCAGCAATACCAATTAAACCAAATCGCTTTTTGGCAATAACAATTAACTTATTGGTGTACGTAAAAACTTTTCGTTTAGGTTTGTTTTTTTTATCCCTAATTTTTTCGATTAAACCCAAAATGTAATGTATCCCGTTAACAAAAACGAGCACACCCAAAAATCCACCCAGCGTTACCACCGTAACCGATTTAAAAAAATTAAACTTAAAAGCCAAGGCTCCGGTAACACCTGCCAGAAATTTTATCGAGCTTGCTAGTAAAACCGTAGCTATTTCTAAGAATACATCCATGTATTATTTATCTCTTAACTGCCCGCACAAGCATTGGCAAATTATTCCTTTT
>CAXHCC010000259.1:0-3063 GCA_964014945.1 uncultured bacterium | reverse complement strand
CACAACGCACATCGTCGGCAGCGTCAGATGTGTATAAGAGACAGTATATGTACTCGAGCTACTCAACCTACAAGTTAAATTTAGTGTAATTGTCAGGTAAAATTTCGTCTTTTTCAAGTGTAGATAAAGATTCTGCTTTACGTATTAAATGCACTTTTCTATCTTCGTCTATCATAACAATTGCCGGGCGCAATGAAATAAATTGCATGCTTTGTGAAATGTTATACGCACCCATAAAATGAACTACTACTTGGTCACCTGTATTCATCGGAGGCAAGTTTATGTTTTCTCTCACCACATCAATATTCATACATAATGGACCGTACAAGATGGTATCTTCGGTATGTTGACCAAACTCTTGTGCTGGAGAAATTTTATGATCGAACCAAAATGAGGTAAACATAATGTTAACACCGAAGTCCATGATGGTTGCTTTTCTTCCATCCGATAAGCGTTTATTAGAAATAACACTACCAATTAAAAATCCTGCATCATCAATTAAGGCTCTTCCAGTTTCTAAATACAAATAGGGCAATTCATCTGGCTTAAAACCAGCTTTGAGTATGGCGGTAGAAATAGCTTCTGCATAATCTTGCATTTCAGGCACTGTATCTGCACCTTTTAGGTAAGACCCTTTTAAGGTGTTTTTTGAACAAAACCCGCCACCTAAATCTAAATATGTTAGCTGAATACTGTATTGTTTTTGTATACTCAATGCTAGTTCTGAAAGTTTAGTAGCTGCTACGCCATATGCATTGGCCGTTAGCATATAGGTGCCTATATGGCAATGTAAACCTACCAGGTTTAATTTACCACTGGCCATAATTTTATTCACTGCATCCCAAGCTTGTCCGTTTTCGTAGTTAAAACCAAACCTGTCCCACATTGGATATACGCCTGTATCCATATTTACTCGTATGGCCACCCTTGGTTTTGTTTTGGCTTCAGCTGCCAATTCAATAAGCCTATACAATTCATCCAAATGATCAATGTGAATTAGTGAGTCGTTATTAATGGCGATAGACAAATCATCATCGGTTTTATCCGGCCCGTTAAAAATAATTTTATTGCCAGGAACACCGTTGTTAATTGCTTTATCATATTCAAATCTAGACACCACCTCGGCCCAAGAACCTTCCTGATGATATATATTACAAACCGAATTTAAGTAGTTGGTTTTATATGACCAGGCAAATTGCACTTTAGGGTAGCGGGTTTCAAAGGTTCGTTTTGCAGCTCTAAAGTTTTCTCTGATTTTTCTTTCGGATAAAACAAATAAAGGAGATCCATGTTCTTCGGTTAAACTTTTAACCGATACGCCATCAACATGTGTTAGTGGAGAGTATTCCGTTCTTGACCCATACTTGTTCATCATCCCCGTGTTTAGGGGTGTAATTATCGGACGTTCATATTGCTTCTTTTCCATAACTAAATGTGTTTAAAATTTAACAAATTTTAATAAGTCTATCGGCTTTTTTCAAGCTCTCCCTTTGTGCTTATTTGCTCAAACTCATTCATGTCTACAATCATGTCATGTGAGTAACGAATAAACATTTTACCAATGTCATAGGTTTCAAAGGGTTTTACTTCCTCTCCCATCGCCAAGTTTACCAAACTTTCTATTTGGTTTTGTCCGGCACCCACAGTTAAATAGCACCAAGCCGGAAACCTAGGATTAATCTCTATAAGATAATATTCATCCTCATTGGTTTTCATAAATTCCAATTCAAATGGGCCATTCCATTTGGTAGCTTTTACCAGGTCTTTCGTCACATCCAGTAGTTTGTCATCATCCAGTGTAACACCTGCCCATGCTTTCCCTTTATCGGTAATGTAAAGTTTACGCATCGGAACGGCACCTAATAAACCACCTTTTCCATTACCCACTCCACATACGTTTACTTCTGACCCACGTACAAATTCTTGCAGTATAATCGGAAGCCCCCATTGTGCATTAAGCTTATTAAAATGCGTAACGGCTTGTTCAGGAGTGTAGGCAACTTTTGCATCGTAAAATTTACCTTTCACAACAACCGGATAACTAAAATTTTCCATGGCTTTAGGAATTTCTGTTGTTTTAAAAACCATTTCTGCTTTAGGTACTTTTATGTCGTGCTTTTTTCCGTATTCGTATAAGTTTACTTTATGTCTAGCTTCAAACTGTTCAAGGGTAGGCAAGGTCATTTTAATACCCATATCATTCAACAACTGATCTTGAATTTTAATAAAATTATAAAGCTCCGCATCAAAATTGGGGAATAAAAAATCAATGTTTTCTATTCCGTTGATGTAAGCAAAACGCTCAAGTAACACTTTTTGTCCTGCGGTTGGATAAGGTATTTGATAGGTTTTATCTACATAGTCATGCATATAAATACCAGGCTCAAGAGTTTCGTATGACAAGCCTATAATGCGCACATCAAAACTCTCTGCATCGCGCAGTGCCCTTATTACGGCAAGCCCGGGTCCTGGACTATCAATTGCATTAAGCCCAGTAACAGCTATAGTGTAGGTTGGCTTTTTCATTGGTCTATCAGTTTATAGCTGTTGAGCATGTTTTTAAAATCGTATAAATCTTTTTCTATGGTGTCTTTATCTACCATATAGTTGTTGGCGATTTGAGCTACTATAAAGCTTTCATCTTTACCTTCTTTTAACAGTTCCAAAATTTCTAATCCCAGCGGATTCACCGAAAATGAATCTCCAGTACTTGGGTTGAACAAAAAACCTGAATCACTTATAGCAACATTTTTCTTTACTTTCATATTGTTTAGGTTTTAGGGATTTAACATGTTACAATGATAACGTGTTGTTTCCAAGTTATTATTATAGTTTTTTGACAAATGTTTATACTATTTTGGTAATGCCTTTATTAGTAGTGGTTGTAGGGTGTTGACAATTAATAAAAAACACAACTAAATTATTTCCTCAATTGGTTTACGGTATTTTTGAGGCGCTTCTTTAAACGCTGAAATGGTAACACCAACAGTTTTTTTAAACTGATTACTAAAATATTGTACACTACCTGTCTCTTATACACATATGACGCTGCCGACGATGTGC
>CAXHCC010000258.1:0-3088 GCA_964014945.1 uncultured bacterium | reverse complement strand
GTGCAATTTCTCTTATATCAGTTTTGCGAGGAAGCGGGGCAGGAGCAATTTGAATGAATTCATCCAATAATTCTCTAATACCAAAATTATTGACGGCGCTACCAAAAAAAACCGGTGAAATTAATCCTTCCAAGTAATCTTCCTTTTCAAAGTCGGCGTAAACGCCGTTAATAAGTTCAACGTCTTGCCTTAACGTTTCTGCCAGCGTATCACCAACCAGTTTTTCCAAGCTACCATCGTTCAAATCACTAATCTCTACTGAGTTATCCTCATTTTGCTTCTCTCCTTGCGTAAATAGGGTTACGCTTTTTGTTTGAAGGTTGTAAACACCTTTAAAAGTTTTACCAATACTTATTGGCCAGGTTAATGGCCTTAGGTCTATTTTTAACTCTTTCTCTATCTCATCTAATAGATCAAAAGGAGGTTTCCCTTCTCGGTCTAACTTATTCACGAACACTATAACCGGAGTATTTCTCATTCTACATACTTCCAGTAATTTTCTTGTTTGAGGCTCAACACCTTTAACACAATCAATAACCATAATTACGCTATCCACGGCCGTAAGTGTTCTGTAGGTGTCTTCGGCAAAATCTTCGTGCCCAGGGGTGTCTAATAAATTAATTTTAAAGCCTTTGTATTCAAACCCCATTACGGATGTGGCTACGGATATACCACGTTGCCGTTCAATATCCATAAAGTCGGAGGTGGCGTGTTTTTTTATCTTATTAGACTTAACAGCTCCCGCCTTTTGGATAGCCCCTCCAAAAAGTAACAGCTTTTCGGTTAGGGTTGTTTTACCAGCATCAGGATGTGAAATAATTCCAAAACTTCTTCTTTTTCCTATTTCTTCTGTGAGTGTCAAATGGTATAAGTTTTTATAAAAAAAAACCCCTATCAATTAGAAAGGGGTTTAATTAATAAGAGAGTTAGTATTAGCTTTTAATAACCTTTTTCTCGGCTATACGTGCTTTTTTACCAGTTAAATTACGTAAGTAGAAAATTCTTGCTCTACGTACAACACCAACTTTGTTTACGTCAATTTTTTGAATAAAAGGAGAGTTGATTGGAAATATTCTTTCAACGCCAGTATTACCACTCATCTTTCTAACTGTAAAGGTTTCCGTATTTGATTCACCTCTTCGTTGAATCACAACACCTTGAAATAACTGAACTCTTTCCTTATCACCTTCTTTAATGTTATAGTGAACTGTAACAGTATCTCCAGCCTTAAATGAAGGGTGGTTAGCTTTGCTTCCAAGTTGCTCTTTTGCGTAATCCAATAATATACTCATGACGCTTATATGTTCTTTGTTTAATCTTTAAATTCTTTTTAAGGACTGCAAATATACTTTATTTTTTGATTTGTTCGTACAACTATTTGTAAAATATTGACTTACTGAAATTGCTCTGAAACGACCAACTCTTTACTTCCTTTAGTGTATTTGTAAAAACCTTGTCCTGTTTTAACACCTAAATATCCATCGTTAACCAGGTTTACCAATAATTCAGATGGTTTGTATTTTACGTTATTAAAGCCTTCGTATAATATGTTCAGTATCGATAAACACACGTCCAAACCAATAACATCCGCTAACTGAAGTGGCCCCATAGGATGCCCCATCCCTAATTTCATCACATTATCAATACCCTCTACAGAAGCAGTTCCCTCTTCTAAGGTTATAATTGCTTCATTAATCATAGGCAACAATATTTTGTTGGCTGCAAAACCTGGGCGATCTTGCACTTCCACAGGTATTTTGTTGAGTTTTTTGGAAAGCTCTACTATAACATTATTAACTTCTTCAGAAGTTGTATTACTACGAATAACTTCTACAAGCTTCATTATTGGTACAGGGTTCATAAAATGCATTCCAATAACCTTATCTGGCCTTGAAGTTACTGTGGCAATTTTTTCAATGGATATAGAGGATGTATTACTTGCAAGGATTGTTTTTTCTGGACAAAGTTTGTCTAGATCTCCAAATATGTTAAGCTTAATTTCAACGTTTTCCGTAGCAGCTTCCACAACTAGGTCGGCGTTGCTAACCCCTTCTTTTAGTTGAGTGAACGTTTTAATATTATCAAGGGTATTTTGTTTATCCGAATCCAATATTTTTTCTTTTGCAATAAGTCTATCTAAGCTTTTTGAGATAGTCGAAACTGCTTTATCCAATGCGTCTTGCGAGATATCCACAAGTGATACTTGAAAGCCAAATTGTGCAAATGTTTGTGCTATTCCATTGCCCATTGTACCTGAGCCAATAACAGTTATAAACTTCATAATATTGAGTTGTTAGGCTTTAATTTTAAGCAAAATAAAGCCAATCGTTTTTAATAATATTTTCAGGTCTTTTAATAATGAAAAGTGCTGTACATAATTTAAATCATATTGTAAGCGTTCAATCATTTCATCCACATTTTTTGCATAACCAAATTTAATTTGACCAATGGATGTTATTCCTGGCTTGTGCTTAAGTATGTATCTGTATTCAGGTGCCTTTTGCATGATTTGTTCTATATAATATTGTCGTTCAGGGCGGGTACCCACAACCGACATATCACCACGTAATACGTTTATAAATTGCGGTAATTCATCTAAATGGTAATTTCGTAATAGTTTGCCAATCAATGTAATACGCTTATCGTTGGGTTGCGACAGCTTAGGTCCATTCAATTCCGCATTGGAATACATGGTTCTAAATTTGAACATTGTAAATAGTTTACCATTTAAGCCAACTCTTTCTTGACGGTAGATAATGTTTCCTTTTGAGCTAATTTTAACTAACACAGCAATAATAAGAAAAAGCCAGCTGCATAAAAGAAGTGCTGTAATGGCAGTAACTATATCCAACACTCTCTTAATAAATAAGACGAGGGAAAAGCGAGAAAAAAAATCGTATTGTTCTTTCTCTAGCGATATTGCATGAATATACCCTAAGATCAGTTCCATGTGAGCTGCAAAAAATTATAAAAGTTCAGAAAATATTGACGTAAAATTACGCAATATTTCCAACTAAATCGGTAGAGTTATTGATTTGTTGAATAATTTTATGTGCAAGGTCTAATGCTCTATATCCATCATCAACAT
>CAXHCC010000257.1:0-3122 GCA_964014945.1 uncultured bacterium | reverse complement strand
CGATCCCGAATTTAGATTTCCAAGCATCAACCAACATAGATATTTTCACAGAGAAGGTAACGGCAGCAGGTGTATCAGGAACGACGATGACCTTTGGTACAATAGATGTAACGGCGAGTGGAAATTTTGATATAGACTTAACGGGCTTTAGAGGATTACGCAAAGATTTTGGCGTTATAACTTTACCAGCCACCTGTGTATATAATATCAATTGTGCCGATGGAACGGGTTATGATGGAACGAGTTCAGAGTTTGATGCGTTTACGGTAGGAGCAAGTGGTAATGGAGATATAGCTGGTGCTTATGTTGAGTTTAAAGGAGCTGTGACTTTTGGTGATAATACCGAAGTAGAATTCAGCGATGAAACACAATTTGAAAGCACCTTAGATTTTGGAACTACCGCTGGAAATGATATTGTATTTTTAGAGGATGGAGACTTTGATGGTGTTGTTACATTTGCTTCTGCAGCTGATATTACCATAGCAAGTACTACTGATTTTGCAGTTGCCGTTTCTATCCCTGCTGCGCTTGTTAATTTTAGAAATAGTACTATAGTACCACCTACTGTTACAACAGGAGGTGTATGGACTATAGCTGCAGGAGGGTCTATAGATATAGGTAATGGTAATAATGGAGCTTGGACTTTTGGTGATGAAATAGATATAGCAGCTGGTTGTAACATTGATGCAAACACTGGCGCTTCTACAACAACCTTTGAAGATATTGATTTGAACGGTGCATCTACCATTACATCATCTGCAAACACATCGTATGGAGGTATTGTAGATATTGCAGCAGGGTTTGCATGTAACTTTACCAACAGTGGAACGCCGACAGTAACAACTAGTGGTGTTTGGACAATCAATGCTGGGTCTTCTGCTAACATTGGTAACGGTAACGATGGACCCTGGACGTTTGGAGCGGAAGTAGATTTTGCCGCAGGTAGTAGTATGAATGCCAATACTGGCGCTTCTACAACAACATTTAATACATTAGACTTTAATGGCGATGCAACACTTACGTTAACTGCAAATACTGTGTTTGATGGTGATGTTGATGTTGCAGCTGGTACAACTGTAACCATTCCTAATAGTGGAACACCTACAGTAACATCGGATAAGAACTGGACATTAAACGCAAATAGTTCTACCGATTTTGGTAATGGTAATACCGGTAATTGGACGTTTAGTACACCATCCGTTATTTCTTTGGGAAGTGGGGCAACATTCACTTATGATTGTGGCACATCTACTAAAACTTTATTTGACCTTACATTGGCCGGCCTAAATACGGTTAATTTGGCACATACTTCACAAACTAATATTACTGGAACCATAACCGCTCCTGCTACTTGCCATACAGCCAGCAGGTTACAATCAACAAGCGCAGGAACAACAGCCGATGTAAACCTTACTGCTATTCATTCATTAGATTATTTGACGTATAGAGATATTAATAATATTGGTGCTGCATTTACAGTTAGGAGAGGCTCAGATGTTGGAGGGGTAGCATCTAACTTAACAGTTGGCGCTAACATTGCCAATACACTATACTGGATAGGAGGTGTTGCAGCATCTGCAGCAAAAAATGGTACTTACACAACCGGTGTAAACACCAACTGGAATAACCCTGATAACTGGTCCATTGTAGATGGAACCTATTCAGGCAATAATGTATGTATACCAACTATTGATGATATTGTAAACTTTACGTCAAATTCATTTGACGGTACTAATGGAGCCGTAACTTTAAATGTGAATGGTTCAGCGGGTAATGTGGTGTGGGATGCTGGTGTTACTAACAATCCTACAATAACAGGAGCAACAACAGAAAATTTAACCGTGTCTGGTGATTATTTGATTAATGCAGCGGGTATTATGACGCAAAGCATTGGAGGTACTATCAACTTTACAGGTGCTTACGATGCAGGTCCGCATAACATTACAAGTAACGGACAAACTATTGCACATAGAGTAGTTATTAATAATGCCACCGCTTCAATAATCACCAATACCGATGCCATGGTTTGTACAGGGATGTTTGATTTAACGGATGGCGAGTGGAACTTAGGGGCGACCATGACTTGTGATACATTAAGTACCAACATTGTTACCACTAACACCAGAGAGTTTGACTTTAACGGTAATGATGTAACAATTACTGGTGGTGGTACATGGACGGCTTTAAGCGAGCAAATTGTGTTGGATTTTAGAGATAACGCTACAGGTAATTTAACCATTACAGGCGCAGCAGGCCAAACCATTACTTTTAATGCTGCGGTAGAGGATGTAACGTGTGAGTTAGGGCAAACCGCAAAAACGGTTCCTAGTTTGGCATTTACGGGTATGACGGATGATTGTATCATTCATACCAGAACCAATAGTAATTTGACTTCAACTTTAATTACAATTGGAGATATTACAGTATCCAACGATGGAGCGGACTTATTAATTGACGATTGGAGGGCAACTACTGCTAATGGTAGTAGAAGGGGTAATAGAAAAACAATTGGTACCATTACTATGCCTAATAACTCTGAGTTAAACTTGTTTACTCCACACTTGGATGGCACGGGAGGTGGTAGTTTGGTTACTAGTATGACAGATGCGGACCAATCATTAATTGGTGGCTTAGTTACGGGTACTAATTTGGTGGCATGGTTTAGAGGAGAATATATGCGTTTTTCTGGTGCAGTTAACATTGGTACAGATGCTGAAATTACCTTTAGAGAAGAAACAAGGTTTGATACGGATGTGACTATAGCAGGTACAACGGGTAACCATATATATTGTTGGGAAGATGTAGATATGGATGCAGGTACTTTTACAGCAGCGAGTGGTACCAGTGTGTTTTACATGAGAAGAGACCATAATTTTAATAATGTGTCCGTGGCTGCTAATGCTTCCTTGCAATTAGATCCTGATGCTAATAGAGATCACGTGATTAACGGTACCACTGATTTAGCCAATGCAGCTTACCTAGGTATTAAATTTGGAACGTGCGAAATTACATTTACAGGTGCAACAACCGTTGGTACCAATGCGCATTTAGAGATTGATAACTCTAACGAGCCAACCAACTTTGGCAATACGTTAACGCTACAATCAGGCTCTATTTTAACC
>CAXHCC010000256.1:0-3138 GCA_964014945.1 uncultured bacterium | reverse complement strand
AGAGAACACCCTGATTATGCCCACCTGCCGTTTACAGCAAAAGCAAATTATTTAGAAACACTTAATGGACGTGGGCTCAACCCTTTACTTCAAAATTACTGGATGACCATTCACCCTCCTACATTATTTTTAGGGTTTGCTTTAGTATTAGTTCCATTTGCGTACGCCATTGCAGGCTTAGGAAAAAAGAAATACATAGAATGGATAAAACCAGCGCTTCCATGGACATTTACCGCAGTTATTGTGCTAGGAGTTGGCATTTTAATGGGTGGAGCCTGGGCTTATGAAGCCTTAAGTTTTGGTGGTTTTTGGGCTTGGGACCCTGTAGAAAATGCTTCATTGGTACCATGGCTAACATTGGTTGGAGCTGCTCATTTAATGCTTATTAATGTTCGCAAAGGAAGATCGGTGCCTAGTACTTTATTTCTGGTAATAATTAGTTTCGTTTTAATACTTTACTCCACCTTTTTAACCAGAAGTGGCATCCTTGGAGAAAGCTCCGTACATGCGTTTACGGACCTTGGAATGTATTGGCAATTGGTTGTTTTCTTGCTGTTTTTTTTATTCTTGGGCTTAGGGTTAATTGCGATCAATTGGAAAGCTTTTCCTAGACAAGCGCAGGAAGAAAATTTATGGTCAAGAGAATTTTGGGTATTTATTGCTGCCATTATATTATTGCTTTCATCCTTTCAAATTATTTTTTACACCTCATTACCAGTTTGGAATAAAATGTTTGGATTAAACTTGGCTCCTGCACCAGATGTAATCGACTTTTATAATACATGGCAACTACCTTTTGCAATTATCATTGCATTTCTTGTCGCCGTGGGTCAGTACTTTCAATATAAGAATACCGACATTAAGAAGTTTATAAATAAAATTGGATTATCCTTTGTAATATCCCTACTCCTATCACTTTTATTAGTTTACCATTTTAATTACTTACAAGAGCCATTTTATGGATTACTGTTGTTTGCAAATATATTTGCGGTTAGTAGCAATCTAAATTACATCATAGGCGCACTCAAGGGAAATATTAGCAAATCAGGATCTTCCATTGCACATATAGGGTTTGCATTAATGATGTTGGGTGTTTTAATTTCTACTTCTAAAAAAGAGGTTATTTCACGTAATACTTCAGGTAGAAGCATTGAATCATTGGGAGAGGATTTTTCGAATAACGAAAATATTATCCTTATTCAAGGAGACACATTACCGATGGGCCAGTATTACGTTACGTATGCAGGAAAATTTCATGAAGGCATAAATCTATTTTTCCAAATAGATTATTTTTCTCCATCAAAAAGTGGTCAGCTCGAAAAAGCCTTTAGCCTCTACCCTAGAGTTCAACTAAATCCACTTATGGGAAATGTTGCAGAGCCTGACACACGACACTTTATTGAAAAGGATATTTATACACATGTTACCTATGCCGATTTAAGTACAAAAAGTGAAAATGAATTCGCCAACGCAAGTACACACAAGCTCCAACATGGCGATACCATGTATTCGTCAAATGCTATAATTATTTTGGATAGCATTTCCTCCAATATGGATCAGAACAATCCTGATATGCATGAAGGAAGTATAGCCGTAAAAGCACATTTATCAGTGCATACTGAAAACAAGACGTATTTTGCTGAACCTATTTATGAAATAACAAAACGTAATGTAAGTAAAGCACCCGTACTTATTAATGACCTTGGCTTAAAATTTACGTTTGATAGAATAAACCCTAACCCGGAAGATGAAAACATTGAAATATTATTAAACGAAAAACGAAGTAACAAAAAGGACTTTGTTGTGATGCAAGCCTTAATATTCCCTTATATTAATGTTTTATGGCTGGGATGTATTGTAATGACAATTGGTAGCGTTTTGGCAATTATTACGCGAATTAAAAATGGCAGAACGTAAGATTGCATTAATTGGTGCTGGTAATGTTGCTACTCACTTGGGAGTATCCCTAAAAACAGCAAACTATTCTATTATTCAAGTATGTAGCAAAACAAAATCGTCTGCCGAGGAGCTTGCACATAAATTAGATGCTGATGTATGTACGGATATTAAAAGCCTCTCATCTGATGCCGATATATACATTATTTCAGTTCCTGACGACCAAATTGAAATTGTTACGCAAAACATTCAACTTGAAAATAAAATAGTCGTGCATACTTCGGGAAGCGTTGACTTGAATGTTTTCTCAGGAAGTGCTAATAATTATGGCGTTTTTTACCCCTTACAAACCTTTTCTAAAGAAAAGCCTGTAATTATGCAAGAAGTTCCGATTTGCCTTGAGGCAAGTAATAAGGAAACCTTTCAAGAACTAGAGCAGATTGCCAATTCAATATCAAAGCATGTATATGCTATTAAATCTGATCAACGAGCACAAATTCATATTGCAGCTGTGTTTGCCTGCAATTTCACAAACCATTTATATGCCATTGCGGATTTATTGCTACAAGAGAAGAATATTCCATTAGATATACTTGGACCTCTAATAAAAGAAACTGCAGAAAAAGCATTAAACAATCCTCCTGCCGCAGTTCAAACTGGCCCAGCCGTTAGAGGTGATTTAAAAGTGCTTGAAAAGCATTTAAATAGCATTAAGAATGTACAACATAAAGAGATTTATAAATTAATAAGCGAGAGTATTTCCAACCAAGAAAGTTAAGCCTTATTCTAAGCTCATAACTTTCAGAGTATTGTCGGAAACCCTAAGTTGAATTCAATTAAATAGGAACTTGATTCATTTTTGTACTTTTACCATTCGCTCACTTTATGCCATATAAGTTATGACGGAAAATTTTAAATCTAAACTTCCCCATGTCAAAACATTTGTATTTGATATAGACGGGGTGTTAACGGATGGTTCTATTTCAATTTTGCCTTCAGGAGAACAAGTACGTACAATGAACACCAAAGACGGTTATGCTTTACAACTGGCCATAAAACAAGGATACAAGGTAGCTGTTATTTCTGGTGGCAAAGAGTCTGAGTCTTCTAGAAAGCGATTGAAGGGACTAGGTGTAACTGATGTATTTTTAGGTGTTGGAAATAAAGTTGAAGTATTGGAAGAGTATGTTGAACTGCATAACTTAGACCTTAATAATATATTATATATGGGTGATGATATAC
>CAXHCC010000255.1:0-3146 GCA_964014945.1 uncultured bacterium | reverse complement strand
TAATTAAACTGCTAAAGTCAACTAAAGCAAACGCAGCATTTGTGATATCTCCAATGAACCCTTTTTACTACACCAATATTGATACACTTTCATCTACTATTTTGGAAATTGAATCTAGAATAGGAGTAGCGGGATTTCCCTGTTTAAATTTGTGGAACACTGATACTTCTTCCAATAGCAAGGAGGTTTTAATGGATGTTATGCATTTTAGTGAGCATGGGTGGTTGCGTGTAAATGAATTTATTTTTAATACTTATTATCGTAAGCAATGAGAAAAAACAACGTTGCCTTATTTGTGTTTAACCTTTTGTTGTATTCGCTCATATTGATTAGCCTGTACTACTTATATATTTATAGTGATCGCCAAGGCGTTAGTGGATTTATCTATAAGGATTTTTGATGCTTCCATTTAATTCTATAGGGTTCTTTGTTATAATTTTTTTGATAGTGTTAAGCGCTGTTGTAGGAAAGCTATTTCTTAAAAAACAATATTATAAACATCTTTTATTTGTTTTTAACGGTTTCTTTTTGTGTTTTATTTACGCGAGTCCATATCATTTTTTATTACTAATCGTATTTGCATATATCACCACTATATTATTATTGGATGTACTAAAACTACAGAATAAAATTTGGGGTGTACTTTTATTAATACTCCCTTTATTACTGGTAAAATTGGATATCCGATTTGAAGAGCCCCCTCATAAGCTAAACGCTATAATCTCGTTTGTTGGACTGTCATATGCAAGCTTTAGAATGGTTAGTTATTATATGGACAAAATGCAAGGAGATAAAATGGCAAATTTTATTTCTTACTTTAATTATTTGTCTTTTATACCAACATTACTAATGGGACCAATTGATAGGTATTCAACATTTAATGCAAATCAAGAAAATGGTTTTGAGAATATATCAACCAATAATTTTATTATTGGTTGGAATGCCTTTGTTAAGGGTGTTGTGTTTAAATATATAATTGCGGAAGTAATAAGCCGTTATTGGCTTAATTACTATCCTAGCCTAACGCATAGTACTGAATTGCTTCATATGACAAATACAATGTACGCCTATTATGCTTATTTAATTTTTGATTTTTCCGGATACTCGTGGATGGCGCTGGGTGTTGGTAAAATGATGGGTATGAATGTTCCGGTAAACTTTAGGAATCCATTTATTGCCATTAATCCTCAAGATTATTGGAAACGATTTCATATTACCTTAGGCGCATGGTTGAAAGACTATTTTTTTACGCCTATGTATTTGTACTTGAGCAGGAAAAAAAAGTGGAAATTGGGAGTTTTAGCACGACAAAACACCGCTTTAATGTCAACTTTTTTGTTAATGGGTTGTTGGAACGGACTTAATCTACGATTTATTATAAGTGGCTTTTTATTTGGGGTATACTCCGTTATTCATAATACTTATGTGTTTTTGTGTAGGGAAAAGGGAAGAGATATTCTTTTTGGAAACTTGCCGCCAAAGGTGGTGTGGATTCTTAGCATAATTATGATGTTTCATGCTGCGGCATTTTCGATCTATATCTTTAGTGGTTATTTTCCATATTAATTGTATTCGTAAATTTGTTGCATGAGTAAAGGGGCGATTTCCAATTTTATTGAAGAACATTATAAGCACTTTAACGCTGCGTCTTTGGTTGATGCCGCGAAGGGATACGAGCGGTTGATTAATAGTGGTGGCAAAATGATGGTTACCTTGGCAGGGGCAATGAGTACGGCCGAGCTGGGCAAATCGTTAGCTGAAATGATTCGCAAGGGCAAAGTGGATATAATTTCTTGTACAGGAGCAAATTTGGAGGAAGATGTTATGAATTTGGTGGCGCATTCGTTTTATAAACGCGTGCCAAATTATCGTGACTTATCACCTAAAGATGAAAGAGATTTGCTTGATAACCATTACAACCGTGTAACAGATACTTGTATTCCTGAAGAGGAGGCTTTTAGACGATTACAAGGATACTTTTTTGACGTATGGAAAAGTGCAGAAGAAAAGAGCGAACGGTATTTTCCACACGAGTTTATGTATCAGGTGCTGTTAAGTGGTGATCTGGAACAATATTATGAAATTGACCCAAAAGATTCTTGGGTGTTAGCTGCTGCTGAAAAGAATATACCCATTGTAGTTCCAGGGTGGGAGGACTCAACATTAGGAAATATTTTTGCCTCCTATGTGGTAAAAAAAGAACTAAAGTCGACTACCATAAAATCTGGAATTGATTATATGACGTGGTTGGCGGATTGGTATACAAAAAATTGTGAAGGTGAGGGTGTTGGCTTTTTTCAGATTGGCGGAGGAATTGCTGGGGATTTTCCGATTTGTGTGGTGCCAATGTTGTATCAAGATTTAGAGTTGGAAAACACGCCCTTCTGGAGTTATTTTTGTCAAATTTCAGATTCTACCACAAGTTATGGATCCTATTCAGGCGCAGTTCCTAATGAAAAAATAACATGGGGTAAATTAGATGAAAATACGCCTAAATTTATTATTGAGTCAGATGCTACAATTGTAGCGCCCTTAATATTTGCTTGGGTATTAGGTTGGTAGATAGGTTGAAGTAACTACATATTGCTAAAGTACTTTTCTATTATTTCTTCAATAACTTCTTTAGATAAGGGTTTGTGCTTATAAGTCGTAATTTCTTCGATGTTGCTAGCACGTTTTTCGTCTTCTGGATTTAAAGAAGTAGTTAACATAATAATAATTTGTTTGCTTTGATGTTCAGCATGAATTAGTTTGTAGTTATCAAGAAATTCCCATCCATTCATTCCTGGCATATTAATATCCAGAAAAATTAAATCTGGTGTTGGGTTTGCATCCTTGTTATCAGAAGTGAGGTAGTCTAAACCTTCTTGCCCGCTTTGCAAGCAAGTTACATTTTCAACCATGCCAGATTGCTTAATTACCATTTCGTTAAAGAAATTAGTTGCCTCATCATCATCAATAAGCAAAACGTTATTTATTCTTTTCATTTTAATCTATAATGTAAAATCAAGTGCGCTATTGAGCAAGTTTTGGTTTTTTGGATAAAATCTTAGCTGAAGTTCCAACTTTTTTTTCATTCTGCAAATGAATCTCCTTTAAAAGCTGTCTCTTATACACATCTCCGAGCCCACGAGACCCGGAATAAT
>CAXHCC010000254.1:0-3155 GCA_964014945.1 uncultured bacterium | reverse complement strand
ACAACGCACATCGTCGGCAGCGTCAGATGTGTATAAGAGACAGCCATATACACCATACAACGAATCGTTGAGTGCTTTAAAAACCATTTGGGACATCAGCAATCAAGGCGTGTTAAATTGGAATAGTATCAATACTGAGCGTAACCCATTATCACATGGGATGGACGTACGGGTAGATAAGAAATGGTTCTTTAATAAATGGTCGCTTAATCTGTACTTTGATATTCAAAACATGTACAACTTTCAAGCAAAAGGGCAATCATTTTTAGACACGGTTAAAGACAGTAATGGCAATCCTGTTACCGACCCAACCAACACCAACGCCTACTTACTCAAAGAAATCGAAAACACCTCTGGAACCTTACTACCTTCGGTAGGATTGCTTTTAGAATTTTAAACTGCAAGGAAAGTTTGTTAAGAGCGACTAACGAGCAAGCAAATTAAATGACATGAATATAATATCTACTGAAGAACTAAATTCACTTGTAGCAAGTGAACAAGTAAAAATTATCGATATCAGAAGTAGCAATGCATACAATGGATGGATAGAAAACAATGAAAGCCGCGGAGGTCATATTAAAGGAGCAAAAACGCTTCCTTTTAAATGGACCAAGTACATGGATTGGATCGAAATTGTAAGATCTAAAAACATTGAAACCAATGACAAATTGGTTATTTATGGCGCTAAGGAGGATGAAATTAATAAGGTTGCAGCCTTATTTACCAAAGCGGGTTATGCATATATAAATACCTATTACAATTTTGTAAGTGAATGGACAAAAGATGCAGCATTGCCTATGGAGCAATTAGCGCGTTATAAAAATTTAGTTTCTGCTGAATGGGTGAAGGATTTAATAGACGGAAAATCACCGGAACTATACGACAATGATAAGTTTGTCGTATGTCATGCCCATTACCGAAACAGAGATGCTTATTTAGGTGGTCATATTCCAGGAGCTATTGACATAGATTCATTGGCGCTGGAATCACCAGAAACATGGAACAGAAGAAGTCCTGAAGAATTAAAAGCAGCATTAGAACAACACGGAATTACAGCAGATACCACTGTGGTGCTTTATGGTAAATTCTTAACTCCAAATAACGATGACCCATTTCCGGGTAGTGCTGCAGGACACTTAGGTGCCATACGTTGCGCATTTATAATGTTATACGCTGGTGTAAAAGATGTTCGTATAATGAACGGCGGGTTTCAGTCGTGGAGAGATGCCGATTATGCTATTGAAACTACCGACGAAACCAAACAAGCAGTTAGCGAATTTGGAGCAACCATACCTGGAAAGGCTGAGTTAGCTGTTGATATTGATGAGGCCAAAGAAATACTAGCATCAACAACAGCAGAATTAGTGAGTGTACGAAGTTGGCCTGAATACATTGGTGAAGTAAGTGGATATAATTACATCGAGAAAAAAGGACGTATTCCAGGTTCAGTTTTTGGAAACTGTGGTTCAGATGCCTACCATATGGAAAACTATAGAAATGTAGACCATACCATAAGAGAGGCGCAAGAAGTTGCTGAAATTTGGAATGAAGTAAACATTACCCCTGATAAAAAACTGGCATTTTACTGTGGTACTGGATGGAGAGGAAGCGAAGCATTTTTTAATGCATGGTTGATGGGATGGCCAAATGTAGCGGTATTTGACGGAGGTTGGTTTGAATGGAGTAACGACCCGAACAACCCTTACGAAACAGGAGACCCCAACCAATCTTCTTAACAACATGAGTTCATCTTCTTTTGAAAAAGATGTAATTGCTGGATTAACAGCAAAAGAGAAGCATCTATCATCAAAATATTTGTACGATGAAGTTGGTAGTAAAATATTTGAGGACATCATGCGCATGCCTGAATATTACCTAACCGATTGTGAGTACGAGATATTTAATACCTACCAACAAGAACTACTCAATTGCTTTTTTGATACAAAAGAACCTTTTGATTTAATTGAACTAGGTGCTGGCGACGGATACAAGACAAAAATTTTACTCGAGTATTTTAGTAAGCAAGATGTACCGTTTGAGTATGACCCCATAGATATTTCTGAGAAAGCTGTTAAACACTTAGTTGCTGATATTCAAAAAAACTATCCAAGTGTTTCGGTAAAAGGCTTGGTGGGCGATTACTTCCAAATAATAAAAGAGCTAAACAGTAGAAGCACAAAACGCAAAGTAATTCTTTTTTTAGGATCAAACATTGGTAACTACCAATACACAGATGCCCTGCATTTCTTTAATCAATTGAAAAATGTAATGCATAAAAACGATTTGCTGCTTATTGGATTTGATCTAAAAAAAGAACCAGACATCATATTAAAAGCTTACAACGACCCGCATGGGCATACTGCTAAGTTTAATTTAAACCTACTCAACCGAATCAATAATGCATTTAATGCCAACTTTAATTTACAACAGTACGAGCATATTGAAGAGTATTCACCTGAAACAGGAACGGCTAACAGTTATTTAATTAGTAAAAGTGAACAACATGTTGAATTGCGCGACCTGAATTTTAAAGTAGATTTTAAAGAAGGAGAACGCATTTTTATGGAGATTTCCCAAAAATACGATCAAGCAATGATTGAGTCCTTGGCTAAGGATTCAGGCTTTGAAGTTGTAAGGAACTTTTGTGATAAGCGACTATACTTTACCAACTCATTATGGAAACTTAAGTCATAAATCATGAAAGCAATTTGGAACGGAAAAGTAATAGCGGAAAGTGATAACACAATAAATGTGGAAGGCAATCACTACTTTCCTGCAGACGCAGTTAAAAAAGAATATTTTGATGAGAGTACAACACATACCGTATGTCCTTGGAAAGGAACAGCATCGTATTACACCATTAAAGTAAATGGAGAAGAAAATAAAGATGCTGCCTGGTATTATCCTGCAACTAAATCTATGGCAAAAGACATAGAAAATTATGTTGCCTTTTGGAAGGGCGTTGAAATTGTTGATTAAAAAATATTAAGGATTAAAAACTTCACAATTTTATATGTAGTTTCACCCAATTAATTTTGGGAAACGTTAGTATATGAAAGCTTCAGACTTATTAATTAAAGCCTTAGAAAACGAAGGTGTAGAATATATATTCTGTCTCTTATACACATCTCCGAGCCCACGAGACCCGGAATAAT
>CAXHCC010000253.1:0-3155 GCA_964014945.1 uncultured bacterium | reverse complement strand
GATCATAGGATTAATTTAACCTTATATAATTTAACCGACTTTATGGCCGGCGATATTCAAGAAATGGTAGATGCGCTTAATTTGGCAGAGAATACCGAACGGTTGAAAGAAGGTGGATTGAATAAAGCATAAGCGATGACAAGAGAAGAGTTATTTGGAAATATCAAAAAGAAGCAGTCTTTTTTATGTGTTGGCTTGGATGCAGATTATAATAAGCTGCCACAGCACTTGTTAAAGATAGATGATCCAATTTTTGAGTTTAACAAACAAATTATAGATGCCACCAAAGATTTGTGTGTAGCTTATAAACCCAATACGGCGTTTTATGAGGCACATGGTTCAAAAGGCTGGATTAGTTTGGAGAAAACAATTAACTATATCAATGAAACTTGTCCAGAGGTATTTACGATAGCAGATGCAAAACGTGGTGATATTGGAAATACATCTGAAATGTATGCACGTGCATTTTTAAAGAAACTGAATTTTGATTCGATTACTGTTGCTCCATATATGGGAAGTGATAGCGTAACCCCATTTCTAAATATTGATGATAAATGGGTTATATTATTAGCACTTACCTCCAACAGTGGCTCATTAGATTTTCAATTAAACGATTCAACTAGTCTGTACAAGGATGTAATTAACGTATCTAAAAAATGGGCAACAGAAGATGAAATGATGTATGTTGTTGGTGCTACCAAAGCAAAAATGCTGGAAGAGATACGGGCAATTGTGCCCAATAACTTTTTGTTGATTCCGGGTGTAGGAGCGCAAGGAGGAAGTTTGGAAGAAGTAGCACAATTTGGAATGAATAAGGAATGTGGCTTGCTGGTTAACTCTTCGCGTGGAATCATATATGCGGGTAATGGCGAAGATTTTGCGGAGAAAGCAAGAGAACAAGCACAGATTTTGCAAAAGGAGATGTCCCTTCTATTAAATAAGTTTCTATAATCTGGCCATTGCCGCTATATCATGAGTGAACAGTTTCTTCACTATGTGTGGAAGTATAAGTTGTTTAACACCGGTGATTTAATCACTACAGATGGCGAATCTGTTGAAGTAGTGAAAACGGGAGTTCACAATCACGATGCAGGCCCCGACTTTTTTAATGCCCATGTGCGAATTGCTAATACCTTATGGGTAGGTAATGTGGAGATTCACAAACAATCAGCTGATTGGCACCGCCATAAACACCATGATGATAAAGCCTATGACAATATTGTGTTGCATGTTGTTTATGAAGATAATGCTATTGTGCAAAGGGGATCTGGAGAAGTTATTCCTACGATTGAACTGAAAGGTAAAATTGCTAAAAGCGTTTTGGATAAGTATGAGTCATTCGGTTCCAACAATAACTGGATTCCGTGTGAGAAGAGTATCTCTGATGCCTCTACTATTTCAATAACAACTACAATTGATAGAATGCTATTGGAAAGGTTGGAACGAAAGTCTTTAGCGATAGAGGATCAACTAGCTAGTAATAAGAATAACTGGGAAGAAACGTTTTATCAGCAATTGGCCAATAAATTTGGTTTTAAAAAAAATGCAGCCCCTTTTGAGTTGTTGGCAAAATCATTACCCATGAGTATACTCGCTAAACACAAAAATAGTCTAATGCAAATTGAGGCATTGCTCTTCGGTCAATCAGGGTTGTTGAATACACACCTGAGCGATAAATATTTAATTGGATTACAAAATGAATATGAATTCTTACGCCGTAAATATAAACTGCAACCGCTAGAATCACACCTTTGGAAATTTTTACGTTTACGACCAATGAATTTTCCAACTCTTAGAATAGCGCAATTTTCTCAATTAATTTACAGCTCATCTCATTTGTTTTCCAAACTTCTGGAAACAGAAAGTTTGGTTGATGTTCAAAAATTGTTTAAAGTAAGCACATCGGAGTACTGGAAAACTCATTATACATTGGATAAAAAGTCTAAAGAGTCGAGTAAAAGTTTAGGAATAAATGCAACCAATACTTTAATCATAAACACTGTAATTCCTTTTTTATTCGTTTACGGCAAAAGAATGGGGCAAGAGAAGTTGGTGGATAGGGCTATGAACTTTTTAGAAGATTTACCTCCTGAAACAAATTCGATTATTAAGCAATGGAAAGCCTTAGAATTACCTGTGAAAAGTGCCTATGATACACAAGCACTTCTACAGTTAAAAAATGAATATTGCAATTATAAAAAGTGTTTAAATTGCTCTATTGGCAACGATTTGATAAAAAATAGCTAACTTAGTGTTTTAGGGAAATGCCGCTTAATATGATACACAAAATAACAACTTGGTTTGAACAAAAAGCCTTTGGCGTGTGTGGTTGGTGGGGTGAAAAGTTAGGTATCAAGTCCACAAAGGTTAGGATGTACTTTATATACTTGTCGTTTTTTACGGTAGGTTCGCCAATAATTATTTATTTCATAATGGCTTTTATTCTTGAGAATAAAAGATATTTTACTCCTTTCGCTGTTAAAAGAAAAACGGTTTGGGATTTATGAGTATTGACTATTAATATTAATTGCCTTGTTTTCGATACGTTTTTTTTCAAAAATTTATTTTTCTGTTTTTCTGCTTGTGATGCTTATTGTGTCAGGAGTTTTGGGGTATGTGTTGATTGAGGATTATAGCTTTTTTGATGCCTTTTACATGACAATTATTACCCTTTCTACAGTAGGGTTTAACGAAGTACATGCCTTAAGTGATGCGGGAAGATTGTTTACATCTTTTTTACTTATAACAAGTTTTGGTACATTTGCTTACGCAGCAACATCAATTTCAAGGTATATTATTGATGGGGACTTTAACAGGTATTATAAAAGTTATAGAGTGAACGAAACAATCAGTAAATTAAGTGGTCATGTAATTGTTTGTGGCTATGGCAGAAATGGTAAGCAAGCAGCACACGTATTAAAAAACCATGATAAACGATTTGTTGTAATTGAGGACAGCAAAGATGTTGTGGCAGGAGTTAATCATAAGTACAATGATTTAGTGTTGCAAGGCAATGCACGAAATGATGATATGTTGCTTAGGGCGGGTGTTAAAAAAGCTGCAGCGCTTATCACTACATTGCCGGTAGATGCGGATAATTTGTTTATTGTGCTTACCGCTCGTCACATGAACCCAAACTTAACAATCATTAGCAG
>CAXHCC010000252.1:0-3163 GCA_964014945.1 uncultured bacterium | reverse complement strand
TATTCCGGGTCTCGTGGGCTCGGAGATGTGTATAAGAGACAGGATTTATATTTAAAGTGTATGTTTGCCATCAAAATTAAGCATTTATAAACCGAAACAATTGCACCCATGGATTTTAACCTGACGGAAGAACACCTAATGATTCAGAAAGCCGCTCGTGACTTTGCAAACGACGTGTTAAAACCTGGTGTACTTGAAAGAGATGAAAAACAGATATTTCCAAAAGAAGAGGTGCAAAAATTAGGTGAACTTGGCCTTTTAGGTATGATGGTAGATACCAAATACGGAGGAGGTGGTATGGATGCTATTTCATATGTTCTTGCATTGGAAGAAATTTCTAAAGTGGAAGCTGGTGTAGGAACAATTATGTCTGTTAATAACTCATTGGTTTGTTGGGGAATTGAAACATTTGGAAGTGAGGAACAAAAAGAAAAATACTTACCTCGCTTAACTTCGGGTGAAATAATCGGGGCATTTTGCCTTTCAGAACCAGAAGCAGGTTCAGATGCAACATTTCAACAAACAACAGCCATCGACAAAGGGGATCACTACCTTGTTAATGGAACAAAAAACTGGATATCAAATGGAGGGTCAGCCTCGGTATATTTGGTTATAGCGCAAACCGATGCAGCCAAAGGGCATAGAGGTATAAATGTTTTAATTGTGGATGAGGATATGCCTGGATTTGAAGTAGGTCCAAAGGAGAATAAAATGGGAATTAGAAGTTCTGACACACATTCATTAATGTTTACCGATGTGAAAGTGCCTAAAGAAAATAGAATTGGAGAAGATGGCTTTGGATTTAAATTTGCTATGAAAACACTCTCTGGCGGAAGAATAGGAATTGCTGCCCAAGCATTAGGAATTGCATCTGGTTCGTATGAATTAGCTATACGTTACGCCAAAGAAAGACAAACTTTTGGCAAGCCAATTAGCCAACACCAAGCAATACAATTTAAGCTTGCCGATATGGCAACTGAAATTGAAGCCGCACGGTTACTTTGCCTTAAAGCCGCTTGGCTAAAAGACAACAACCTTGATTATACCGCTGCTGCTGCAATGGCCAAAGTGTTTGCATCGGAAACGGCTATGAAAACCTCTACACAAGCAGTTCAAATTCATGGCGGATACGGTTATGTTAAAGAGTTTCACGTAGAACGGTTAATGAGAGATGCGAAAATTACCGAAATTTATGAAGGAACATCGGAAATACAACGAATTGTAATTTCTCGAGAAATTCTAAAATAGTCCGGCCTATACTGTCATTAATCCTTTTTTTTACTACATCTACTTTTAATAAGTTGACAACTTGTCAGCAAAAATGGCGTGGCACGTGATTTGGTATAGGCAAGTATCATAGTTAAGTAATTTAATAATTGTATAAAATAAGAGACAATGGAAACAGGAAAAATTAATGTTCAAACGGAAAACATATTCCCTATCATTAAGAAATTTCTTTATAGTGATCATGAAATATTTCTTCGTGAATTAGTTTCAAATGCGGTAGATGCCACTCAAAAATTAAAAACTCTTACTTCTATAGGTGAAGCAAAGGTTGAATTGGGAGATTTAACAATAGAAGTTATTGCTGATAAAAAAGCTAAAACCCTTACAATTAGAGACAAGGGTATTGGCATGACAAAAGATGACATAGAAAAGTACATCACACAAATAGCTTTTAGTGGGGCTGAAGAGTTTGTAAGCAAATACAAGGATAAAGCGGATGCAGAGAATGCCATCATAGGGCACTTTGGTTTAGGTTTTTATTCAGGTTTTATGGTTGCGAGTAAAATTGAAATCGTATCTCTTTCACACGTAAAAGGATCCAAAGCAGCTCACTGGGAATGTGATGGCAGTCCGGAATACAAAATTGAGGACACTAAAAAAAGTGAAAGAGGAACAGACATTATATTGCATATAGCTGATGATTCAGAGGAATTTTTAGAAGATAACCGAATTCAAGAGTTACTTACAAAGTATTGTAAGTTTTTACCTGTTGAAATTAAGTTTGGCACCAAAACAGAAACTTTACCAGCTAAGGAGGGGGATGATAAAGAGAAAAAGGAGCCTGAAACAATTGAGGTTGACAACATAGTAAACAATACGGAGCCAGCTTGGACTAAATCGCCATCATCTTTAAAAGATGAAGATTACAAGAGCTTTTATCGTGAGCTATACCCTATGAATTTTGAGGAACCTTTATTCCATATTCATTTAAACGTAGATTTTCCTTTTAACCTTACGGGAATTCTGTTTTTTCCAAAGCTTAAAAAAACAATTGAGGTTCAAAAAGACAAAATTCAACTTTACTGCAACCAAGTATTTGTTACAGATGCGGTTGAAAATATTGTACCAGACTTTTTAGCGTTACTACAAGGAGTTATCGACTCTCCTGATATACCACTAAATGTTAGTAGAAGTTACCTGCAAAGTGATGGTAATGTGAAGAAAATTTCATCGCACATTACAAAAAAAGTAGCGGATAAATTAGAACAACTATTTAAGAAGGACAGAAAAGACTTTGAAGCCAAATGGGAAGACATCAAAATATTTGCCCAATATGGGATGTTATCTGATGAAAAATTTTACGAAAAAGCGCAAAAATTTGCTTTGTTAGCGAATACGGAAAAAAATTATTTTACGCTAGATGAATTTTCTAAAAAAGTAAAAGACACGCAAACTGATAAAGACGGTAAAACGGTGTATTTATACGCAACTGACATTGAAGAACAACATAGTTTTATCGAATCTGCGAAAGAAAGAGGGTACGAAGTATTGTTATTTGATAGTCCAATTGACCCACATTTCATCAATCATATGGAAACAAAATTAGACAATACTACTTTTGTTCGAGTTGATGCGGATACTGTTGACAAGCTTATAAAAAAAGAAGAAGAATTACCATCTAAGCTGTCTGAAAAAGATCAAAAGAAGCTACAACCAATAATTGAGGAAATAGTACCAAAAGAGAAGTTTACGGTTTCTTTTGAAAATTTAAGTGAAAACGATGCTCCAATGATAATCACCAAGCCAGAATTTATGCGTAGAATGAAGGATATGAGCGCCCTTGGAGGAGGTGGCATGAGTATGTATGGCGCAATGCCTGATATGCATAATTTCTGTCTCTTATACACATCTGACGCTGCCGACGATGTGCGTTGTG
>CAXHCC010000251.1:0-3197 GCA_964014945.1 uncultured bacterium | reverse complement strand
TTTTTTTGCTTAACTATTTACGATGAATCTATTACCAAATGCGTAAAGTTTCTCGCATTATAATATTGATATTTATCATTAAAAAAAGGCGTCGTAAAAAGCAGAACCTATACAATTCTTTCATACTTTAGCGCTCTAATTTAAATTAACGTAAAATTATAATACAATGAAAGTAACCGTAGTTGGAGCAGGTAATGTTGGTGCAACATGTGCTGATGTAATTGCTCAAAAAGAATTAGCCAACGAAGTAGTTTTGCTTGATATTAAGGAAAATTATGCTGAGGGTAAAGCCTTAGATATGTGGCAAACAGCTCCTGTTAATATGTACGATTCACGTATTACAGGTTCAACAAATGATTATTCAAAAACAGCAAATTCAGATGTTGTTGTAATTACTTCAGGTTTGCCGCGTAAACCGGGCATGAGCCGTGACGATTTAATTTCTACCAATGCTGGTATTGTAAAAAGTGTTACAGAAAGCATTTTGGAGCATTCTCCTAACACAATAATTATTATTGTATCTAATCCTTTAGATGTAATGACGTATTGTGCATACTTAACTGCTAAAATTGATCCAAGCAGGGTATTTGGTATGGCAGGTATATTAGATACTGCACGTTATCGTGCATTTTTAGCTACTGAATTGGATTGTTCTCCAAAAGATATCCAAGCTATTTTAATGGGTGGTCATGGTGATACAATGGTGCCTTTACCACGATACACTACAGTGGGTGGTATTCCAGTAACTGAGTTAATAGAGAAAGATAAGCTAGATGCTATTATCGAGCGTACTAAAAAAGGTGGCGGAGAAATTGTGAACCTTTTAGGAACTTCAGCTTGGTATGCACCAGGTGCTTCAGCTGCTCAAATGGTGGAAGCAATCGTACGCGATCAAAAGCGTATCTTCCCAGTTTGTGCTTGGTTGCAAGGTGAGTATGGAATGAACGATATTTATTTAGGTGTACCTGTTAAATTAGGTAAAAATGGTATCGAAAAAATTATTGAGTTAGATCTTAACGATGAAGAAAAAGCATTGCTTGGAGAGTCTGCAAAAGCAGTAAAAGATGTGATGGATGTGCTTGATAATATGAATGCTGAAGTTGCTAAATAGTTAAAGCAACTTAATACGTCTTATGGTTAGAATATTATAAGATTATTAAAAAATAAAAAAAGGCTCTGCAAATTGTTGCAGAGCCTTTTTTTATTGGATAATATAATGTGCTTTTAATACGCTTCTATATTAAAGAGGCAAACACTTTGGTTACCTTAGTTCGAATTCTACACGTCTATTTAGTGCTCTTCCTTTAGGATTATCTGACCCATCTTTGTTCACATTTTCAGCAATTGGGTCTTTAGCACCTTTTCCTATTACTTTAAGTCGTTTAGCACTAATTCCTTTAGAAATTAAATAAGCCTTAACCTTATCAGCACGCACTTTTGAAAGGTTCTTATTGTACTTAGCTGTACCCTTAGCATCGGTATGGCCTGTTATTAATAGCTTGGCTTTTTTGTTTTCTTTTAGGTATTTAACAATACCATCCAATTGTTCTGTAAAATGTTTGCTAAAGTCTGCTTTTGCAAATTCAAACAAAATAGCCGTTAACAAGTGCTTGTTTTTGTTGCCGACAATGGCATCGTGGCTTTTAACAAGTTGTGTAACATTACCATCTTTAATAATGGCATCAAGTTTAGCAATTGAGTCTATCTTGTCCAAACTATCGTTTAGCGCAGCCAATGCTGTAGTATCAATATAGTTAACAATTGAATAAATGTTTAGGTTCTTAAATCCTGGTTTCAAGGTTCTAATGAACATGGCATATTCGTCTTCTAGTCTTAAGTCCTCATTAGAATAATAAGAATATACGGTATCCTTCATTGCGAAAGCTGGGAACCTTTTAAACAATCTTTTCTTATCTCTTAAATATCTCGATTCAATTTCTTCTTCTATGTCAAAGAACACATTGTACACCGTGGTTTTGTAACCAATCAATTGGTCTCTGTAGTTTTTAACTTTAGAGTAGTTAATTTCTTGTAAATAATTGGCTGCACGATAGGATGTTGGAGTATTAAACACAAGCGTATCAAATACCGTGTCGCTATCAAATCTTGGAATTGTTACACGGTATGTATTATTGCTTGCATACTTAATTCCACCGTTAGGATTTAGTTTAACATTAATAGAATCATTTCCTTCCTCGTTTAATACGGAAATGGTAATAGTTTTTGGGTTAAGTCCATCGTTAAATGAGACGTTAATTTTTGTATCAAAATCAAACACACGATTAAACTGGTAAATATCATAATTTCCAAATCCTCCTTTTCTCATAGAAGAAAGAAATCCTATATTTTCTTCTTTATTGTAAACGTAAAAAATGTCGTCGGCGCCCGAGTTTAAAGGATACCCTAGGTTGGTTGGCCAGCCCCAGTTACCACTTTCACTTATTGTTGATTTAAAAACGTCAAATCCGCCCATAGATTTGTGCCCTTGAGAAGAAAAGTATAACGTGTTTTCCTCTTCATCAAAAAATGGAGATTCTTCATTAAGCTGACTGTTAATGGTAGGACCAAGATTTATAGCAGGTCCCCATTTACCATCATCCATTTTTACTGCTTTGTAAATATCTTTACCTCCAAATCCACCTGGTTTGCTATCAACAAAATAAACCGTTTTGTTATCCTTAGTAATGAATATACTATTACCTACACTGTTTCTGGATAGGAAAGGGAATTTAGTTATGTAAGGTTCTCCCAATTCTCCATTAGCTGAAACATTTGACTTCCAAAGTGTACTTCTTCTGTATATATATACAAATCTTTCACTCCCATCAATGGCAATAGGGCCATCATTAGCAGAAGTGTTAATGCCAATACCCATATTCACAGCAGAATCTAATGCTGGATTAAGACTATTTAAGTTTTTAGCTTTGCATATATACCCGTCTTCAAAATAATCACCGCCAATAGCTGCAACTTTACCACCGGTAGAGCTTTTTCGGGTAGAAGTAAACAATAACTGGGATGTTTTATAAAGTGGTAATGGTGAGTATTCAGGGTATTCAGTATTAACATCGCTACCCAAGTTCTTTATTTCAACCTGAATAGGGTTTTCCATTAACCTAATCGCATTTTTTACATAGTTTAAAGATAGCTCAATCAATGAATCATTAACATTCGGAAATGTTTTTGACCTGTCTCTT
>CAXHCC010000250.1:0-3200 GCA_964014945.1 uncultured bacterium | reverse complement strand
TCTCGTATTGTCTAAATATATTGGACACAATTCTTCTTAAGTGCTTATTAATCCAATATTTACTTAATATCTGCAGAGGAACATCTTCATGAGCATCATAAATTACTTTTGCGCCTCGTTTTTTCAGTTTTAGCGCAAATGGTAGTAATTCAGGGTCGTGAATATGATAAATGTCGGACTTTGTTTCTAACGCTTTTCTATAGACCTTAATTGTTGTAGACAACATTCTTATTAGTCGATTGTTAATTTTAGCAGATTCGATTCCTATTATATTGACATTGTTTTTATATTCAGAGCAACAATTTACTGCAATAAGTGTTACTTGATAACCAGCTGTTGCTATTGAAGTGCATTCCTTCTGGAATATCCTAACATCATGTGATTTGTGTACCGAAGTTAAATGACAAACTTTAATCATTATAAAAAGTTAAAGAATTGATTCATAAACTTTTATGAACTTCTCTTTGTTAACTGATTTTGTAGCCATTCTTGAAATTAAGTTCTTGTTAAATTCCAAACAGGTTGCGTTGTTAATTTCTAGGGCTTGTTGAATAAAATTTTCGGAATAATTATTCACCAGAACACCGTTTTTATTGTCACTAATCCATTCTTTATTGGATGGTAGGTCAGAAACAATAGGTATACAGTTGTATGCCATTGCTTCTAATAAACTAATTGAGGTTGCGTCGCTTTGAGGAATTGAAACAAATAATTTTGCTCTTTTGTAATAATCAATGTTACTGTTTTTATCCAACCATCCAACAAATTCTACTTGCTTGGTAAGCATTAAATCGTAAACCATTTGCTTTAAATTACTTGTATTAGTTCCATCACCAGCAATTATCAATTTCCAGTTCTTTTCTTCGCTCGTTGTTAAGAATCGCTTAAACCCGGTTATGATTTTTTCAATTTGATAGAGTGGATGATGTAAACGATTGGAATAAATAATGTTTTCTTTATTGATATCATAATCAATCTGTTCTATGTCAATTCCAAAGTTTGCTACGGTAATTGAAAGGAGCGATTTAGACATGCGTTGAAGTATGGCAGAAACGTGTTCTGAATCAGCTGTGATGTGAGATACATTATTAATATTATACTTTAACATGTATTGATATAAATTTCCCTTTGTTTCGGCACATAATACATCACTTCCCCAAGCAGTTAGGATTTTTGGTGTGTCGAATTTTCGTGTTGCTAAGTTTGCTATAAACGCAACGGTGCCTGCTTGATGGATGTGGATTATAGATGGTTTAAATCTATCAACTACTTTCTTTACTATTGCCACTGTTTTTAGCAACCCAACAATATTCTTTACGGAAAAGCTAACCAAGGTGGTAGGAGAGTTAAAATTAAACCGGCCTTTTGAGGTTATTATGTGAATTTCTTCGAAATAATCCTTAACTAATTGATAATAGTTATAGGTGTGAATAGAATTACTTCCAATTAGCAGTAGTTTTTTCATTTATACAGAATAATTCAACTAAAATCTTGCTGCTTTCTTTGGTTTATGTAGAAGTAGGTTCCAACGATTAAAGCAAACATAAGTAAAATCCTAGGTTCTGATAATGGGTTATTTGTTAGCGCGACAAATAAAATGGATAACGTAAAGGAAGTTAGTTTTATTTTATCCAATACAGGTAAAGTTTTAAACATTGAAATAATAGGATATGTTACTAAAGTGATATAAAAGCTTAAACCTAATAGGCCGTACCTCCAAGCCATTAAAATATATTCATTTTCCGAATATAAATCTCTATTGTAAAAGTACTCCTTGTAGGGACCGTGTCCAAAAATAGGCTTTTGCTGAATCATCGATATTAGATGTTTCCATATTTCAAAACGGGACTGAAGAGATGTGTTATTTGTTTGAAAACCGCTAATTCGTGTGTTAAATATTGACTCAATGTACAATAGGTTATCCGCGTAAAAGTCAAACATTAAAACGGCCGCAAACAATATATACGCAAGAATATTTCTTTTGACATACGTTAGATTGACAGCAATTTGTAAAATACAAACAAGGGTCAAGGCAACAAAAACGGTTCTGGATTGGGAGTGTAGGCATAATAATATGGCAAGAAAGTATAGTAATAGTTGTGATTTAGATTTTTTATTGTGCAAAGGCATAAAATAGATTGCAAACAACAAAAACAATAGTCCATTGTTATTAGGATTTCCCATAGTACCTAATAGTCTTTTGGTATACGGCTCAAAATTCGAGTTTACACCAAAATATTGGAGGTGATGTAATGGTGCAAAAAAGGGCTCTATTAATGTATTGAAACTTAAAAAATTGTAAAAATGGACTACATTAAATAGTATTAGACAAATAAATATAGGAGATAGCATTCTCCGAATTGTATTAAAGTTACTGGACTTGCTAAAATAGAGTATGAATACTAAGTACTTCGCCAATTTGAATATTTCAAAATAATCTCTAATATTTCCTGTGCGATTATTATAAATTATTGTAAATAAGATATATGCACCAAACACACCAATTATTTTAGAATATGTCGAATTCCATTTTTTCTGCTGAATTGCTTTAATGCCAATAGGAATAAGTAGAATATCCTCTATTCTAAACGCTGGCAACCCTTCACCCAGCGGTATTCTAGGAAGGAGAAAAATAGAAATAAGAGTAACCACAATAAGTAGCGTGTCGTATTGCTGATGCTTCTCACTTTCCTGTAATTCTATCTTGTTAATCACTTTAAGTTTTTTCAATTAGTTGTTGCTTAAACCTTTAGCAATTTTTAAATACCATATTAAATCGAAAACCATTAAGCAGCATCCAAAAGTGCTTATCAGTTTAAATGCAAGTAAGTAATCATTGTAAATATTTCCTATGCATAAAGCCGTAAACTTTAATACCATATCAATAAGGGTTAAAACAACTGCCATTCTTTGCTTCTTGCCTATTATGGTTATTCCAGAAATTGGAGAGGCTATAAAATTTAAAAATAACCATGGGGTAATAATTTGGCTAATTACGCCCGCTTCCGTCCAGTTATTACCAAATACTGCCTCAAATAAGGTAGGCGCAAATATAAACAGCATTGAAAAGGGAATTATTCCAATTAGAAATTGTTTCTTATAAATATTTAATATTAGCTCTCCTAAAGGTTTGGAAGTGTTTTTGTAATCGCTCGCTTCTTTATCTGTCTCTTATACACATCTGACGCTGCCGACGATGT
>CAXHCC010000249.1:0-3212 GCA_964014945.1 uncultured bacterium | reverse complement strand
CACAACGCACATCGTCGGCAGCGTCAGATGTGTATAAGAGACAGATTTAAAGTTTACTGCCTTGCTTAATTTAACAACGTAAACCAAATCAATTTCTTGACCTAATTGTGAAGATAAATTTTCACCTGTTGTACTTGTAGGGTCTGCTACATCTACGGTAGCTGCAAAATTGTGCAAGTGAACAACTAAGGCTGATTTGTCGCCTACCTTAAATTTAGTTTTCAAATAAGCATCAAACAATCCAGCATTGCTATGGCCGTTCCCTACATAAAAGTAATCCATTAATCCATAAAATTTGTGGTTAGTGCCGTACATTGGGCTAAACGCTGAGTTAACGGAACTTCCTGCCGGAGTACCACTCAAATAATCTGCACCAATAGTTAATGGTGCTTTTTTAATTTGCCCAAATGTAATGCTTGCTGCTGCTAAGTAGCCATCCATCTGATTTCCACCAGCATCTTCACCTGTATGCGCATATAGTTCCAAGGTTCCTTTTACATCTCCTTTTACTTTTTTACCGATGAAACCCCAAGTTTGTGAAAAACGCACCTTTGAGGTATCAACAACACCATGCTCTACACCATTGTTTAAAGCTAATAAGGAGAAATTGTAATCACCGGCATCTTTGTGGAACCAAGCAAACTGCATAGTTTTGTAATTGTTTACACCAGTATAAAATGTGCTGTTCAGTTTTGCAAATTCTGGTGTTGATGCATCTTGATTAAAAGCAACACCTAAATGAAACTTATAAGATGAATCTTGCACCGTATAAAGTGCTAAATCGTGACTCCTAGCTTGTTGTGCCCATGCCAAGCTTCCCAAAAAACGGGAGTTGTCATAATTTAATGCCATTCTACCAACAGCAATGCCTGATTTTGGTGAAAACTTATATTTGGCATAAGCTTCATACACATTGCTCAGTGATGGGTCGGTTTTGTATATCTGGCTTACTGCACCCCACATTCGAACATCTTGTAAGGAAATGGTAGCATCAAATTTATCGCTACTATACATTGCATTCAATCGAGTACGTTGCTCCGTAAATATTGCCGGATCAATTGCACTTCTCATAGGTTTTTTAAAACCATTACGAAGTTCCGTACGAGGCCTCACCTCACCAGTAATTTTAACTTTGTCTTGTGCTAGCAAATCGCTTGATGCTACTGAGGCAAACAAGCCAAGAGCCACTGCTGTTTTGGATAAATGTTTCATTGTTAAATTTTTAAGTTTTAGTTCGTTTTTACTTTGCATACTCCGTTAATTACAGGGGCAAAGTTATGCAGGGGTGGTAATATTGTTAATGACCTAAGCGGCAATTATGTATGATTATCATCATAGATAAAGCTGCGAAAACGCATTTTTAAGGTATTGTGGGGATGGTAGGTAGTGCTGAAAGCCTATATATAATTATGACTCATCATTTCTTTAGCAACACGTTTGGGATTAGCAATGCCAATTTTTTTCCCTTCTGTTACAATCAGCTTTTCCTTTTTGAGACTTGAAATGATTCGAATGACTTGTTCTTCTGTTGTACCAGCAAAGTCAGCAATATCTCTCCTAGATAATATGATGTTGATATACTTATTGGTTTGTCCAAATTTATTGGATAAATACAATAATCCATCAATTACTTTTTCTCTTACGCTCATTTGGGCGAATTTCCGCACCCTGTTTTCACTTTTGTTCAATTCGTCTGCGTAAAACAATAGTACATCAAAAGTAAATGCAGGTGCTTTATGCAATACATTAAACAGGGTGTCACTAGTAAACGTACATAGTGTTATATCTTCCAATGCGGTAGCCCCTATGGGGTACGTTTTTTCTGTACCAAATCCTCTATGACCAACAATATCCCCATCATTTGCAAAGCGCACTATTTGCTCTCTTCCTTCAATGCCAGTTTTGGTAACTTTTGCCCTTCCCTTGTAAATAAAGTACAAACCATGAATGGGTGCACCTTCCATAATAAATTGTTGCGACTTTTTACATGTTAATGTGTGTTTATCCCTAACAATAGCTTTTACCTCTTCGTTGCCAACATGCTTTTTAATCAAGCAGTTTAGGTTAACACATGTATAGCAGTCGGTTTGTTTATTCATGGTTTAGTTTTGAGCAATTTAGTTTAAGTTTTAATTGCCCTTTTTATTAAAGCCGCAAAATACAAAGTTTTGGCTAGTTTCAAATGGGGTAATGTGTTCTTCTTCCTTACAACATATATTGCTAAAGTTGGTGGCGAATAAATTTGTTAAGCGTTCTTCGCTATACTGTGTTATTGGCAACAAACTGCACTTTTTAGGTCCACGTGTAGAAAATGTACCTATGATGAGGTGACTGTCTACAAACTGCGTAACCAATTCTAGATACATCTTTACGTCTTCATCATCCGTTAAAAAATGAAATGTGGCTCTATCATGCCAAATATCAAAATGTTTATTCGGCTTAAAATCCACAATGTTATTTACAATCCAAGCTACCTTGCTGGCTTTTTCACCCAATCGCTTCTTTGCTTTTTCAATAGCGGTTTTAGAAATATCTAGCACTGTAATGTTTTCATAACCCAAGTCAAGTAGGCAATCTACTAACTTGCTATCGCCACCTCCAACATCAATTATACTTGCCGTTTTATCCTTGTTAAACGACTGAATAAAATCAAGCGATGTTTGTGGAACTTCTTGCGTCCAACTTACTTGGTGGGGTTCTTTAGTTTGGTATACGTTTTCCCAATGCTGTTGTCTGTCAGTTTTTCCCATATTGATAAGGAATAATTATCAGTTGTGATTGCAAAAATACAAGATAAATGAGGGGGATAAAAAAACCGTCTGAGAGGAGATTCCTTTCAAACGGTTAGTTGTTGTCCCACTAGGGCTCGAACCTAGACTCTTCTGTACCAAAAACAGACGTGTTGCCAGTTACACCATGGGACAATTTTACTCTTGCTTCCGTGTTGCCTCCCGATAGCTATCGGGATACACCATGGGACAATTAAGATGAATTAACATCCTGAGTGCGCGAAATTAATAAATAATTCTTAAACTGAAAGTCAATTCCTTCGCTTAATGGCTATCATGTAAATTTTATCGTTAAATTCGCATAGTTTTTAAATGGGCTAAGGCCCCTGTCAATAAATAAAATCTATGGGTAGTACAGCTAATTATCAGCGTTTAAATCTGTCTCTTATACACATCTCCGAGCCCACGAGACCCGGAATAATC
>CAXHCC010000248.1:0-3287 GCA_964014945.1 uncultured bacterium | reverse complement strand
ATCTATTTTACCATTGATGAGTGTTGAGGAGGCGTTGGAAACTACAAAAATCCATAGTGTTGCAGGTAAACTTAATAGGGGGTTAGGGCTGGTGACAACACGACCTGTAAGAGCTCCGCATCATACCATTTCTGATGTTGCTTTGGTAGGAGGTGGAAGTGTGCCGCAGCCTGGAGAAATATCAATGGCTCACAATGGCGTACTTTTTCTAGATGAATTGCCCGAATTTAAACGCTCTGTTTTAGAAGTGTTAAGACAACCACTAGAAGAAAGGACAGTTTCAGTATCACGAGCGAGTTTTTCGGTGGAGTATCCTGCAAGTTTTATGTTAATCGCTGCAATGAACCCTTGTCCATGTGGTTACTATAACCACCCAGAAAAGGACTGTATTTGCCCACCAGGTGTAGTTCAAAAGTATTTGAACAAGATATCTGGCCCATTGCTAGATCGTATTGATATACATATTGAAGTAACACCTGTTTCTTTTAATGAGTTGTCCGAAGAAAGAGAATCTGAGAGTAGCGCTGATGTGCGTGAGAGGGTTGTTGCAGCGCGAAATATTCAACATTTAAGGTATAAAAAGAATAGCTCAATTCACTGTAATTCCCAAATTATGCCTAAACAATTAAAAGAAATATGTAAAATTAATGAGGAGGGTAGTGGTTTGCTTAAAACAGCCATTGAAAAGTTGGGCTTATCGGCTAGGGCATATAATAGAATTCTAAAAGTTGCAAGAACAATAGCAGATTTGGATAAAAGTAAGAGCATTGAAACAACTCATTTGGCAGAAGCAATTCAGTACCGTAGCTTGGATAGAGAGGGGTGGGCCGGATAGAATTATAACTTTTAAACTTAATTTGTGGATTCGTAAGTAGATTATTTTAAATTTGTGTATCTTTTTCGACACATTTATTGTCATTTGGCATGAATATGGGTTGTAGAGTTATGATTATATTATGATAAAACCACTGTTTAGGATATTATTTGTAGCGATAACTCTTTCTTCAAGTGTTTCAGTACTGTCAGCACAAGACAATACTAACTTTGGGGCTAAAGAGTATCTTAGGTATAGGGATTATAATAGGGCACTTTTTCAGTTGTTGAAACTAGAGGAAAAGTACCCAAATGACCTTTATGTATTAGAGAATATTGGCATTTGTTATTTAAACATAAATACAGATCGTTCCAAAGCCCTTCCATATCTTAAGAAAGTTTACAATGCCGGAAATTATAAGGATGAGATATTGTTATATCTAGGGATTGCATCTATGCATGCCCATAATTTTGATGAGGCCATTACGTTTTTTGAAGAATTCAAGAAAATATCAGGAAATATGTATCCTGATGATGTAGAGTTGTACATCAATAATTGTGAGAATGCGAAAGCTTTAATAAAGGCTCCCAAGAATGTTGCGTTTATCAACTTAGGAAAAAACATAAATACTAAGTATCCAGAGTTTTTACCATTTGTGACAAGTAATCAAGATGTACTTTATTTTACCTCAGGTAGAGAAGCAAATCTTAAGAAAATAGAAAGCTCTGAAGGTTTTTTTACTACGGATATTTACTATTCTAATGTGAGAGAGGGGCAGTGGATGAGAGCACGAGGAATGAGAAGAGTTAATACCATTGAAGATGAACAATGTGTATATATATCGCCTGATGGAAATAATATGATTATTTACTTAGATAATAATAAGGAGTATGGCGACATCTTTTTATCTACTAAGCCTTCAAACTCTCGAGGATTTACTATTCCAAAACCGTTAGGAGAACCAGCTAACAGTAAGTACCTTGAAATGCAAGGCACTATATTTGGAGAAGGTACTAGACTTATTGTTTCAAGTAATAGACCAGGCGGACAAGGAGGCTTGGATTTGTATCTGTTTAGAAAGCTACCTGATGGTTCATGGGGTTTACCTGTAAACTTAGGTGAAAACATAAATACGAAATATGGAGAAGCTTATCCAAGTTATGATGAAAAGAACAAGATACTGTATTTTGCTTCTCAAGGTCATACCAACATGGGTGGATATGATATATTTAAATCTAAGTTTGATGAAGAAACGCAAACATTTGGGCCAGCGGTAAATATGGGATACCCTATCAATAATACCATGGATAATGTACAATTTACATTAGCCGGAAACAAACGCGATGGATATATGGCAATGTACAGACCTGAGGGTTATGGTGATTTGGATATTTATAAGGTGGAGTTTAGAGAAGTAGAAGTTCAATTAGCGGTAATTAAAGGTGTAGTTACTATGGCTCCAGATAGTTTAAACCCTAAGGAATTAGATGCTTATATCACTATATCTGATGTTACTTCCGGTAAGGATATAGAAGGACGAAGCTTAAATCCTAAAACAGGAAAATTTGTTTTTGCTGTTGAACCTGGTGTGTATAAAATTACTGTAGATAATCCAGGGTTTGTTACTTACGAAAAAGTAATAAATGTTTACGAAAAGTCTGATTATGTTTTCGAAAATGAACACAATATAGTTCTCCGTCGCCCAGAAATAACTGTTGTTCCAGGAACTGGCCAGGGTAAAGTACTGCAGGAAGTTCAGGAGTAACTATTATCTAGTTACAATTAGTCATCATCTTACGCTATTAAGATATTCTGCTCCAGTTTGTTTTTCCTCTATGTTTGAGAGCATAATGATATGCTATGGGAGCATTTGTTATTTTCTCTAAATTGGGGTCGTCTTCGAGCAGTTTAATTGCAGACTCTCTAGCTATTTGCAATATTTGTCCGTCTTTAGCCAAATCAGCAATCTGCAAATCCAACACTCCGCTTTGCATCGTACCTGCCATATCGCCTGGCCCGCGTAACTTTAGGTCTACATCGGCTATTTCGAATCCGTCATTGCTTTTGCACATGGTTTCTATACGAACTTTAGCGTCATTGCTAAGTTTAAACGAGCTCATTAGAATGCAATAGGACTGTTCAGCACCTCTACCTACCCTTCCACGTAATTGATGTAATTGTGATAGTCCAAAGCGTTCACTACTCTCAATAATCATAACGCTAGCATTTGGTACATCCACACCAACTTCTATTACCGTAGTGGCAACCATAATATTGGTTTCACCCTTAATAAACCGTTGCATTTCAAACTCTTTATCTTCTGCTTTCATTTTGCCGTGCACAATGCTTATCTGATAGTTTGGTTTAGGAAATGCTCTTGAGATGCTTTCAAAACCATCCATTAAATCTTTATAATCCAAGGTTTCAGACTCTTTAATTAAAGGGTACACAACGTAAATTTGTCTTCCTAATG
>CAXHCC010000247.1:0-3367 GCA_964014945.1 uncultured bacterium | reverse complement strand
CCTCTACCCTGAGGATTTCTGAAATTGCTTACGAGTGTGGCTTTAGCGATGTTAGTTACTTTTCTAAAAAGTTTACCGCTGCCTATAACTGTTCACCAAGCAGTTACAGAAACAAGTAGTTGAGCTAAAATTCCAAGTATTTGAACTAATAGTACCAAGCCTTGCGCAAAAGGCAAAATACATTTGTGATGTAATTAAATTATTAATCACTTAACAAATAGAAGGTATGAAACTAGTAAACAAAATTATCATTAACGCACCTGCCGAAAAAGTGTGGAAAGTAGCCGCTGAAGACTTTGATAAAGTAGGCGAGTGGTTATCACAAGTAAACCACTCTTATAAGCGTGAGGGTGAATCATGTGAAGGTTCACCTATGTCTGGAAGAATTTGCGACCTAAGTGAAAAAGCAAACGGGCCTATCGCCGATGAAAAAATTACAGAGTTTAACAAAAAAGAATTGCGCTTAGGTATACATGTGGTACCAAAAAACGGCAATATTCCAGTAAAAGAAAATAATGTATTAGCAGAGTTTGTAGTAAAGGGCCCAAACAAAACAGAAGTAATTTGGAACAGCAACCTTTCTTTAAAAGCGGCGGGGAAAGTGTTATATCCCGTGCTTAAACTGGGAATAAACAAAGCTTTTAATGAACTGCTTGAAGAGCTAAAATTCTTTGTAGAAAACGGCACACCACATCCACGCAAATTAGCCACCCTAAAAAAGGCCAGCTAATGAATAGCGTTGAACAAATGCACCTTAACGGCAATACGGTAATGGAACTAGTACAGTTTAAGCCGCCGTATACCGTTGGGGCATCATTTAAAGACGAAGCTTGCTTTATACATGTACTAAAGGGTAACGTCGGTTTTATGTTTAATAACACACAGTATCAAATGCAAAGCAACGACAGTATAATGATGTACAACAAACAATTTGTTGACCTGTATTTTACACAAAGTAATACAACCTGTAAAGTGTTGATAATACACTTTTGTAACGACGTACTTCATTACATTTTTAATAAATCATTGCCACCAATTTTTAACAGACGCGCAAGCAATAAATCCGGAGTTGACTTACTCAATAAAAACGAATTGGTAAGTATGTATGTACACAACCTGTTGTATTTTTTTGAAAATGAGCAACAAACAAATAGCAATATTATTGCGTTAAAAATGAAAGAGGTTTTACTGGTAATTAGCCAGCTAGAAACACTTAACACATCCCTAAAAACTAGTAAACACGAAAACGTATGAATTCAACAAATAAAGTAGTAAACAAACCCATTCCATTGCGTGTAATATTTATTTTAAACGCACTCATGATGGTACTTCCCTTTGTATTTTACATGGTAGTAACTAGCAAAAATATTCACATTAATGGTTTAAACCCTAGCTATATGTTATACACTGGTGCAGCGTATATAGTTAGTTTTATTGCCTTGGTACGGTTTATTCTTAATCGAAATATTATCGGCGTTAGAAGCATTGTTTTCTTAAACGTTCTAATAGCGTTACCTACCAAAGCGTACATAGCTATTATTGTTGCCATTATTTCCATGTTGCTTTCCTTTAACCGAAAGGTTAAAGCATATTTTATGACTTAGTAGAAAGGGTGGTAATTTTAAACAAACAATAATGTTTTTGTTCTATAAACCTAACTCCATTTATGCTTTTACCTATTAATGGTATAGGGTGTTTTTTGGGTATAGCGAATACTGTGCAGCTATTAATTACCACGCACTAGTTAGTGCGAGGCAATATAGTATTTCGTTTTGCCGACAATAATTTAGTGTAATTTTGTTTTAACAAAGTTGGGTGCAAGTTGCCTGCTGCAGAACAATAACAACATGAAACTAATTACAATTATTACCCTCGCAATGACATTATTTTTATGGGGCTGCTCAAAAGAAGAAGATGGTGTAAGCCCTGAAAGGGAGGCGCAAAAACTAACACTAATTGCAACTATTGGTAGTGCAGGTACAGCCATGCATGAATTTAATTTTAAGGGGAACAATGCATTGCCTAGTGTTGGTATTGCTACAGACGGCACCTATTTATTTGTTGCAGACAAGGGTAATAATGCGATTAAAAAAATTGACTTGTCCAACAATTCTTTTGTTGGGTGGTTTGGGTTTTCAAAAGGCGTTTGGGGTGCTTATGGCCCTAACGATACTGCAGATACTAATTTTGAAGTTGACGATGTGATATTTAGAAACAACGCCTTATACGCCATGGTAGATAGATGGGACCAAACAAGTACATGGGAAAACAAATTTTTTAAAATAAATCCTAGTACCGGTGCTATTATAGATTCTAGTCAAACCATTATTGAATTTTGGCCTTTTCGATATGATGTAGACGCCAACGAAAATATATATGCTTATATAAAAGATTCTATTAAAATATACAACCAGGGTTATAAAAAAGCGTTTGGCGGTTATGGAAGTACGGAAGGAAAAGTTAATAACCAAAACTACTCAGGCGCTCATATAAAAATCATAAACGATACTATTGTAGTTGCGGATGCAGGCAATAAACGTTTCCAACAATTTACCTTAAACGGCAATTACATCGCCTCCTTTTCTACAGGAAATTATTCCTTAACGCATTTTAACGGCAATACATCCTACTACTCCTACATTTACGCAGGGGGTTATGTTGAATACAATTATAGGAATAACACAACATCTACTTGGGATGATGTTTCACAAGCCTTTTCAGGCAGCGATTCATTTATTATAATTGGTAATAAAATTTATGTACACGATAGTGGCCACCAAAAGGTTTACGTGTATAGCAAATAGCTTTTACGTTTAAGCACTATAACGCTAATGCTAATTGTGCTTTTTCGTGTTGTTGGTTAAGGGTATTTGCCAAGTACACACCCATGCTGGCACAGCCCTGTATTAAGTAACCACCAGTAGGTGCCGACCAATCTAACATTTCGCCAATACAGTAATTGTTCTTGATTTTTTTGAGTTCAAAGTGATTATTTACAGCTGCTAAATCTATACCACCTGAAGTTGAAATGGCTTGATTAATAGGTGCTGCATCAACGATGTTAAGCGGAAAGTTCTTCACTATTTTTGCCAAGTAAACTTCATCTAAAAACTGTTCTTTGCTTAAGGCGTTTTTAATTAAATCTATTTGCGCTGGTTTTAATTTTAAGGTTTGTTTAAGCATTTGGGTAGGCTTAAACTTTGCCTTTTTAATTTTGCTTAACACCTCCTCTTCGCTAAACATGGGTTTAAAGTCGAGCAACACGGTTGCTTCTTTTTTGGCTTTTAATGCCGCTTGAATTTTTGAACTCAAGGCATAAATGGCATTGCCTTCTATACCCAATTTAGTTATTACGGCCTCTCCTTTT
>CAXHCC010000246.1:0-3403 GCA_964014945.1 uncultured bacterium | reverse complement strand
GTTTTCATCTGTTTGAGTAGGAAATTTATGATCGTTTAAATAAACTAAACAAAATGGAAGGGATTCACTATCGTCTAAAGATTGCACTGAACCACTTATTGTGCCTTCTTGAGCGCAAAGTGCGCTAGCAAATAAAACAAATATGATAGTAAGTGCCCTCATAAAATAGTTTGCAATTATAAGGGATTTTTTAGGGGCCAACAATAAAAACGACCTGCACCAGTTCAATCCCCATCGCTATCTTGGTATGTGATCATTACATCCAAGGCATCGGTCATTTCAATTTTTAATTTACCCACCAACTTTTGCAGTTCTTGGTAAACATCTCTAACTCCTTGGTTGTTGGTACTTACTTCGTTTGATAAAGGATCATTGATAGTACCCAACTTTAATTGTATAGCATCGATCTGATTAAGAATAGCCGTTTCTAATGCCACCCCACTTGAAGTAGCTTGTACATGTGCCAAATAATCATCTAATCCTACCCCATTGGTAGTGGCAGCATAGGCTTCTCCTTTTATAAACTTTTCAATTGCATTTACTGACCTGTTTGTAAACGGTAACGATTGCATGTAGTAATAGGCCTCTACATGATCAGGCATGGCTACTTGACTGAAACCGTTAAATACGCCCGCAGGTAAACCAATTTTACCTTTGCGTATGTAAGTTTCATAATGCTTATTTAGCGCGTTAACTACATTACTTACGGCACTACCTTGTGCATTGCTTGCACTATTATTGATAAAGTTAGTTACGTATGTGGTATTCCACTCACTATAAACTGTTGCTGCATTGTTTTGTAATTCGGTTACCACCGTTGTTAGATAATTACTAACCTTAACAGAATCGGTGTAATATGTTACAATGCTAGCACTGTTACTTTTTATACCACTTATTAAGTAATCTACTGCTTGAAAACCTTTTGCATCAAAGTTGGATGATAGTTGCAAATTGGCATTACCATCTGCAATATTTGCTTTAACCTGAGTAGTATCAACAGGATAAACATTGGTTTGCGCTCTCAAGGCAAGGTTTGCAGCTGGACCAAACTCTAAAAAGGCAACATCTTGCCAAACCAGCAATGTTTTTTCCCATTGCAATTTTAAGTTTTGTAGTGTTGTTGTATTGGGTGCAGCATTAAAACTATCCACCACTAACTTTAAAGAATCGCATTGAACTTTATAGTTTTTATAGGCAGGGATGATATACCCATTTGCATAATTGGTTAATAATGCGGTTCTATCATAACTATCAGCAGAAGGGGTAGAAGGAGTAGCATCTTTGTTCTTATCCTTGCAGCCTTGCATAATTACCACAGTTGCAGCAATAAGTACCAAAAAAAATATGTTTGTTCCTTTCTTAATCATGTTTATAAACTAGCTTTTTCGCTGGTTAAACCTGTTTTAGCTGCTATTAAATCAATTGCTAAGTTAATGTTAGTAATTGTAACAGCGTTTAAATCTGTACCTATATATGCTAATGCTGTATTAATATCAGTAGCAGACATACCTTTACCAGAGATAGAATTGTCACCATAACGCAAGCCATTTAAGAACGCTATTGCCTCACTTAATTGGTGATTTTTTAGTGTTGCATCAGAAACATCAGCTTTAGCTCCATTTAAGTAATGTATTGCTGTACCAGCACAAACTTTTTCCATGGCATCGTTAATGATAACAATTTGTGCATTACGTGTTGTTGTATCGTTATTATCTATGGCAGCTCTGCCTTTACGGAATGCTTCTGATAAGGTAGTAGCAGATCCTAAAACAGCCTCTCTACCATTAACATACTTACCCCAAAATCTATCCGTACCTGCAGCTGGGTAGGTTATTTCAGAAGTTAAATAACCATAGGCTTCATCCCAGTGGTGTTGCATTTGCGTATATGTTTTACCAGCTACCACCGTTGTGTTGTCATCGTTTTTAATGCCTGCTAAATAGTTATTAGTCATTTGATTTAAGAACACAGCACACATTAATCCTTTCTCTATTAATTGACCATATTCTAAACCACTTGAAGCTTGTAAGTATGATTTGGTTCCGTTAGTCCACACCCCTGCACTATCATAGGCATGTGTAGTAATATTAACGCTACCCATACTGTGCTTAGCTATAGAATCCATGTATGCTTCAAAGGTGGCTTGCACACCTGCATCACCACCAGCGGTTTTGCTTTTAAGTTGTTTAGAAGAACCAAACAAACCTAATGCTCCCGCATCGGCCCACACATAACCTCCATTATTGTACATTTTTTTAAGTGTATCAGCACTAATAGCTGTACCAGCTGTATTCGTCGTTTTCATGTAGCCTACCATTTCAGACAACATGGCCAAACGTTGTGTTTGACCGCTAAAACTTACCGTACTTGCACCGCTACTATCGGTAAAAGTATAAGTTGATGGAACCGTGTATGTAGGTGTTGTTGCGGCTGGTGTACTTGGCGTAGTTGTATCGTCTTTTTTACAACTTGAGATTAAAACAGTTGCGCTAATTAATAGGTAGGAATGGATGTGCTTCATTATAATTATACCCTTATTTAGATTGATTTTAAATTATGTGGCAAATGTATATTGACGCCCCGTTTTGCACAATACCACCTTTTAGGTATTTTGTTATTTTTGTAGTACAACAAGCTAGGATGTATACTTATGAAAACCACTACCAATAGTGTAAAAGAATATATTGAACAAGTGCCGGATGAACGCATTGCGGCATTTACAAAACTGAGGAGAATCATAAAACAAAACTTACCAAAAGGTTTTAAGGAAGAAATGAATTATGGTATGCTTGGTTATGTGGTTCCAAAAACAATTTACCCCAATGGCTACCATTGTGATACGGATAAACCTTTACCTTTTATGAACCTGGCTTCACAAAAAAATTTCATTGGGTTTTACCATATGGGGATATACGCCAACAAAGAATTACTCAATTGGTTTATAGAAGAATACCCTAAGCATAGCAATTACAAACTAGATATGGGTAAAAGTTGTATACGTTTTAAAAAAATAGATGATATACCTTATGACTTAATTGCTAGTTTAGTGCAAAAGGTAAGTGTTGATGATTGGATTAACTTATATGAACAAAACATAAAAAAATAGACATGGAAGAAAGGGAATTACAAGCAATTGCAGCCCAGTTAAGACAACCTCACGGAGAAAAAGCGGAGGAAGTGGGCGAAATAATGAACAAAGGCAATAAAGTTGTTAACGAAAATGCCATTAGCGCCTTGAACGTGCAAGACAAGGATGTGATATTGGAAATTGGTATGGGGAACGGCTTGTTTGTAAATAAAATACTGAATGCAGCAAATAATGTACATTACATTGGCTGCGACTTTTCTGAGGATATGATCTGTCTCTTATACACATCTCCGAGCCCACGAGACCCGGAATAAT
>CAXHCC010000245.1:0-3428 GCA_964014945.1 uncultured bacterium | reverse complement strand
ATATATATCAGTGCCGGTTTTAGCGGTAAAATCCATTCCTTCATGAAAAATTCTTGTTTTATAAATTGGGTGAATTCTGAACCCAAAACCGGAAGCCATTCGTTTTAAATTTTTATTAGCTACAGGCTGAATTGCAGGTATAGCTGCTAACATCTTTTCTTTGTTTTTAACCAAATCTGCCAATTCATCAAAGGATTTAGACTGCACATAAAGCTGTTTACTTATCCTATCCAAACGCTTGTTGGTGGAAATCATCATATCTCCATTATCAAATCCTTGCAAATATTTATATCTGTTCACCCCTCCAAAACCAGATAATCTCACCTGCTCAGGAATCGGTTCTGCCTCAAAAATGGTTCTATAAATGTTATTATCTCTTTCCTGAATATCCGTTAAAACACGTGCCATTTGATCTAGGCGCTCATCTGCCAATTGATTATTCAACTTAACCTGCTCAAGCTCTCTCTTTAAAATTTTCTCTTTAGGTGAGTCTATGGTATTATACGCAACCAACAAGATAAGCGCAGCAAATACCATTGCAGTGGCTAAGTAACCCAATACGCGCAATGCTTTTTTACCAGCAGAAAGTTCAACCTCATCGTAGGTTAATGATTTCCTGTTAAACTTATACTTTGTTCTACCCATAAAAATCTACTCGCTAATAAGGCAAATTTACTTAAATAAACTAAATTTGCAACGTTTTAGCCCAACAGCACCTATTGCAAGTGGCTGTTATTGAGAGGATTTACTTGTGTAAAACACTCAAATAAAAGATTCAAATTGTATGAAAGCAAATCAAGTACGTGCAACCTTCCTCGATTTTTTTAAATCGAAACAACACGAAATAGTGCCCTCAGCACCAATGGTTGTTAAAAACGACCCCACGCTAATGTTTAACAACGCGGGGATGGTTCCGTTTAAAGATTTGTTTTTAGGCAATGCACCCATCAAACATCCACGAATTGCAGATACTCAAAAATGCTTAAGGGTAAGTGGTAAGCATAACGACCTTGAAGAAGTGGGTGTTGACACCTACCACCATACCATGTTTGAAATGTTGGGCAATTGGAGTTTTGGCGATTACTTCAAAAAAGAGGCAATTGCATGGGCTTGGGAATTGCTTACAGAAGTATATAAAATTGACGCGGACCGCTTATATGTTACCGTATTTGAAGGAGATAAAAAAGAAGGATTAGCATTTGATCAAGACGCTTATGATATTTGGAAGCAATACATTGCTGAAGACAGAATAATAAACGGAAACAAAAAAGATAACTTTTGGGAAATGGGCGAAATGGGACCTTGTGGCCCATGTTCTGAAATACATTGTGATATACGATCGGATGAAGAAAGAGCAAAAGTTGACGGAAAGTCATTAGTAAATGCTGACCACCCACAAGTAATTGAAATTTGGAATAACGTGTTTATGGAATTTAACCGTAAAGCGGATGGAAGTTTAGAGAAACTCCCTGCCCAACACGTTGACACTGGAATGGGTTTTGAGCGCCTTTGTGTTATTTTACAAGGTAAACAATCCAATTACGATACGGATGTTTTTAAACCTTTATTGGATAAAGTAGAAGAGCTTTCTGGATTAAAATACCTTCCAGAAAAAGAAGACGAAGATCCTGAACAATTAAAAACAAATATCGCCATGCGTGTGGTGGTAGATCATGTAAGAGCTATTGCATTTAGTATTGCTGATGGTCAACTTCCTTCAAATACCGGGGCAGGCTATGTTATTAGAAGAATTTTGCGACGTGCTATTCGATATGGTTACCAGTCCCTTAATTTAAGTCAAGCTTTTATGTACCAATTGGCAGCCGTATTAGCTGATCAATTAGGTCACGCCTTTCCAGAATTATTGAGCCAGCAAAAACTAATTGAAAAAGTTATTCAAGAAGAAGAAAACTCCTTTTTCAAAACTTTGGAAAATGGTTTAAAGCGAATGGATCAAGTGTGTGCAAAGGTTAAAAAAGGGGATAAAAAAGAAATTGATGGCGCAACCGCTTTTGAATTGTACGATACATTTGGCTTTCCGCTAGACCTAACCACATTAATTGCTAAAGAACAAGGTTTAAGTATTGATGAAAAAGGCTTTAACGCTGAACTCGAAAAACAAAAAAGCAGATCAAGAAAGGCGACTAATGTTGAAACTGGTGATTGGATAAGTGTTAAGGAGGATGCTGAAACAACTTTTGTTGGGTACACAGATTTACAATGCGATGCTAGCATTGTAAAATACAGAAAAGTTAAGGCAAAAAATAAAGAGCTTATACAATTAGTGCTTGACAAAACACCTTTTTATTCAGAAAGTGGTGGGCAAGTAGGCGATAAAGGTGAGCTGACTGCATCGGATGAGCGCATTTTTATTAGTGACACAAAAAAAGAAAACGGTGTAATTATCCACTTTGCCGATAAGTTACCAAGCGATCTTAAACAAACTTTTACTGCCAAGGTAAACGCAAAAGCGCGTGCATTAACAGAAAACAATCACAGCGCTACACACCTTTTACATGCTGCATTGCGCGAAGTATTGGGTGATCATGTAGAGCAAAAAGGCTCTTTAGTAAACGATGCTAATTTACGCTTTGATTTTTCGCATTTCTCAAAAGTAAGTGAAGAGGAATTGCAAAAAATAGAAGGCATCGTTAATGAAAAAATTAGAGCAAATATTGCTTCCACTATTGAAGAAATGCCAATTGAACAAGCAAAAGCTATGGGTGCAACGGCATTGTTTGGTGAAAAATATGGTGATACTGTTCGCGTTGTAACGTTTGACAAAGACTATTCAATTGAACTATGTGGTGGTTGTCATGTGTCCACTACTAGTCAAATAGGTATATTTAAAATAACATCAGAATCTGCAATTGCAGCTGGTATAAGAAGAATTGAAGCCATCACTTCTGAAAAAACAGAAGTCTTTTATAAAGAACAAACACAGGTACTGGGCCAAGTTAAAAACTTGCTTAAAAACCCCAAAGATGTTGTAAAAGGTGTGCAAGGATTGGTTGACCAAAACGCTATTTTACAAAGCCAAGTAACACAACTTTTAAAAGAAAAGGCAAAAGGACTACAAGGTGAGTTAATTAATAAAAAAGAAACCATCAACGGTATTAATTTTATAGCAGAACAAATTGACTTAGATTCTGCTGAAACTATTAAAGACCTTTCATTTGAAATAAAAAATAAAGTGGACAACCTTTTTATGGTACTTGGAGCAACCATAAAAAACAAACCTAGTTTGTCTATTATTATTTCTGAAAACCTAGCCGAAGAAAAAGACCTCAACGCTGGAAAAATAATCCGAGAAATTGCCAAAGAAATTAAAGGTGGTGGTGGTGGTCAACCATTTTATGCCACTGCTGGAGGTAATGACGTAACTGGAATAGGAAAAGCGCTGGAAAAGGCGAAGACCTACCTTTAGT
>CAXHCC010000244.1:0-3447 GCA_964014945.1 uncultured bacterium | reverse complement strand
ATTATTCCGGGTCTCGTGGGCTCGGAGATGTGTATAAGAGACAGGGTAAATGCTGGTATGGTTTGGTTTTATCATATTTGGGAATGGCGGGCATAACAATTTCGAAATCCACAAATAAAACCGGATAGCTAATTTTTGATAAAAACGTATTGATTGCATTTTTATCTATAATGGGCTTATTCTTTTTAACAGAAGCAATATGTTTGTTCACCTCTATGCTTAATTCATTATTATCAGGTATATCATTTACTGTTTTATAACCTGCAGCAAATAATTTAAACAGTTGTTCTTTGGGAGCACCAACAATGTCAAATACAGATTTTTTCGGTATGTGTTGCCAACAATTTCCTATAAAATCGCATTTATAGGGACTGTAACAGTGTTCGCCAATATCAATATCAGGTTCCGTTGTTTGTAACTCAATTTTTAACAATTGTTTAATCTGTTCTTCAATTTCACCTTCCAATTGCTTAACAGCGTCGCTTACATTATTCAACTTAAAAAGCTTAAATACGTCTAAACTTCCATTTTTAACGTAAGACGTATTTATATTTACTAAAAAGAAATTATTAACTTTTATTCCCGCATTACTAATAACCCAGTGCTGCACAGCCGCATCTATTTTGTAGGTATTGGAAATTTTTGCTGAACTTTTAACTTCATATGCATTCCAAACACTGTTTTCTTTAACCAATATATCGAGTATAACAAGTACTCCATCATATTGAAACGCAGCCTCATAAATAATTGAGCAACCTTCCTCAATCAAGCGTTGCGTATCAACAACCATTTGTGCAGAAGAACGCTTCCCTTTCTTTAAACGAGGTAGTTTTGAAACATCTACTCCACCCGGAAATAACTGTTGGGCCAACAATCCAACCTTATTCCCTCTATTAAAAACGGCCTTTTGTTTGGTACTCAATGGATCACGTAGGAATATTTTATTCTTGTACAAATACAATGATTTGTAACACTGCCTTCCTCTCTGAAATGTTGATTTGCTTAATATATGTTTCTCCAAAGCTGTGTTTTATAGAGTAAAAATAACCTTTTAGATCTACTGTATAAACAAAGTGAGGCAATAAGTTTTGCCTTATATTGTTATTAAAAAGATTGCTAATATTGTACATCGTATGAAAGCACTTAACCATATTATAATTACTTGCGTGTTGTTAATTTTATTAATAGCCGCTGGGTGCAAAAAAGACATTATAACTACGAACAGCGATGCAAAGCTTAACTTTTCTGTAGACTCTATACTTTTTGACACTGTATTCACGTCGATTGGTAGTACTACAAAAACCTTTAAACTATACAATAACAACAAGCAAAAGGTAAACATTTCAAAAGCCTATCTCGTAGGCGGAGCAGGTTCTCAGTTTAGAATAAACATAGATGGGGTGTCAGGGCCAGAAGTCTCAAATATTGAAGTGCTTTCGGGTGATAGTTTATTTGTGTTTGTGCAAGTTACTGTTAACCCTACTGGCTCAAACAACCCAGTATTAATCAACGAGTCATTAGTGTTTGAAACAAACAACAATTCACAACAAATTGCCTTAACAGCAGTAGGACAAGATGTGCATTTACATGTTCCAGACATATTTCCAACCAACGGAACACCAGCGTACAGCAAAATTAACACGAGCACAGCTTGGACAAACGATAAGCCACACTTAATCTTTGGTTATGCCGTTGTTGACTCCGATAGCATTTTAACTATGAATCCCGGAACCAAAGTATATATGAATACCGGAGCCGTATTATGGGTTTTTAAAAACGGATCACTAGTTATTAATGGAAACAAGGATAACGAAGTAACTTTTGAAGGCGCTAGATTGGAAGAAAAATATGATGATGTAGCTGGACAGTGGGGTAAAATATGGCTGTTTGCGGGTAGTAAGAATAATGTAATTAATTGGGCTAATATTAAAAATGGAGGAATTGGAGTACAAGTTGATAGCTTGGGGAATCCTGGCCAACCAACCCTAACCATCTCAAACACAATTATAAATAACATGTCTGCTGCTGCAATTTTCGCGAAAGAAGGGCATATCAAAGCCTATAACAACGTATTTAGCAATTGCGGTCAATATTTAGTAGCCTTAAGTAGCGGTGGCAATTATAATTTTGAACATTGTACTTTTTACAATGGCTGGACAAGCTCAACAAGAGCAACACCCTCCTTGTACCTAAACAACTATTTTATTACAGGAACAACGTATTATGCGCGAGACCTAGATAGTGCCTATTTCGGTAACTGTATTATTGATGGCAATTTAGAAGAGGAGATTTCATTGGATCAAGTGACCAACCAAGGTATATTCTCTTTTAAATTTGAAAATTGTTTATTAAAAACAAAATACGATGTTGCAAGTGATACCACTTATTTTAAAAATAACTTAAAAAATGTATCTCCAGGATTTGTTGATGCGGACGGTTACAATTACAGGCTAAGTAACGTTTCTCCCGCTATTGATAAGGGTAAAAGCAGTTTATATACCAAAGATTTAAATAATGAGGTGCGGCCTAACCCATCTACATCAATTGCCGATGTAGGAGCCTATGAATTTTATTAACCACTATGTTTTTAAAGTTAAATCTTTAATTAGCTTTTCTACAAAGCTAAGTTGTTGCTCTTTGGATAACTCTGAATTATCAAGCACAATCGCTTTCGGAGCCTTGATTAAAGGATTTTCCTTTCTTGACATATCATCTTCATCACGTGTTTGAAGGTTTTTCTTTATTTCATCGAAAGAAACAGATTGACCCTTTGATGTGTATTCATCCATTCTGCGCTGAACACGTACATCAACATCAGCCGTCATATAAATCTTCAACTCTGCATCTGGAAATACGTTTGTTCCAATATCTCTGCCATCCATTACAATGCCTTTTCCTTTTCCAAGTTCTCTTTGCATAGCAACCAAACATTCCCTTACTTCATGAATTGCACTTATCTTGCTCACATTTTCTGCCACCGGCATTTGCCTTATTTCTCTTTCAACATTTTCACCTAACAAATAAGTCTCTGATGATTTAGTGTCTGGATTAAACTTAAAACTGATCTTTATTTCTGGTAATAATTTAATTACTTCTTGTTCATTGTATTCTGTGCCCTTAATTACACCTTTTCTAATGGCATAAAGGGTTACGCAACGGTACATAGCACCTGAATCAACGTACGAATAGCCAAGGTTAGCAGCCAATGCCTTTGATAATGTACTTTTTCCACATGCGGAAAAGCCATCGATTGCTATCGTAATTTTTGACATAATTAATTAATTGGATTGGGTAAAGTTAACTTGTTTACTCAACATTACAAGAGAGTTAAATAGTGTTTTTACGAAATGAAGACATATTAAATGTCAAAGAAAAGTTATTTACCGCTCCTGCTATACTATATACCTGTCTCTTATACACATCTCCGAGCCCACGAGACCCGGAATA
>CAXHCC010000243.1:0-3519 GCA_964014945.1 uncultured bacterium | reverse complement strand
TCTCCCACAATAATTACAGGTCGTTTTAAAAAGGTATACTCTCTTAATATATAGTTCTTGTAATCTGCTTCAGAAAGCACCTTGTCTTTTAGTCCAAGCGCTTTATATTTTTGCGATCGTTTACTAAATAATTCCTCATAACTTCCAACACTTGCCTTAAGGAATGCCAGTTCTTGTTCGGATATAGGTGTTTTTTTGATATCTTGTAAAGTAAATCCTTTCCCTTGTAATTCAAGGTCTTTTAAAATTCGTTTACACGTGTCGCAGGTGCTTAAGTAGTATACTTTTTTCATATTAATTTGCTAAAGCTTCGTATCCATAATCAATTTGTAAATTTCCACCTAATGCGGCATTCACAGCAAGTTCATCACAACGGTTGTTTTCTACATTGTCTGCATGGCCTTTTACCCAAATAAACTTCACATTGTGCTTTCTATATATAGATAAAAAACGTTTCCATAAGTCTTCATTTTTAACTTTTTTGAAATGCTTTTTTTCCCAACCCATTAGCCACTTTTTTTCAACAGCGTCTACCACATATTTTGAATCGGAATATATTGTTACACTTGATCCTTCTTTTTTTAACATCTCTAAGGCTACAATAACACTTAATAACTCCATTCGGTTATTGGTAGTTTTTCTAAACCCTTCAGAAATTTCTTTGCGGTGTGTGCCTGATATTAATACGGCCCCATAACCACCCGGGCCTGGGTTGCCTCTAGAAGCGCCATCGGTGTATATCGTAATCACGCTGATTTTAATATTTTTTCTATGGTTGCAGGAAAATATTTCATTTCCAATTGATGTATTTTTTCGGCTAACGATTCGGCCGTATCCTGCTTAGTAACCGAACATTTTTCTTGTAAAATTATTTTGCCTTTATCATATTCTTCATTTACCATATGTATGGTAATACCGCTGTCTTGTTCTTTCGTTTTAATTACGGCTTCATGAACATATGCGCCATACATTCCTTTTCCACCAAATTTAGGTAAAAGAGAAGGGTGAATGTTTATGATTTTATTTGGAAATTCCGCAATTAGCTTTTTAGGTATTAACCATAAAAAACCTGCCAGTACAATTAAGTTAATTTTGTGCTCCTTTAAAACCTTAATTACCTCTTCACTGTTATAGAAACTATCCTTGTTTATTAACAGTGTTTCAACGCCTGAATTGCTTGCACGCTTTAATACATTGGCGTTTTTGTTATTACTTAAAACCAAACACACTTTTACCTCTGAGGAGGTTTTAAAGTGGTTTATAATGTTTTGGGCGTTGGTGCCCTCGCCAGAGGCAAAAATTGCAATATTTTTCACGTTCCAAATATAGTATTTATAAAGTCGCTCATGGCAGGTTCTGTGGGAGGTTTTGCACATTTTATGTCAATATTTATGAAATTAACAATATTTTTGGTTGAAAACTTTATAAGTTGCACTAATACAGTGGATAACAAGGGTTTTGTGTTAAAAAAATTAACATACTTTAATTTAATGTTTTGTAGTTATATGGTTAAATATATCTTTGTAGCATCATTAACTAAAAAAAGAAAATTAAAATGTCAGACATTTCATCAAAAGTAACAGCTATTATTGTAGATAAATTAGGAGTTGAAGAGTCAGAGGTTACACCAACGGCTAGTTTTACAAATGATTTAGGAGCGGATTCATTAGATACTGTAGAATTGATAATGGAATTTGAAAAAGAATTCAATATTGCAATTCCAGATGATCAAGCGGAGAAAATTGCAACCGTAGGGGATGCTATTGAATACATCGAAACAAATTCAAAATAATTTCGAGATAACTTTATGGGATTAAAACGAGTAGTAGTTACGGGTTTAGGCGCTATAACCCCGTTAGGGAATAGTGTATCTGATTATTGGGATAACCTGCTTAATGGTGTATGCGGCGCTGCGCCTATTACTCGGTTTGATGCCTCTAAGTTTAAAACCCAGTTTGCTTGTGAGGTAAAGGACTTTGATTTAAGCGAATATTTTGATAGAAAAGAAGCGCGAAAATTAGACCCTTACTCTCAGTATGGAATAGCCTCTGCGGTTCAAGCTATGAAAGATGCCAATCTCGATGGAGAAGGTGCTTTTGATAGCGATAGAGCAGGTGTTATTTGGGGTTCTGGAATTGGTGGAATTGAAACGTTTCAAACGGAAACCAGCAATTTTGCTACAGGAGATGGAACGCCTAAATACAACCCTTTCTTTATTCCAAAAATGATTGCGGATTTATGTGCTGGGCATATATCAATCCGATTTGGAATGCGAGGGCCTAACTTTACAACTTGCTCTGCATGCGCATCATCAACAAATGCTATTGTTGATGCATTAATGTATATTCAAACAGGTAAGGCAGATATTATTGTTGCAGGTGGTTCTGAGGCAGCCGTTTGTGAAGCAGGCGTTGGCGGTTTTAACGCTATGCATGCTTTGTCTACACGTAACGATTCTCCAGAAACTGCTTCAAGGCCGTTTGATGTAAACAGAGATGGTTTTGTGCTCGGCGAAGGCGCAGGTTGTTTAATATTAGAAGATTTAGATCATGCTTTAAAACGTGGTGCTAAAATTTATGCAGAGGTAATGGGCGGCGCAGGAACTGCTGATGCTAACCATATTACTGCTCCACATCCTGAAGGATTGGGTGCAATGAATGTAATGAAGAATGCCATTGACTATGCTGGAATGGCACCTGAAGATATTGACTATATAAACGTGCATGGAACGTCAACTCCTTTAGGAGATTTGGCGGAATCAAAAGCTATAGTAAAAGTGTTTGGTGAGCATGCTTATAAGTTGAATATTAGCTCCACTAAATCGATGACGGGTCACTTGTTAGGTGCTGCAGGTGCAATTGAGGCTATGGCTTGTGTTCTTGCCGTTCAAAATGATGCGGTGCCTCCTACTATCAATCATTTCGACGACGATCCTGACTTTGATAGCAAGTTAAACTTAACGTTTAATAAAGCACAAAAACGCGAGGTACGTGCCGCACTAAGTAACACCTTCGGATTTGGAGGTCATAACGCTTCGGTGGTTGTTAAAAAGTTTTCGGAATAATATTGTCTCGCTTAAGCAGATTAATACCATCCACTCAATCTACTTCCGATAAAAAACTGGCGAATTCTATCAAGAATTTAACAGGTTTTACGCCCAATAATATAGCGCTTTACAAGTTAGCTTTTCGGCATAGTTCGATAGCAAAAGAACTTAAAAACGGTGTAAAAGATAGTAACGAGCGCTTAGAGTATTTGGGAGATGCAATAATTGGAGCCGTTGTTTCGGACTATTTATTTAAAAAGTACCCTTTTCAAGACGAAGGCTTTTTGTCTAAAATACGTTCTAAATTAGTGAGCAGAGCAAACCACAATAAACTTGCGTTAAAGTTAGGACTAGACTCATTTGTACAGGTTCATGAAAGTGTCACAAAAGGCAAGTCATCTATTATTGGTGATGCATTCGAGGCCTTAATCGGTGCAATTTATTTAGATAAAGGTTTTGCAACCACCTATAAG
>CAXHCC010000242.1:0-3566 GCA_964014945.1 uncultured bacterium | reverse complement strand
GTAGAAGCGTTAGAAGAATCCTATATACACATGTCTATTGGCAATATTTTGCAAAAGCGAATAGGCTGGCTGGTTATTTTATTTTTAGGCGAAACCCTTACCGCTTCAGCCATGAGTTTTTTCGAAAACGAATTAGCCAAAGTTGTAATCCTGGCACTCTTTGTTCCATTAATTATTTCGAGTGGCGGTAATACCGGTTCTCAGGCTTCTACACTTATTATTAGATCCTTGGCGTTAGGTGAAATAACTGTTAAAAGTTGGTGGAAAATTATTAAACGAGAATTAAGTGTTGGAGCAATTTTGGGACTAACGCTAGGTATTATTGGCTTTTTGCGAGTTGTTATTTGGGCACAGTATACTGATTTATATGGCCCCAATTACATGACCATTGGTTACGTTGTAGGCGTTTCATTGGTAGGGGTAGTATTGTGGGGTAATATTGTAGGCTCCTTATTTCCATTGGTATTAAAGCGATTGGGCTTTGACCCTGCCGTTTCTTCAGCGCCATTCGTGGCTACTCTTGTAGATGTGACAGGCTTAATAATATACTTTTCAGTAGCATCCTTACTGTTGAGTAGTGTGCTCATTTAATACATGAAAATCTTATTCATCGATTCTAATCATGATTTGTTGCACCAAACCCTGGAGGCAAAAGGGCATCAATGCGATTTAAACTATCATTGGACAGAGGAAGAAATTTATGATAACATTAGCCAATATGAAGGCATCGTTATTAGAAGCAGAATTAAGGTTACCAAAGCCCTTATTGACAAAGCCCCTGCATTAAAATTTATTGCACGGGCAGGTGCCGGCATGGAAAACATAGATGTGGCCTATGCAACAGATAAAGGTATTACATGTCTACATGCACCCGAAGGCAACAGAGATGCTGTTGGAGAGCATACTTTAGCCATGTTACTTTCCTTGTTTAACAACTTAAACCGTGCTAATGCTGAGGTTCGTAAAGGAATATGGATAAGAGAAGGTAACCGTGGTATAGAGTTAATGGGAAAAACCGTGGGTATTATTGGTTACGGAAATATGGGTAGTGCCTTTGCACAAAAATTAAAAGGTTTTGGTGTAACTATTTTAGCTTACGACAAATACAAAACCAAGTATGGAAATGAATTTGTAAAAGAATGTGCACTAAACGAGCTTTACGAACATGCAGATATAATAAGTTTGCACACACCGTTAACACATGAAACACAGTACTTAATAAACGAAACCTTTATTAACAATTTCAAAAAAAACATCTTCATAATCAACACTGCAAGAGGTAAAAGCTGCAATACCAGCGATTTAGCAAACGCAATAAATAGCGGAAAAGTACTTGGAGCTTGTTTGGATGTGTTGGAATACGAAGGGCTGTCTTTCGAAAATTTAAACGATAAGCAGCTCCCAAACGCCTTTAAACAGCTAATTAACAGCGAAAAAGTAATCTTAACTCCGCATATTGCTGGTTGGACACATGAAAGCAATGAAAAAATTGCTACCATATTAGCTGAAAAAGTACTAAAATTATCAACATAATTGAGCGTAACAAGCTGTTACACTTATAGTTAATACTAACTGATTTTACTCATGCAATATTATTGGCTTTTTTAAGGTTTGACATTACCTAAATTTTGTAAATTCGCGGTCATAACAAGGAAATGAAATAAATTATTCATTTAACCAACAAATTAACGAATGAAGGAATTTGGTACAAAATCTGAAGGTGCGAGTATTGCAAAATTAGGTCTAGAAAATGTGGCGGCGGCTCATTGGAATTTAAGTCCAGAAGAATTGGTAGACGCAACTATTAAAAGTGGAGATGGTGAATTAACCGATACCGGAGCACTTGCAATTGATACAGGAGAATTTACAGGTCGTTCACCTAAAGACAAGTTTATTGTTGCGGATGAAATGACGGAAGATTCGATATGGTGGGGAGATATTAACGCAAAATTTGACAAAGACAAATTTGATGTGCTTTATAAGCATGTATGTGAATATTTAGAAGGAAAAGAAGTATACGTGCGTGATTCTTACGCATGTGCTGACCCAGAACATAAATTAACCATTAGAGTGGTTACTGAGTTCCCTTGGTCTAATTTATTTGCTAACAACCTTTTTCTTCGTCCAACCCAAGAAGAAATTTTAAGCTTTGACCCAGAGTGGACAATTATTTGCGCTCCAGGGTTTAAAGCTAATCCTGAAGTAGACGGTACTCGCCAACATAACTTTACAGTAGTTAACATGACTAAAAAAGTATTGTTAATTGGAGGGTCTGCTTATACAGGAGAAATTAAAAAAGGGATTTTCTCTATTTTAAATTACATTTTACCACATGAGAAAAATGTGCTTTCGATGCACTGTTCTGCTAACATTGGTAAAGAAGGAGACACCGCTATTTTCTTTGGTTTGTCTGGTACAGGTAAAACAACTTTATCTGCTGATGCTAATCGTGGATTAATTGGTGATGATGAACACGGATGGAGCGAGAAAGGTGTATTTAATTTTGAAGGAGGTTGCTATGCAAAATGTGTTGACCTATCTGCAGAAAAAGAGCCTGAAATTTTTGCCGCAGTTAAACCCGGAGCACTACTTGAAAACATTGAGTATGTACCAGGAACTAAAACTGTTGATTACACCAACATTACTAAAACGGAAAATACACGTGTAAGCTACCCTATTCATCATATTGAAAATGCCGTTGAACCATCGGTAGGCAACATACCTAAAAACATATTTTTATTAACCTGCGATGCCTTTGGTGTATTGCCTCCAATTTCTAAATTAACTACAGGCCAAGCTATGTATCACTTTATTTCTGGATACACTGCTAAAGTAGCGGGTACAGAAATGGGTATTACAGAGCCAACTACTACTTTCTCTGCTTGTTTTGGAAAAGTATTTTTACCATTGCACCCAACAAAGTATGCTGAGTTGCTTGGTGAAAAATTAAAAAAACATGATGTAAATGTTTGGTTAGTGAATACTGGATGGAGCGGAGGTTCTTATGGTGTTGGAAGTCGTATTAAATTAAAATACACACGTGCAATGATTACGGCTGCCTTAACTGGTCAGTTTGATAATATAGAATTTGAAACATCTCCTGTATTTAAGTTACAAATGCCAACCAAGTGTGAAGGTGTTCCTTCAGAAATCTTAAACCCAAGATTACTTTGGGAAGACACTGCAGCATTTGATGCTACGGCTAATAAATTAGCGGATGAATTCAATAAAAATTTCGAAGAATATGCTGATGCTGCAAGTGATGAAATGAAAGAAGCAGCACCTAAAGCAATTGTAAAAGCATAAGCTTTAAATTCGTTTAAAATTTAAACCTCTCCAAACTCGATTGGAGAGGTTTTTTTATGATTTGTTGATATATGCACTTGTTTTACACACCAAACGTTCAACCTCCAACATATACTTTACCTGAAGATGAAAGCAAGCATTGCATTAGGGTATTGCGATTGTCAATTAACGATTCTATAGTTTTAATAGATGGTATTGGCGGTTGGTACGAAGCAAAAATTATTGATGATAATGCAAAACGTTGTCAAGTAGAAATAACC
>CAXHCC010000241.1:0-3618 GCA_964014945.1 uncultured bacterium | reverse complement strand
AATTCAATAGGTGTAGAAAAAGGTCCTTATGATAATCATTCAGCTAATGGAGCAAAAACTATATATATAAATAGAGTAGCTGGGCCTCTCCCTTGGTTAGGTTGGGATACAGAAAGCTCAGCTATATTTTGGAACATGTTTAGAACTGATGTTAATACAACAATTTTAAAAGATGCCTTAGCACGTAAACCTACATTTATTTTATTATCATTAGGAAGCACTTGTATATTTAGGTATGCCATGTCGGGTGGAAATGAAAATGGTGGTGGAGAAATTGATAAAATTACTCCTTCTGATGAATTTAGAGATAGCTTATATAGTATTGTGAAAAGTTTTAAAGATAATGGAGTTACAGGAGGTGTAATTTCTAATATTATTGATCTAAACTCCTTCCCTTATTTTAGATACCGAAAATGGAATAGTTTAATACTTACCGCTTCAGAAGCTACAGCATTAACACAATACTATGCAGGTAAAGGAGACTATACTTTTAATGAAGGGGCTAATGCAATTGTTATTGAAGACCCCGCCTCAAGCAATGGTTTAGGTCACAGGCGAATTCTATCAAATGAGTACCAACTTATACAAGTTGATATTGATTCTGTAAATTGTGGAAGGAAATGGGGTAGCTATCATCCTATGCCTCAAAGATGGGTATTAGACCGTAATGAAATTGATAGCGTAAATAATGCAGTAGCTGAATACAATATAATTATTAAAGAAATAGCTGATGAGTTTGACCTTATTTTAGATGACGCCAATACAGGCATGAAAAGTATTGTAAATGGTGGCATTTATATTGCAGGCAAAGAAATAACATCCGAATTTGCAAGTGGAGGTTACTTTTCTTTAGATGGCTTAAACATAACAGCATTGGGTCGTGCAGTTGCAGCTAACGGAATTATTGATGCTATTAACAAAAGGTATGGTGCAACTATACCAAAATTAGCTATTAACAATTTTTCGGGTACTACCTTTAAGTAATTATTACTCTTACAGTTTGTAGCAAAACGAGACTCTTTAAGAAGCTTTTACTGAACAGCTATATTATTATTACATGAACAAAACAATACGAGAAAAGTTAATTGAGAAAGAAAACGTAATAGGGGCTATAGCTTCTATTTGTGCAACTTTAATGATACTATCATTAATTGAAGTGTTTATTTCTAATTTAGAAGGGACTAGCAATATTTATATTCAACCTTTAGCAACTATTTTTAATTGTTTTTTATGGAGTTTGTACGGTTATGCACGTAAAGACATGTTCATTATAATTCCCAATATTTCAGGTGTTATTATAGGTGTTACTACTACTATTTCAGCTTTCATTTAAGCTGAATTGCAACCAAAATTAAAACAATGCTATCGAGCTAATATTTCACAATTAGTGATACAATTAGAAAGTAACCTAATTTAATGCAAAAATGAGCTATTTTTAAATTATGATCATAACAGCACAAACTACAAAGTTTTCAACAAGATTTTTTTTGACGTTATTAACAAACTCCAGCAACATTTTTTTGTGCGCAAATAGGATGAATTTTGTTACGTTGAGCTGTAACAAACTAGCTACCTCTCCTATCAATATTAACGCTTACACATTCTGTATTGGTAAGTAAGTAGGGTAACATTTACCTCTATCAGAAACTAAATATAAGTCAATCGTAGCAAAGATTACAAAGGTCGAACGCATACTTATATTTAGATCGATTTCTATCCCATTTACGTTTGAGGTTTTTTAGAGGTAGAGATTATCCTCAAAAAATTTTTTGAGGTTTTTTAGAGGCAAGAGACATATCCTTTTACAAGGTATTCTTCACGTTTTGAAGTTAAATCCTTTGCAGTTTGTAGTTTTTTCTTTCAGATCTTATCATTTTATTTACGACATCCTAACATATTATATATTAAAAAGTAATCTTTACAAACTCTCTCCTATTCTAAGATTTCGCCTATAGGATACTAGGTTTAGTTAAACTATATTTACTTTCAAATATGGAAAGGAAAGTACTTATTTACCTAGTACATCCCTTTACAAAGATTATATATGCTTAACATCGCAGTATTAATCGGAGTGAAAACAGAAATTAACATATAGTTAAGAGCTAACAGAACTAAGCACTGTTAGCAAAATGGTAGGAAAACATATGAAAACTGTAAAAGTTATTATCATTTTGTTTATAGGAGTTAATAGTATACAAGCACAGTATCCTATGATTCGCAAATCGAATAAAAACTTTCAATTTTATTTAGACAAGCCGATGATAGCAGTTTTATCGGGAAATGCTTCATTTGACGACTCTCTAAAAGCTGCTATTTCAGAACATTGGCCAGAAAAAACAATTAGATTCTTGTTAAAAAAGGAAATAGATACATTAAAATCAAAAAAAGAATATAGTTATTTGGGAGTACTGAAAAGGGCTACTCCTCTTGGTAATAAAGAGATGTACAAAACTGGATATGCGATATATGTACCAGAACAAGTTCCATACCAATATGTAGGAACAACTAATATATTAGGGCCGATGCCCGAATATGCCATAATTTGTTGGGTTCCATTAAGTTGCTCAAAATTCGAATCCAATAAAGATTTTAGACATGACCTATGTTCTCTGGAGTGCAATTACGAGCATGACATAGATTACAAAATCAATCTGATCATTAACAAGCTAATAACCGCAAGAGATACTGCGGTAGCAATTAATTACAAATATTTAACACCATCTTTTGGAGGGATAGGTAAATTTGAGAAAATAATTAATAAACACTTAATTGTACAAAAACGTAAAGCATTAACAAAAAAAATCATCTTAATAAACTCATATGACTTGAATGAGAAATGCACTAAATCAGACTTACAGAAAATATGTAAATTCCCAATTCAGGTAGAAGTTGTACCACCCCTTACTTTCATGAAATTGGTAAAAAAAAGAGATCCAAAATATTTGGCACTATTTGTTACTTATAACCCATGGGCACAAATTTCTTTATATGATTTATCGCAAAATAAACTTTTATATATTGGTACAAATAGTTTTATCGGGTCAACAAATCGGGAAGTACTGATTAATAAACAAATCAAGCGAATGGTATTAGACTGATTCAAATAGACACTTATGGCTCTTCTTCTTGAGTTAACAGAATCAAGAAACATGCAGTACCTGTTGTATTAGATTTTTAAACATTATTACTCAAACACTTCTTCCATTAAATGTCCAAAGAATAAATGGATATAATCTCTGCTACGCTTGGGTTATCTATCAGTTTCGTATGAATCACCTGAACTAACATTAAACTTTGGATGGTTCATCACCTTGCTCCAATAAATTAAAACTTGCCAGGTCTTCTTATAATTTCATTTACTTTCCTATTTCTACTCAATTTGAACAACTTATTTCATAGGCAAGCCCCTACTCCTCCTACAAACGTAGGAAACTTACTTTTTGTATCGGTAAATAACAAACTCCTATAAACCAGCGTAAAATCAATTATGTTGCAGCACTGCATATTGGTGTAACAAAACCTCCCCTCTCCCCTATTAATGCTGGAAAGTTAGTTTCGGGAAGCGCTAATACATACTTCCCATCTGAAATAATGGCAAATACATTGCAACAAGAATTA
>CAXHCC010000240.1:0-3676 GCA_964014945.1 uncultured bacterium | reverse complement strand
TACACAACGCACATCGTCGGCAGCGTCAGATGTGTATAAGAGACAGCCTACCAACGATACAACCTTTACGGTAATTGGTACCAACATTGAAGGCTGTATGGATACCGCTGTAGCCACAGTAAATGTGCTTTATGCTGTTGAACTAGACCTAAATAACGATACCATTTGTGAAGGTGAAACTACTACCCTCACAGCAGACGGCTCTACATCCTATACATGGTCTACCGGAGAAACTACCAGCTCAATTAACGTATCACCCAACACCACCACGTCGTATTCTGTTACTGCGCCCGGATGCCCCGTGCAAAGTGTAGGCACCGTGGTTGTAAACCCTTTACCTATAGCGTCAGTTAGTTCTACTGCCATTTGCAACGGCCAAGGTCCTCCTGGAACATTAACGGCTAGCGGCGCTCAGTTATATGTATGGTCAACCGGAGCAACCACCAACACCATTACACAATCGCCATCCACTACAACAACATATACGGTTACTGGCACTTCATTAGGGTGTACCGGGCCACCTGCAACGGGTACTATTACAGTAAACCCTTTACCTGTTGTATCTGTAACCTCCGCTACAATTTGTGCGGCACAAGGACCAGCTGGTACAATTACAGCGAGTGGTGCTAATAGCTATTCATGGAATACTGGAGATAATTCAGCTAGCATCACAGAGTCGCCAATTACCACCACTACTTACACCGTAACAGGTACTTCATTGGGTTGTACCGACACTGAAACAGGTACTATTTTTGTGAACCCGCTACCCGTGGTAAGCGTAACATCAACTACTATTTTTGTGCAGCGCAAGGGCCGGCAGGTACCATTACAGCGAGCGGTTCAGATACCTACTTGTGGAACACGGGAGAAACCACCCCCTCAATTACTGATGCCCCAATTACCACTACCACCTACACCGTAACAGGAACAACCTTAAACTGTACGGATACACAAACGGGCACTATTGTTGTTACTCCACTTCCTGTTGTTAGTATAGTTACATCACCCGTATGCGAAAACGAACCAAGCACGTTAACTGCTAGCGGTGCAGATAGCTATGTGTGGAGTAACCATAAAACAAGTAATCAAATTGTAGAAATACTACCTGCTACTACTAACTTTTCTGTTACAGGAACTACCAAAGGTTGTACGGATGATGCCAATGAAGATGCAGTTGTTCACACTTATCCAGTTATTAGTACTACTAGCAGCACCGTTTGTCAAGGTAACGCTGCAACACTAAGCGTGATTGGGGCCAATAGCTATGTATGGAGTTCAGGGGAATCAAGTAACACAATTACTAAATCTCCAAATGCAAGTACCACCTATACCGTTATTGGTTCAAGCAACGGATGTGCCGATACAGCTACTGCAGATATTGGCATTTTGTTGGCTCCAATTGTAACTGTAAATGATAGTACAATTTGTAATGGAGAGCAATCTGAACTAACCGCTACTGGTGCTCCAGGGTATACTTGGTCAAATGGTGCCAAAACAGATGCTATTCAGGTTAGCCCAAATTTTACCACCACCTACACAGTAATAGGCGACGGTTGCCCTAATTCAGCAACCGGAACGGTATTTGTAAACCCGCTACCTACTATAACCGTTGAAAATGATACCATTTGTTATGGTGATACTACCACGATAAAATCAAGTGGTGCTACTTCATATATATGGGATAATAACCAACAAGGTGCTATAATGATGGATGGCCCAAAGTATACAACAAATTATAGGGTGGAGGGAACAGATAACAACGGATGTAAAAATTTCGCATTTGGGAGCATTTATGTTCGCCCACAACCACAAGGTGAAATAACAGGTGCAGGTGATGTATGCAAGGATAGTCTCGGGCCCACGGTATATTTTGAGGCAAATAATAGTTTACCTCCATATACTTTTATTTATACGTTGAATAATGATACTACCGTAATGCCATCAGGACCCGATAGCGTTTCCAACACCTACCAATTGAGTACTTCTAAGGCAGGAGCTTTTCAGTTTGAATTGTTAAAAGTAATAGATGGTTATGGCTGTGAAGCGGAGCAAACGGCAAGTACCGTGGTAAATGTAGTTAACAACCCTCATGCATTGTTTGATGTAAGTCCAACCATAACGGATTTGAATGATAATTGGATTGACCTAATCGATAAATCATTATATACAGATTATTGGTATTGGGATTTTGGAGATGGGCAAACAACTGCTGGAAGAAACACTTTTCAACATGAATATAGGGATACGGGTAGTTATATGATAACTTTACGTGCTGCTAGCAATAATGGTAAGTGTAAAGATTCAGCTTATCAATGGGTGTTTATTAAACCGATTTGGAGTATCTACATCCCAAATACTTTTACACCTGGAGATGACTATAACAATAACGATTTTCAGATAAAAGGAGTAGGAATTATTGATTACCATATTGAAATTTACCACCGCTGGGGCCATTTGGTGTTTGAATCATTTGACATGAATGACCATTGGAACGGCTTCGTTGATGGAAGACTATCGCAATCAGATGCTTTTGTGTATGTTGTTAACGTTAAAGACGTTTTTCATAAAGACCACACCTATAGAGGGGTTGTTCACCTAGTACGATAAGCTAGCTTTTCACAACATCATCAAAAAACGCCTCGAGGGCGGTATAAATCAACCCAAGATCGTGGTTACTTATGCAATATGGAGGTAAAACATAAACCACATTACCTAATGGTCGTAATATAATGTTACGCTGCATAAAAAACGACATAATATCCTCTGCCAAAGAGTTGAGATAATTGGTGGCCTCATCCGTTTTCACTTCAAAAGCAATTATGGTACCCATTTGTCGTGCATCAAGCAAAGCAGTATGAGCTTCTACCTTCTTCAAAAATAACGAGTGTTGCTCTTCAACACGTTTCCTGTCGGCCTTAGATTCCTTTGTATCAAAAATATCTAAACTGGCCAATGCCGCTGAACAAGCCGTGGTGTTGGCAGTATATGAATGGCCATGAAAAAAGGTTTTCATTTTATCATCACTCAAGTAGGCATCATATATAAACTGTGCACAAGAAGTTACACCAAGCGGCATAACACCACCTGTTAAACCCTTGCTTAAACACATAATATCAGGTTTTACATTCAGCTGATCGCTAGCAAAAAAAGTACCCGTCCTACCAAAGCCTGTCATTACCTCATCGGCAATACAAATAACGTTTTTGGCTTTACATTTATCAAAAAGAGTGTCAAGCGCTGAAGCAGCATACATTACCATTCCTCCTGCACCTTGTACCAAAGGTTCAACGATGAAGGCTGCAATATCTTCATGTTGCAAGGCCGCATCCATCGTATTAAAAGCCTCCTCCTCTTCACCTTTAATAGGAACCGGAATATGAATAACGTCAAACAATAATTTTTCAAAAGGGTTATTAAAAGCATTTCGCGCCCCAACCGACATGCCTCCAAAGGTATCGCCGTGGTACGCATTTTCAAAAGCAATCACTTTTGTTTTGGGCGCACCTAAATTACTCCAATACTGAAATGCCATTTTTAACGCCACCTCAACCGAAGTAGACCCATTATCAGAGTAAAATACTTTTGATTGATTATCGGGCAGCTTTTTTAATAGTCGCTCTGCTAGTTGAACCGCTGGTTCATGCGTGAATCCTGAAAAGATTGCATGCTCCAATGT
>CAXHCC010000239.1:0-3745 GCA_964014945.1 uncultured bacterium | reverse complement strand
GGAACATATAGCATAGCCTTGTTGTTGCGCATAATCTATAATACGAGGCAAGGCATACATTAAGTTTTTCTTGGCTTTAATGTTATCATGAAAAACAATGATAGAACCGTTACATAAGCCTTCTTTAGCATTAGTCAAACATTGCTCAGGTGAAGTATTAACATCATAATCACCGCTTAGCACATCCCAAAATACCACGGTATATTTTTTCCTCAATTGCCTGTATTGAGAAGGTTTAAGTTTACCATAAGGCGGGCGAAATAGTTTCACCTCAGATTGCGGACTCTCAAACATTAAGGCATTATTCACATAATCTTCTTTTGAACAATTCCATGCATTGAGATGATTGTGCGTATGATTACCAATTACATGGCCTTCAGAAAAAACGCGTTCTGCAATTGTTGGATAGCGCTGAACGTTTTCACCTACACAAAAAAAAGTTGCAGCAGCTTTTTTCTCTTTTAAAATATCCAGTACCAAAGGAGTAACTTCTGGAATGGGACCATCATCAAAAGTTAAGTAGATAGTTTTATTAGCTAAAGGCTTGCTAAAAACCGCTTCTTTATACAACCATCTATAAAAAAAAGGCGGGCGAATCAAATACATGAAAGTGCATTTAAACGTGTACAGCTATAACATGAAAACTTACTAATTTCTTAACGGAGCTATACCATTTCGATTCAGCGTTTCAGAAAATTTAGCATTCATCTTTTCCGAAAACTCCTTTTGACCAAATTGCACACCTGAGAAATAAATTAAGCGTTGCGACAAGTCTTGGGCTTGTTCAATTTCCCTTGTAAACCTTGCTCTATCAGTATCTTCTAAAGAGTAGTAATAATCGATATTGCTCAAAAAGTTGTCAATAATCTTTTCCGCAACTAAATTTCCCTTTTCAAATGCATCCGCTTGATAATAGGCCATAGCAACAGAATACATAGGTACATCAAACACCACATTTTCTGATGGGGTAACTTCCAACACCTTATCCAGCACCTCCACAGCTTTATCCTTTTTACCTTCTGCAATTAATGCTGTGGCTAATGATCCAAAACGTTGACGGATATTGGTTACCACTGAACGTACAAATACATCATCCAAATTTGCACCTACTTTTTCCATTCCACCCCACTTAAACTTGTTCATTACATTGTCATACATTATTTCTGTAGCAATTTGTGATTCCTGCATAGCATCTTCTTTTTGCTTAATCGGCACTAAACGATAGGCCAACCCTTCTAACTGTAAGTATGGAGCCAAATTCAAATAAGAACTAGCCGGACCTGTTGCTGCAAAATATATTGGTCTTTCCCAGTTATTATGCGCCAATAAATCCAAAATCATCATGTAGTTTTTTTGAACATATCTTCCGGACATAGTCCAATCTACATTGTCCACTATTTCGCTTGCTTGCTCTTTCGTAACAGTTCCATTATTAACCACTGTTGCACTATCAACTGGCACACGCATGTTGCGCGTAGGGAAATAGTTATAATAAGTATCCTTACCAGTTTTAACTTTATACTTAGGATCATCTTGTTTTACAAAATCTATCAACTGATCAACAGGAATATGCCCTTGCACTTTACGTCCTTGGAACTCGTAAAACATAACCACGTCTCTTGTTCCTTGTCGGTATTGTTTTTTGGTAAACGTAAACGGCACCGGCGCTGAATCATAGGCCCTTCTCACCATTTGATCGATGTACCAATCGGTATTTAATAACTCTAAACATACAACTCTCACATCTGTACGTATTCCCTCTACCTCTTGCGCATACCACAACGGGAAGGTATCATTATCGCCATTGGTAAATAATATTGCATTAGGCGCACAAGAATTTAAATAGTTAGCAGCAAAATCTCTTGCTATATACCTGCCCGATCTATCATGATCATCCCAGCCCTCTTTTGCCATGATGGTAGGTACGGCTAACAAACAAATTACGGTTGTAGCAATAGCATTCAGTTTTTCATTCATGAACTTTTGTAACATATCAAATATTGCCATTACCCCAAAGCCAATCCATATGGCATAGGCGTAAAAAGATGCTGCAAAAGCGTAATCTCTTTCACGAGGCTCATATGGTTTTTGATTAAGGTAAATAACAATGGCAATACCAGTAAAGAAAAACAACATACCCACGATGGAGGCATTTTTGGGGTCTTTTTTTACATGATACAATAAGCCCAACAACCCTAACAAAAATGGCAAACCATAAAACACATTTTTAGCTTTGTTATCATCCCTTCCATCAGGTAAGCCACTCGTTGGTCCTAACCTTGCTTCATCAATAAAATCAATACCGGTAATCCAATTTCCATTGATTACCCCACCATGACCCTGTATATCGTTTTGACGACCTACAAAGTTCCACAAGAAATAACGCATATACATATGCCCTATCTGATACCTAAAAAAGAAACCTAAATTTTGTGCAAAAGTTGGAATAGCGATATCCGTATTTTCTCCTTTGTATGGGTCGTATGTATTAATAGTTCTGTACTTACGTGGGTCGGTCCATGTTTTGTAACCACTAATGTGTCGTGCTTGACCACTCCACATACGCGGAAATACGGTACAAAACTTTTTGTCGTAATTAGGAATAGACTCTTTTCTATCATCTGAAATTACATACTTTCCTGTTTCCTCATCTGCCACATAAACCGGGTTACCATCTTTATAGGGTTGCGTTCTATCAAGCGGTGCAGAAAAATACTGACCATATGCTTTTGGCCATGTACCATATTGCTCTCTGTTAAGGTATGCCAATAAGTTAATGGCATTGGAAGGATCATTCTCATCCATTGGCGGATTGGCATTGGAACGAATTACCAATACTATGAACGAAGAATAACCAATTAAAATAACGGTAAAGCAAAGTATAACAGTATTAAGAATTGGCTTTTCGTTTTTCTGTGTATAAATTAGCCCAAATATGATACCCGCTATTAAAATGATGGCGTAAATAATGGTTCCGCTGTTAAAAGGCAATCCCAAACCATTAACTGCAAACAACTCAAATTTTGCCGACAACTTTACAATTAACGGAATTACACCAGCCTGAATACCACCCAGAAGTATCACCGATAAAATACCTGTAATAACAAGTCCTTTATTAGTTGTTTTATATTGTTTGAAATAATAAATAAAGACGATAGCCGGGATAGCCAATAAGTTAAGCAAGTGCACACCTATAGACAGGCCAATTAAATAGGCTATTAATATGATCCATCTGTCAGCATGTGGATTGGTATCAAACTCTCGTTCCCATTTTAAAATGGCCCAAAAAACAATGGCTGTAAAAAAGCTAGACATAGCATACACCTCACCTTCAACGGCTGAGAACCAAAACGAATCGCTAAATGTATAGGCCAAGGCGCCAACAATTCCTGCCCCTAATACAGCATACATTTTACCAGTAGTAAATTCCCCGTCTTGGTCGGTAATTTTACGCGCCAATGCTGTAATGGTCCAAAACAAAAATAATATTGAAAAGGAACTGCATAAGCCCGACATGGCATTAATCATTAAGCCAACCTGCGAAGTATCACTCGCAAACAAACTAAAAAAGCGCCCAATTAATAAAAATACTGGAGCTCCAGGAGGGTGACCTACTTCCAATTTATAGGCGCTGGTAATATACTCTCCACAATCCCAAAAAGAAGCGGTAGATTCAAGTGTACTTAAATAAACAAATGTAGATATGGCAAAAACCTGTCTCTTATACACATATCCGAGCCCACGA
>CAXHCC010000238.1:0-3753 GCA_964014945.1 uncultured bacterium | reverse complement strand
AGTGCTGTTACTCAAAGGTGAGTTGCAGACGTACCAATTGGCACCTTTCTAAGTGGAGGAATTGATTCATCGATAATTACTGCAATTGCGGCACAGCACACGAAGAACCTAAACACATTTTCAATCGGTTTTAAGGATGAACCCTTATTTGATGAAACCAAATACGCACAACTTGTAGCAAATCGTTATAAAACCAATCATACTGTGTTTGAGTTAACAAATGACGATTTATTTCAAAACCTGCACGAGGTTCTAAACTACATCGACGAACCTTTTGCTGATTCTTCTGCCCTGGCTGTTAATATTTTATGCTTTCATGCAAAAAAACATGTGAGTGTAGCTTTGTCTGGTGATGGGGCAGACGAAATATTTGCTGGATATAATAAGCATTACGCTGAGTACCAAGCTAGGAAGTTAAGCACATTTAGCGGAATAGCAGGTATGCTTCACCCGTTAACAAAAGTTCTACCTAAATCAAGAAATTCACTTATTGGCAACAAATTCAGACAAGTTGATAAATTTATTGAAGGAATAAAGCTAACTGAAAAGGATCGCTATTGGAGATGGGCAGGATTTTCATCTGATTTGGATTCAAACAGCTTATTAAAGGATAAAGCCTTGGAGTTTGCATCTAGAAAAAGAGCTATTCTAAAAGAGGTTAATTCAGATTATAACAGTATTTTAAAAACAGACATGGATTTAGTGTTGGAAAACGACATGCTGGTGAAAGTGGACAGAATGAGTATGAGCAGGAGCTTAGAAGTTAGGGTCCCATTCTTGGACCAAAAAATTGTAGATTTTGCTTTTACACTTCCTTCTCAATTTAAAATATCGAATCAAGGACAGAAACTTATTCTTAAAGACACCTTTCGTAGCATGCTTCCAAATGAACTTTACAACAGGAAAAAGCAAGGGTTTGAAGTCCCCTTATTAAAATGGTTTCAGACAGATTTAAGAAACACAATAGAAAACGAATTACTCGATGATAACTTTATTGTTGACCAAGGGATCTTTAACCCTATTGAGGTATCCAACTTAAAAAAACGATTGTTTTCAAGCAACCCTAACGATTCAGTTGCAACAATTTGGGCATTAGTGGTGTTCCAATATTGGTGGAAAAATATTTATGATAACTTATGATTAGGGTTTTAAGAATAATTAACCGATTTAATTTAGGTGGGCCAACGTACAACGTCGCATATCTGAGTAAATACTTATCCGATGATTACGACACTTTATTGGTAGGAGGTGTTGAGGATATCACCGAAGCTAGTTCTGATTTTATCGTAAACAGCCTTAATCTTAAACCTGTTATTATACCGGAAATGCGGAGAGAAATTAATCTAAAAAATGATTATATAGCGTATAAAAAACTATTACAAATCATTAAAGATTATAAACCACATATTGTACACACCCACGCCTCAAAAGCGGGAACATTAGGCAGATTAGCGGCGAGTACCGCTAAAGTACCAGTAATAATACACACTTTCCATGGACATGTATTTCACTCGTACTTTGGAAAATTAAAAACCTCCTTTTACAAAAACATTGAACGTTACTTGGCAAAAAAATCTACCGCAATTGTTGCCATAAGCGAAAAACAAAAAGAGGAACTGGTAAACGTTTATAATATAACAACCGAGGATAAAGTAAAAGTTGTACCCTTAGGTTTTGATTTATCAAAGTTTCAGGAGGATACTTGCAATAAACGCAAATTATTCCGATCGACATACAATGTATCAAATAATGATATTGTAATAAGTATTATTGGTCGATTGGTACCTGTAAAAAACCACAAACTTTTTCTTCAAGGACTTAAAAACATTAGCAAAAAGACCACAAAAAAGATAAGAGGGTTTATCATTGGAGACGGAGAGTCATCAGAAGAAATCAAAGGCTTGGCGAAGGAAATGGAGATTGAATTTGATGATAATTCAAACCCAGCATCAAAAAATAACTCATTGCTTACATTCACTTCTTGGATTAAGGACATTGATGTTGCTTTAAGTGGAAGCGACATTATAACATTAACATCATTTAATGAAGGAACTCCTGTTAGCCTTATTGAAGCCCAAGCTGCTAACAAACCTATCGTAACCACTAATGTTGGTGGAATTGAAAATGTTATAAAAGTAGATGAAACAGCGCTCATTTGTTCAAATGATAATGTGGAGCAATTTACCGATCAACTATTGCGGCTGGTCGAAGACGATGAACTTAGAACTAGGTTGTCTCAAAATGGATGGAATCACGTTAAAAATAAATTCCATTATACGCGACTAACGTCTGATATGGAGACCCTTTATCACAGCTTATTAAAAGATGGCACAAACTTTGTATAATACACTTCTCAGAATGTATTATTTACTAAATTTGCTTATATAAACAAAGCTTCTGAAATGCAAAAAGCTCTTTTCTTTATAACATTAACAATTTTATTTTCGAGTTGTGGCTTGCTTAACCAAAGTGTTATGTTCAAAACCCCTCCTGGGTATCAATACGACCAAACTCCAGATTATAAGGATGTTGGGGAATACAAAATATCTGCAAATGACATTATAACATTTAATATATATTCTAATAATGGGCTAAGACTAATTGACTTTAATTCTATAGAGTCTCGTGTTAGCCGTTCTACAACCAACAGTGTCAACCCCCGAATTGGCAATCAAAACGCAACAAACAACAACAATGACCCCAATAGTAGATTAACAAATGTAAATATCAGAACACAAACAGAGTACGTTGTTGATGCAAACGGTTATGTTAAATTACCAATTGTTGGACAAAAGAAAATTGCTGGACTAACAATAAGAGATGCGGAGTCTATGCTTGAGGAAAGTTATTCTTCATTTTATTTAAAGCCCTTTGTTGTATTGTTCATTACCAATAGAAATGTCATTTTTTTTAAAGGTGATGTAACTGGCGCTACTACAGTTCCATTGCAAAATGAAAACACCACATTAATACAGTTTGTTGCCAATCAAGGTGGCATATCAGAATATGGTAAAGCTCATCAAATGAAGTTAATTAGAAATGTTAATAATGAACATGAGGTTTATCACATAAACTTATCTACAATTAAAGGGGTAGACGATGCTCATATTGTTTTACAGGCGAATGATATTATTTACGTCGAACCAAGAAAAAGAGTTAGCGTAAGAACATCTGCAGAACTTGCACCAATTATGGGGCTTATATCCTCGCTTTTACTTTCTATTGTGGCAATTTCAAGCTTAAACTAGAAACTATCAACATACACCATCTGAATGTTTGAAGACGAAACAAATGCTATACAGAGCCAAGCCTCAGACAGGAGTCCAGCAAATGCTAACCCGAGTTTTGATTTCGATATAAACGTACTATTATTAGTAATAAGACGGTCATTAATTTGGGTTGCCCTACTGTTTTGTTTAGCCTTTGTTTCTGCTAAATTATATTTACGATATACTTCTCCTATATTTGAGTCCAATAGTATACTTCAAGTGCAGACCAATTCTAATGCAAGAGCAGCATTAAATCTAAAAGATGAAACTGACGTTAAAAATTTACCAAGAGTAGTTGAGCTGTTAAGATCTAAAGTATTCCTTAAACGAGTACTTTCTAATTTACCATTAAAATACTCTTATTATTCCGAAGGTACTTTTATTGCTAGTGAACTTTATACCTCAACACCGTATACGGTAGATCTAAAAAACGTAAGCGGCGAAATTCCTGGAATAAAGCTTTACGTTGATTTTAACCTGTCTC
>CAXHCC010000237.1:0-3771 GCA_964014945.1 uncultured bacterium | reverse complement strand
TAATACTATTGTACGCAGACAATCCTATAAAGGTAATTATAAGTGATCCGAAGTAGTTGAAGCTAGAGTTATATCCGCATGTGGAATTCGCGGAACGATATTAAGAGATTTCTAACTACAGCTTAACCCGATTAAATTTGAGCGCTTTTAACATCCATTTAGGCAATGGTTTAGTAGCATCTCGTTTTCGTAAATCTAAGTACCATCCCAGCTTTTGCATAATGGGTATTTTCTTTGTTTCAACAAATTCAATTAAGGTGCCATCAGGATCTTCAATGTAGCTGAAATGTCCAGCCGCTTCGCCCATATCAAATTGTTCTCCACTATCAACAGTAAATGGGTAACCTTTTTCTTCACAAAGTATCTTCATGGCTTTTTGATTGGTAATATCGAAACACAAGTGAATAAAACCTCTATCACCCCAATACCTATTTTCATATATTTTCTTAGGAGTACGATCCAATACTTGAATTAACTCCATTTTGCTTTTTCCTAGTAATTCTGAAAATGCTCCAACCCTTGGTTTACTGTGCGATAGTAATACTCGCCTTACTTTATGACCGCCCCCTGGTAAACTTTTGAGGTCATCAAAAATACCTTCTTTGTCATATTCTACGGTGTCGTAACCCAAAATATCGGAATAGAACTTTTTCGATTTATCTATGTCTGATACACCAAGCATGCTCCCCGATGGGCCTCCAGTTGATTTTAAACCTTTGCCAAACCATGAATCACCTTCTACAATTTGAAATAGATTATCCCAAGGGTCTTTTACATAAAACGTATTCTTACCCTGAGGGTCTTTAGTAAGATCGCCAATTATATTTGCATTTTTAGAAGATAAATAAGCGTAGGTGGTTTCCACGTTTGTTGACTTTATTCGGGCACAATAAATACCTAAGTCTCCAAGTTGAATTTCAAACGGACAAGGCTCAGGTGTTCTACTAGTATATTGCCAAATTTCAAATCCACCTCCACCTTTTAAATTGATCGCTAATATGGCATGTCTTTGATGAGGCTTACCGCCAGTATAGGGTAGCATTAAATTAGCCTCTGCTGCCTCTTCGAAAATTGGTATATCAACACCTAAAAATTCATTATACCATTTAAATGCTTTTTGCACGTCAGGTATACCAATACCAACCTGTTGAATTCCTGCTATTGTTGGTGTACTCATGATTAAAATACTTCGCTAGCTACACGTTTAGTAACTTCTGATTTACCCATTGTATAATAATGTAAACAAGGAACATTTTTTTGCATAAGTTCTTTTGACTGTTGTATACACCATTCTATACCAACTTCCTTAACCTGTTTGTTATCTTCGCACTTATTAATTTCTTTCATAAGTGTTTCAGGCAATTCAATGCTAAAAATTTCTGGTAGAATAGAAGATTGTTTTTTAGTTGAAAGTATTTTAATGCCAGGGATAATCGGTACATTAATTCCGTTGGCTTTACACTTATCAACAAATTCGAAGTACTTAGAATTGTCAAAAAACATTTGTGTAACAATATATTCCGCACCCGCTTCAATTTTTGCTTTTAAAAAGGCAATATCACTATCAAAATTCGGGGCATCCACATGTTTTTCAGGATAACCAGCAACACCAGTGCAGAAATTAGTTTCTGATTGCCCTTCTAATTCAGAATGAAGATATTTTCCTTCATTCATCTTTGTAACTTGTTTTACGAGATCTACAGCAAATGGGTGTCCGTTGGGTGTAGGAACAAAACCTGGCTCTGTACCTTTTATAAAATCACCTTGTAACGCTAATACATTATCTATACCCAAAAAATGTAAATCAATTAATGCGTTTTCCGTTTCTTCTTTTGTAAATCCCCCGCAGATGATATGTGGTACTGCATCAATTTTGTACTTATTCATAATCGCAGCACAAATACCAACCGTTCCTGGTCTTTTACGCGTGGTAACTTTCTCAAAACCACCATCTGGTAATTTGTTATAAATAAACTCTTCTCTATGATAAGTTACGTCAACAAATGATGGCTTAAATTCCATCAACGGATCAATTCCTTCAAAGATGGATTGCATACTTTTCCCTTTTAGAGGTGGGAGTATTTCAATAGAAAAAAGAGTGGATTTTGCTTGTTTTATGTGGTCTGTTACTTTCATGCAAACGATATAAAGTATTTCGAGAGCAAAAGTAACAAAAAAAGCAGTTAAAATACGTGTTTTTCAGCGCGGTATGAAGAGCGAACTAAGGGTCCACTTTCCACAAATCTGAAGCCCATTTTCAAGCCAACTTTCTGATATTTATCAAATGTTTCAGGCTTAATAAACTCCTTTACTGGTAAATGCCTTTTTGTAGGTTGTAAATATTGTCCAAGGGTGAGTACGTCACAACCTACATTTCGTAAATCTTCCATTGATTCCAAAACTTCGTTTTCCCTTTCACCTAACCCAAGCATTATGCCTGATTTGGTTCTGAGCCCAGCTTGTTTTAATCGTTTAAGAACTTCTAAACTACGATCGTATTTCGCCTGAATACGTACCTGTTTTGTGAGTCGTCTAACGGTTTCCAAATTATGTGAAACGATGTCAGGTTTTACATCAATAATTCGTTGTAGGTTTTCCCACTTCCCTTGGAAGTCTGGAATAAGCGTTTCAAATTTGGTGTGAGGGCTAGCTTCTCGAATGGCATTGATTGTTGCTACCCAAATTTTTGAACCTCCATCTTTTAGATCATCTCTGTCTACTGATGTAATAACACAGTGTTTTACCTTCATTAATTTAACAGAATTGGCAACACGTTCAGGTTCAGCCAGGTCCACAGGCTTAGGCTTTCCTGTGGCAACGTTGCAAAAACCACACGATCGGGTACAAATATTTCCTAAAATCATAAAAGTAGCCGTACCCGCACCCCAGCATTCACCTTTATTAGGGCAATTACCACTATCGCAAATAGTATGAAGTTTATGTTCACTAACCACTTTTGTAACTTCCTTGAAAACCTTTCCTGTAGGTAACTTTACCCGAAGCCAATCTGGTTTACGTTTAGCTGTAGTTGATGTGGTATTATTTTGATCTGCCATAATTAAACCATTGTGGATGAGTCATTATATCCATTTGCGCCCCCAAATCATTTTTAGGTAGAGCGAAAAAAGTAAGTTTCTATTAGGATTAAATGCCATTATTTCAATTGCAATAGGATATGCATCCATTATTACCCCAGTTTCAATTGATTTAACTTCATTATACCTACTTGCAAAGTCAAAACTAAGTCCTGTTTTCAAATAAAGCGCAGGTCGTAATTTTGTTTTTCCAAACCCCGTAAAAAAATCTGACTTTCCATAAATGTTTCCTGTATTATGCAAATCCGGGTTATACATTTCTGTACTAATAGAATCATTATATCTAATTTCCAGATAAATGGGTTTGGCAAAAGCAATCGTAGCACCGCCAAAAGCCAAATAACGAATTTCTATATTCTTTTTATCGCTTCTTCTGTAAATAATATTTTTATACCCAATACCCGCACGTAATAATAACAGGGAATTAACCTTTCCATAAATGTAATTTTTAGAATTGGAAGCATTATAAATTGATATTGCTCTTCTTTCTTTTGCGTGTTTAAAATTGGACAATTCAATTTCAAACATTCTTTTAACATCTCTATTAAGTTGATGCCCACGACGGTATGTTAGTCCGATGCCTGTGGCGGAATGAATGAACAAACCAAAACTTTCTTCGTTACGGTATAAAACCTGTCTCTTATACACATCTCCGAGCCCACGAGACCCGGAATAA
>CAXHCC010000236.1:0-3784 GCA_964014945.1 uncultured bacterium | reverse complement strand
GTTTAATGCTAATGGCTTCCTATTGTGTGTATGTAATTGAATTATCCAAAAAGGTGTTTACCGAAAACGCCAAATTTCGCGCGGCTAACCCGCAATTTAACGGGGTGCTGGAATGTTTATATGTAGGCATGACCAGCAAAACCCCAAAAGAAAGATTAATCCAACATAAATCAGGCTATAGGAACAAAAAAGGTCATAAACTATCAGCAAATATTGTGGAGAAGTACGGCACTTATTTAAGACCCACCCTTTACAATAAATACAATATAAAACCAATGACACGTGCTCAAGCATTGTATGCCGAAGAACAATTAGCGCTTGAATTACGCCGGCAAGGGTATGCAGTTTGGTTTAATTAGACGCAATCCTTAACTCACTAACCTTTAACTTGTTGTACTAAGTCAAGTTTAACAATTACTGGCTAATTTCTTTTTTTTCTACGTTATAATACGTAGCTTTATGTGTAACCACTATTATTTAACCATCTATGGCTTACACAATTTCTGTAAATCCAGAGCACCATATTCTGGAAGTTGTTACGTGGGGAGAGGAAACACCAGAAAGTCTTGAGCAACAATTAAAAGATGTAGTTGAAACATCTGAAAAGGAAAAAACAAACAAAGTATTAATCGACGTATCCAAAGGAGAAAAAATTCCTTCAGCAACGGATCTTTATTTCTTTATGTCTACCCTGCCAAGGAATTTAATTTACGCCATGGTGTTCGATGATGGTAAAGGAACCGCATCCGATATTAAATTTTCAGAAACGGTTTCAAAGAATGTAGGTATTCAAATTAACCTGTTTAATAATAAAACGGCGGCAATTAAATGGTTAGTTGAGCGAAAAGGTGCCTCTACCTAATCAAACTACATCAACGAACTTCAGTATTGGTAGAAGGGCTACCTTAGCGTAAAATCATTCCTACCTACAATCAGTTCATTGTCTGTTGCACATCATATTTTTTGTAAATAAGGATACTTAACTTCATACTTGAACCAATCATTATTATCATGTCCAATCCAAAGTTTGAAGTGTTTCAAGGTAAAGACCAACAATGGTATTTTCATTTACGTGCTGGTAACGGGGAAATAATTTGTTCAAGCGAAGGTTATGCCAGCAAACAAATGTGCGAAAAAGGCATAGAGGCAGTTAAAACGGTGGCGGCCACTGCACCTGTAGTCTTTAATCAGTAATACAAATAGTTGAAAAAACTTGTTGCTTTTATTTTCTTTTTATTATATTTGTTTAAACAAATGTTGTTTATTCAATCGTTATTAATATGAAAAAGGAAATAAGTAGTATCATTAAAAGTCAGCAAGTGATGATGGGCTCCATAGAAATTGGGCAACCACTTCCATCACCTGGTTATGAACAAGTAAGCCCATTTATATTACTGCATCATGGCGAACCTAAAAATGTTGCACCTGGTGAAGGGATTAACGTTCCTCCTCACCCACATCGTGGCTTTGAACCTGTATCCTTTGTGTTTTCGGGCGAATTAGAACACAATGATTCCCTAGGCAATAAAAGTATAATTGGTGCAGGTGGCGTACAGTGGACAACCGCAGGAAGCGGCATTATACATAGCGAAAAAGCATCGGAGAAGTTTAATCAACAAGGAGGGGAATTTGAAATGATTCAGTTATGGATTAATCTACCCAAAAAGTTAAAAATGATAGCCCCTTCTTATCAAGGATATAATAGAGATGATATACCATTTTATATTGAAAACAACGCACGTGTTAATGTTATTGCTGGAGAATTAAATGGTAAAAAAGGCCCTTTTAATTCCATTACCAATATTACTGCCTTAACCATAGAAACTGAAGCACATGCAGAAGTTAACCTTCAGTTTCCTGAAGACAAAAGTGTAATCGTTTATCATTTGCACGGCAATGTTAGTGTAAATGAACAGGCAATTGATGAGCAAGAGTTAGTAGCGTTTGAACAGCATGGAACCGATATTAAGATAAATGCCAAAGCAAAATCTTTACTATTAGTATTGGCTGGCGAACCAATAGATGAGCCTTTAGCCACTTACGGCCCTTTTGTTATGAACACTCAGGAAGAACTTTCCCATGCTTTAAGTGATTTTAGAGCGGGTAAAATGGGTGAACTGTTTGAAGAAGAACTAACCAATTAAACCACTATTATGAGTAAAGAAAAAACAATTGAATACAGTAACGATGATATTACCATATTATGGAACGCACACTTGTGCAAGCATGCCGCTGTATGTGTAAATACACTCCCCAATGTATACAAGCCTAACGAGCGCCCGTGGATAAACATTAATAACGCTACCACGGAGGAACTAAAAAGTCAAATTGCTAAGTGCCCATCAGGAGCGCTTACCTATAAATCAACTACTATGGAAAAAGGAGAAGTAGCTGGCCAAGTGCCACAAATGGAAGAATTAGAAGCCGGAAAAACATACGCTTGGTGCGCATGTGGCAAATCAGGCAATCAACCATGGTGTGATGGGAGCCATACAGGCACGGCTCATACACCAACGGTATTTACCGCGGAGGAAAATAAAAAAGCGGCCATGTGTATGTGTAAGCAAAGTAAAAACCCGCCGTATTGCGATGGATCGCATGCAAATCTATAATGTTCAGATGTAGTTATTTTCCCTTTTAATTGTTTAAGTAAGTTGTAAACCGTTACCTGGCAGGCGATTTATTTGGCCAGCTACAGCTACTTAACATGACGAACAACATATTTTTCATTTAACAATGATGCTATTTTAGTGTGGCCTTAACTCAAATAAGGTTATACGAATGGAACAAATAGCAGCACCTGGCCCAGATAAAAAAGGCATTAGTTACTTTATGAACCCCAAAAACTGGTGGGGACCCCTTCTGTTCATTTTAGTTATAAGTGTATTGGGCGTTGGTATGATTGGTTTTCAAACATACAACGACGCCCCACCAATGGGTGGATTCAAATTAGCTAATGACAGCATTGTCATTAATAAATCGGATATAGAAAAAGGGCAAGAGGTGTTCCACAAGTATGCTCTTATGGAATATGGTAGCATGTTTGGAGATGGCGCTCAACGGGGTCCAGATTTTACGGCCGAAGCCTTGCATTTAATTGGTGCATATATGCAAGATTATTATGCAAAGAGGCAAGAAAAAGAAAGTGGAATACCACTCTCCAAAAACGAACTAAAAGTAGTTAAGGAACAAGTCAAAGAAGAGTTAAAAGTTAACAGGCATAGTCCGGAAGATGATTTAGTAACCTTATCAGATGCACAGTATTATGCCTTGCAACAATTACAATATTATTACATTGGGCTTTATACAACCAGCGATAGCAATAACTCCTTCCCTCCAAAAAATTACATAACCGATACGGAGGAGCTTTCCAATTTGGCTTCCTTTTTCTTTTGGGGAGCATGGGTGTGTGTTACTGAAAGACCAGGAAATAGTTTTAGCTACACACACAATTGGCCTTTTGATCCGGACACAGGTAATACTCCCACTTCACCTACCGTATTGTGGAGTGTTTTAGGCTTGTTAGCTTTTGTACTGGCATGTGGTATTGTGTTATACTACATTGGGCAATACAACCAACTGCCCAATAGTTTTTTTAAAGCGCCAGTTAAAGATTTACTTACTCTTGAAAAGGTTAAAAACTTTACCCCTACCAAAACCCAAAAAGCTTCCTACAAATTTTTCATGGTAGCCATGTTACTTTTTATGCTGCAAGTAATCTGTGGCTTTCTAACCCTAAATAACTTTACAGACTGTCTCTTATACACATCTCCGAGCCCACGAG
>CAXHCC010000235.1:0-3791 GCA_964014945.1 uncultured bacterium | reverse complement strand
GGTTAGAGGAGCTGCCTGCAATAGCGATCATTGTTTTTTTGACAAAAAGGGGGTTCCCGGTTTTTTTATTTACACATTGGGTGGAATTTCCGCGTATCACGATATTTTTGATGTTTCGGCAACCTTACCATTAACGAAGTTTAACCAATACGCTAAACTTATGAGGTTGTTTATTGATAGTTTGTAGCAATGCGTAATATCTTATAGATGACCACAAATCTTTTTTATCTTTGCGCGTATGCAAGAAACGATACTAATCCTCGATTTTGGATCCCAATATACGCAGTTGATTGCCCGAAGAGTTAGGGAGTTGAATGTATATTGTGAAATCCACCCGTATAACAACATTCCTACAATAACAAATGATATAAAAGGTGTTATATTGTCAGGAAGCCCATTTTCAGTAAGAGATAAAGATGCGCCTAACCCTGACTTGAGTTTATTTAAGGGTAAATTGCCCGTTTTGGGTGTTTGTTATGGTGCTCAGTTAATGGTATCAAAATTTGGTGGTGAGGTTAACGCCTCAAAGCATAGGGAGTACGGTAGGGCAAATTTAAGTTTTGTGGATCATAAGCATGTTCTTTTTGAAGGTGTTGGTGCTAATTCTCAAGTGTGGATGAGCCATGCTGATACTATTACAGCACTTCCTGAAGGATTTAAAGTTGTGTCAAGTACTAAGGATGTTGAGTTTGCAGGCTATGAAATTGAAGGAGAGCAAACGTATGGTATACAGTTTCACCCAGAAGTGTATCATTCAACCGATGGGGCAAAATTACTAAGAAACTTTTGTGTATCAATTTGTAATTGCAAGCAGGATTGGACACCTGACTCGTTTGTAGAAACCTCTATTCAGTCGTTAAAAGAAAAGTTAGGGGGTGATAAAGTTGTGTTAGGCTTAAGTGGAGGGGTAGACTCTAGTGTTGCCGCGGTGTTACTCCATAGAGCAATTGGTAGTAATTTGTACTGCATATTTGTTGATAACGGATTGCTTCGAAAAAATGAGTTTACATCCGTTTTGGAATCGTATAAGCATATGGGGCTCAATGTAAAAGGTGTTGATGCTTCGCAGAAATTTTATGATGCATTAGCTGGGGTTAGTGATCCAGAGCTTAAAAGAAAGGCAATTGGAAAGGTATTTATTGATGTATTTGATGAGGAGTCGCATTTAATTGAAGATGTGAAATGGCTTGCTCAAGGGACAATTTATCCCGATATTATTGAGTCTGTCTCTGTGAAAGGTCCTTCTGCTACCATAAAGTCACATCACAATGTTGGTGGCTTGCCAGATTATATGAAATTAAAGGTGGTAGAGCCCTTAAATTCATTATTTAAAGATGAGGTTAGGCGGGTTGGAAAGTCTTTAGAGATTGATGATGTAATACTAAATAGGCATCCATTTCCTGGTCCAGGATTGGCTATTAGGATTTTAGGAGAGGTAACTCCAGAAAGGGTACGCATTTTGCAAGAAGTTGATTATGTGTTTATTGATAACTTAAAATCGTCAGGTTTGTATAAAGATGTATGGCAGGCTGGTGCAATGTTTTTACCAGTTCAGTCTGTAGGAGTGATGGGCGATGAGCGAACTTATGAGAACGCAGTTGCATTGCGTGCGGTTACTTCTACGGACGGTATGACAGCAGATTGGTGTCATTTGCCTTATGAGTTTTTAGGTAAAGTATCTAATGATATTATAAATAAAGTTAAAGGTATTAACAGGGTTGTATATGATATTAGTTCAAAGCCACCAGCTACTATTGAGTGGGAGTAGTCCTTTAAATAATTTGTATAAATAGTTTGAAATCAAAATATTACATACGATTACTTGCACTTCTTTGTGGAATTGTAATTCATTGCTCTTCTGTGCTAATGGCTCAAAACTTAGGAGTGAAAAAGATTAAAAAGAGCGGGAAGGTTAGCTATATATCAGGGCAAAAATATTATTTGCATACCGTGCAAAAGGGGCAAACGGTTTACTCGATTGCTAAGGCTTACGGGATAAATGTTAGTGATATAGTTTTGGAGAATCCTAAATGTATAGAGGATGGAATAAGGCCAGGTCAGGTGTTAAAGATAAAGCATGTGGTGGTAAAAGTAGAAAAGGAGGTAGTGTTAGATACTGCATTATTTGTAACTCATGTTGTAAAAAAGAAAGAGACGCTTTATGGGATTTCCAAGCGTTATGGGGTTGTAATTGATTCTTTGTTAGTGCTTAACCCCAATGCAAAGACGGGTATTAAAATTGGGGAGGTATTAAAGGTTAAACGAAAAGAGTTGAAAAAGATGGTGTTGGAAATTCCTGTTAAGGCTTCTGAAAAGGATACGATAACATCTATAGTTAACTATCATTACACAGGAACTCATAAGGATGTATACAAAATAGCGTTTTTCCTTCCCTTTGACGCTAAAGATGCTAATGAGTTAGAGGTGGATGATTTGGTTAGATCTAGTGAGGAATTTGGGCCTAAGACTGAAATTGCATTGCAATTTTATGAAGGGGCTGTTCTTGCATTAGAATCCTTAAAAAAAGAAGGTTTGAGTGCTAAAGTGTATATGTACGACGTGGGAGACAGCATACCGTTGGTATTATCGAAACCTGAAATGGAGACTATGGATATAATTATTGGACCGTTATTTTCGGAAAGTTTTGTTCAGGTGTCTAAGTTTGCAAAAGAACATCAGATTGCTATTGTTTCTCCTTTTATTCAGGCAAATAAAATCTTATTTGATAATCCGTTTGTTTGCAAGGCTATGTCTTCGATAGCTTTTCAGGTAGAAGAGATGGTGGGTTATATTGGTGAGCACTATCAAGGGCAAAATATAATTATGTTGGACAGGCGAAACCTAAAAGAAGCAAAGTTTTGTGATGTGTTTCTTGAGAACTATAATGAGTTACCAACCGATAGTTTGTTACCTGCTAATGATTCGGTTAAAATTTTAAGAGGTGAAGAAGCGTTAACTGAACAGGTTATGGATTCTACACGGGTTAACGTGGTAGTGGTACCTAGTAATAATCAGGCAGATGTAACTAGTTTTATTAATAAGTTGAATTCATTAGAGATAAATGCTAAGGTTGTGTTGTTTGGCCTGCAAAGCTGGCTGTATTTTGATAATTTAGATATTGAATATCTAAATAAGTTTTCATTGCATTTGGTGACAAATAATTATATTGATTATACTAATGAGTTAACAAGTGGGTTTGTAAAGCAGTATAGTGCAAGGTTTAAATCCGATCCGGCTATTTATGCATTTAGCGGTTATGATTTAACCAAATGTTTTGGTTCGGCTTTACAACAATACGGAAATGGTTTTCTAGCAGATTTAACAAATCATTCATATCAAGGCGTTGCGGCAAAGTATGTATTTGTTAAGTCTACCATAAACACTAGTGGGTATGAAAATAAACATACTTTTGTTTTGAAATACAGTGACTATGAGTTAGTTAAAGATAACTAATTAAAGTTTTAGTAAAACTTAAGAAATACTAAAAGTTTTAAGGGTTTCTAATAAATCATTGTATAAAACTTCCTTCTCGTCTAGCGCCAAATCTTTTGCATTTTTCACGTCTGCGATAGCAGTGGATACATGATTTTTATCGAATGGTCCTTCCATGGTTGAAATAACCGTGATAGCTTCTATGCAAACTAGGTAATTTTCATCAAATACTAGTTTTACAAAAAATGGTAAGTATTTGCTAAAATCAATTTCTGCCTCCCAGCACGCTGCTACAAGTAGGTGTTGAATGTTGCTGTTCTGGTTTTTTGCTATGGCTAATAGTAAAAAATCTTCTTTTC
>CAXHCC010000234.1:0-3793 GCA_964014945.1 uncultured bacterium | reverse complement strand
GATTATTCCGGGTCTCGTGGGCTCGGAGATGTGTATAAGAGACAGCCATTATGCCCTTCTTATTCAGTACGTAACCTTCTTCTTCAAGGGAAGTAACGGAAAGCAAATAAGCACAATCATTATCAGAAGGGGTAAACAATCCCCCAGTATTTCTATAAAAGGTAATTCTAACCCGCCCGTCCTTATCTACACTATTTTTTTGTGCAAGATTTTTTATAACTGAACCTAGAAACTCCTCACTAAAAGCGCCGGGCGGGTTTAATTTTAAAACCTTCATCCCTGATAACAAACGATTAAAGTGTTCTGAAACAAACTGGGCCTCACCATTGGTAATCCTGATGGTTTCAAAAAGCGCGTCGCCATAATTAAACGCCCTATTATCCACACGCAATACAGGCTCATTAGCCAATACATGCTCCCCGTTATTATCAATATATTGTTTCATCAAATCTCTTTTGTTGTGCTAAACAATCCAACCGAAGCAATATTACGGAATTTTATCAATAAGATTTAAAAGAGAGGAATTGGATTCAATTAAGAACCCCTGTACTCCTACCCGTGCTCCAGCATCTACATCTCGTTGTTTATCACCTATAAAAAACGACTTGGAAGGATCTATATTAAATCGCCCAATTGCTTTTTCTATTAATAAAGAATTTGGTTTCCTACAAATACACTTTCCATACTCATCGTGATGTGGGCAATAATATATCTCCGCTAAATCAATATCCTCCTTCTTTAAATGGGCTTTTAAATAATTATGCAATAGCTCAACATCGCTCTTGCCATAGAGCCCTTTAGCTATTCCCCCTTGGTTAGAAACAACTATTAACAAATACCCCTTCTTACGCAGCTCTAATAAAGCTTCAAACAAGTCGGGTAACAACACAAAATCATTCAATGTATAGGTATAATTTCTTTCTTTATTTATCACTCCATCCCTATCAAGAAAAATTGCTTTATTGCTCATAAAAATATCTGCTGAAAAAAAGTAGTTATCAATGATGGCTTAAGCAGAACTGTAAAAATAATGCCATGCACTGCTCCCCAAAAATGTGCATTGTGACCTATATTAGTCTGCCCTTTTTTACCCATATAATACTCAATTGCTAAAAATAAAATACCAAACAAATAAGCAGGTAAAGGAACAGGCAAGAATAAGAATATTAACTTTTGCGTGGGCGATATTATAATATAGGCAAACACTACTGATGATACCGCACCTGAAGCACCAAGAGCATTGTAGTGAATATTATTTTTATTCCGTTCGTACTCATATAAAGATGACAGTACCATCCCTCCTATGTATAAAAGCACATAAAACAGCCCACCTTTATTCATAAAAATAAAACGGTACTCTTCTTCAACAGCTCTACCAAACACATATAAAGCAAACATGTTAAATGCCAAATGGGTCCAATCAGCATGAATAAAGGCATTAGAAATAAACCTATACCACTCGTTATTATGATTAATTAAATACGGATTAAACATCAGCTTCCCTTTCATCATGTTGTTCTCCATTGCAAGAACCGACACAACAACCGTTGTTATCATTATCACATAAGTAATCATCATGACAAATATAATCATTTGCAACCCAGCTATATTCCTTTATTGCAATCAAGTATATAGTTAACGTATAAATAACTCTGCCATGTATATTTTTTATAATTTTACACTCTCATTCTGAATCAATGTTTAATTCCGTTTTCAGTAATAATAAGTATCATACGCTCACGCTTCTGATGTGTGCGTGTTTAGTCTCTTGTGCCAATAACGAAAACCAATCAAGCAAGTCTACAAACACCCAAATTGGTGTTACAGATGTTAGCTCAAATGATTCAACATCTTCTGTGCAAGTATCAAAAGGAATTATGAAATTTAAAGAAACGAGTTACGATTTTGGTAATATTATACAAGGAGAAAAAGTACTTCACTCATTTAAATATCAAAATGTCGGAAAAAGTCCTTTACGCATAAAGCAGGCTATTGGTAGTTGCGGATGTACGATACCCTCCTATTCTCAAGATCTTGTTGAACCTACGGGTTACAATGAAATTCATGTAGAATTTGATAGCGATGGCCTCTCAGGTGAGATAGAAAAAACAATTACCCTATACACCAATGGTAATCCGAATATTAATCAGCTTGTTATTAAAGCAACTATATTAGTTAACAATCAAAAAATCTAATAATCCATAATACAATTCAACATGAACATCACAATCCTAAATCAAATTTTTTTAATGGCCCAAGGTGAAGAAGCTGGAAGCTTTAGCTCATTTATTCCATTAATCTTAATTATTGTAGTATTTTATTTTTTCATGATTCGCCCTCAACTCAAGAAAACGAAAGACGAAAAAAAGTTTAGAGAAAGTGTTAGTAAAGGAGATAAGATAGTAACTATTGGCGGTATTCATGGAAAAATCATAGAGGTAAAAGATACCGTATTCATAATAGAGGTTGAGGGTGGTCATAAACTAAGAATTGAAAAAAGTGCTGTTTCAATGGACTCAACTAAACCGCTTACAGATAAGTAAATTAATATGATAGTTATAAAAGTAGCGTTGATAAAGAATCAACGCTATTTTTATATTCCCAAATCACAAAACAATTTAATAATTGAAAGGTTCTCTGGCTGAAATAGTAAAAAACATCGCAAAAAGAAATGAAGCTGGTCTTAATAGAAAGATTAGCACATTCGTGATCTGCATAATTATTTCAGCACTTTTTTGGTTAACACTTTCGCTATCAAAAACCTATTCCGGCTCAGTTTCTTTACCTGTAAGGTATGTAAACTACCCAGCAAACAAGGTTGTAAATAACCAACTCCCAACTTCATTAGCAATTACGATAGAGTCTACTGGTTTTAATTATTTATTATATAAATGGTCAATTAAGAAAAAACAACTCATTCTAGATATTAGTGATGCCTACCAAGATAAGAACCGCTCGTATAAATTACCGATTGGAAAAAACAACGATAAACTTTCCGAACAATTTTCGAAGGATATTAAAATTTTGAAAGTCACGCCAGAAACAATAACGCTAAATGTTGAACCTAAGGTATCAAAAATGGTTCCAATAAAACACAATATTAATTTGTCCTTAGCGCCGCATTATCAGCTAAACAAGGCAATCCAACTTAACCCGAAACGAATAAAAATAACTGGCTCCAAAGATCAAATTAATCTAATAGATACTGTAGAATTAGAAACTACACAACTGCTCAACCTAAATTCGTCTAAAAAAATTACCATCGCAATTAAACCTAGCGAACATTTAGAAAATATTGAATTGTCGGACAAAACGGTAACAGCCCGTTTAGAAGTAGATAAATTTACCGAAGCTCAATCTGAAGTTCCATTAACGGTTAAAAATCTTCCTGCCGGCTTTACTATTAAATTATTTCCAGATGTAATTACTGTAAAATATAAAATTGGTTTTAAGGATTTTAAAAATATTAACGAAGAACTGTTTAAAGCAGAAGTTGATTTTAAGGAAGGTAAGAATAACCGATTAACAGTAAAATTAGTAGACAGGCCAAACACAATTAATACGGTAAAATTAATACCTGAAAAAGTGGAATTTATTATTAAAAAATAATGATGTTGAAAATTGGGCTCACAGGTGGAATTGGAAGTGGAAAAACAACTGCATGCAAGCTATTTGCAGCACTTGGCGCGCCTGTTTACTACGCAGACAAAGAAGCCAAATCCATTTTAGACAATAATCCGAGCGTAACGAGCCAAGTAATTAAAGAATTTGGGAAAGGCATTATCAATAAAGA
>CAXHCC010000233.1:0-3863 GCA_964014945.1 uncultured bacterium | reverse complement strand
CTTCCATTACAGCAGTAAGTTGTGGCACACCAACACCTGAAATAACCCTTGTGGTGCATATTGAACCAGGACCAATACCAACTTTCACTGCGTCAGCACCCGCCTTAGCTAAATATAAAGCCGCTTCAGCTGTAGCAATATTACCTACAATAACGTCTAAATCAGGAAACGCTTTCTTTACCTTTTTTAAAACTCCAACAACGCCTTTTGAATGGCCATGAGCGGTATCAATTACAATTGCATCTACCCCAGCATTATCCAATGCTTCAGCCCGCTCCAATACATCCTCGGTAACACCTACTGCTGCGGCAACTCTTAATCTGCCAATGCTGTCTTTGTTTGCATTAGGGTTAAGCCTTACTTTGAGTATATCTCTATAGGTAATTAAACCAGCCAAATTGTAATTTTTATCAACTACTGGCAACTTCTCAATTTTATTACTTTTTAATATCTGTTCCGCTTTTTTCAGATCTGTACCCACTTTAGCTACCACCAAATCTTTTGATGTCATTGCTTCTTTAATGGGTTTGTTTACGTTTTTCTCAAATCGTAAGTCCCTATTGGTAACAATACCTATGAGCTTGTTTTTTGCATCAATAACCGGGATACCACCAATTTTATTTTCCTTCATCAATGCCAATGCATCCGCCACGGTCTCATTCTCCAGCATCGTAACAGGATCCATAATCATACCGCTTTCCGATCGTTTAACTTTTCTAACCTCTCTAGCTTGAGATTCAATGCTCATATTTTTATGTAGCACCCCAATTCCTCCCTCTTGCGCAAGTGTAATTGCAAGCTTTGATTCTGTAACTGTATCCATAGCTGCAGAAACTATGGGAATATTTAACTTTATATTTTTACTGAAATACGAGGAAGTATCAACATCGCGGGGTAATACTTCAGAATAAGCAGGAACTAATAGGATGTCATCATAGGTTAACCCCTCTCCTATAAACTTTTGTGAATCTAAGGCCATAATTGAATTTACTATAACTATTTGGAATTAAGATTCCCACAAAGATACAATTTTTAATGAGTGAAAAATGGACAAAAAAAAGTCCCGAAGAAATTACTTCGAGACTTTTCTTTACAGCTTTTACTGTTATATATCCTCAAACTTAACATCCGAAAAAGAGCTATCTCCAGACTTTTCTTCAGTAGCAGATGGCACTTCTTCTTTTGGCTTACGTGGTTCAATTTCAGGAGCATTCGCTTTGATATAATCAATTACCTCTGTAAAACCATCTCTAAATTTGTCAAAATCCTCTTTGTACAAAAAGATTTTATGTTTTTCATAAGAGAACTTACCGTCATCCGCGAAGCGTTTTTTGCTTTCTGTAATTGTAACATAGTAATCATTTGCCCTTGTACTCTTTACATCAAAAAAGTAAGTTCTTTTTCCCGCTCTTACAACCTTAGAGAATATTTCTTCTCTGTCGTTATTATACCCGTCGCTCATAAATTTGTTTTATTAGAATTAATGTTTGCTACACAAAATTAAAAAAATATTAAACAAAACAAAATGTTTTTTAACGTTTTAAAACTCTGCTTTTAAAGGGTTTCCGCTTCCAATTGCTGCTCTTCAAAGAGGTTAAAATAGGCACCTTTCTTCCCCATCAATGTGTCATGATTTCCTTGTTCAACAATTTCTCCATGGTCCAATACAATTATATTATCAGCACTTTTTACGGATGATATTCTGTGACTAACGATTACTGTAGTGCGTTTGCTTTTTTCACTACCTTGTTGCAACGCATTTAAAATCTCTTCTTCCGTTTCTGTATCCACGGCTGACAAGCAATCATCCAGTAGTAATAACTTAGGTTGCATAGCCAATGCGCGTGCTATGGAAATGCGTTGCTTTTGCCCACCGGATAAAGTTACACCGCGCTCTCCTAACACCGTTTCAAACTTATTCGGAAAGGATTGCACATTATCATAGATTGCAGCGAGCTTCGCTGCTTCAATTATCCGCATTTCTCTATCACTATTATCTTCATTAATTGTGAAACCAATATTATTTGATATACTATCAGAAAACAAAAACACTTCCTGTGGTACAACACCAATTTCACTTCGATACGCAGGCAAGTTTACCTTCTTAATATTATTACCGTTTACATAAATTGCCCCCTCATCTACATCATAAGCTCTGCTAATCAGATTTATTAGCGTAGATTTTCCTGAACCTGTTCTACCTATTATAGCAATTGATTTGCCATTAGGAATATCAAATGAAATGTTTTTTAAAGCGCGAATACCAGTATCAGGATATGTAAAACTTACATTTTCAAAACGAATATCGCCCATCACATTCTTTACAACTTTATTTTCAGTCATACCCGATTCCAAGTCAATACTAATGCCAGAAGTAGTATTAAAAAACTCATTAATCCTTTCTTGTGAAGCGGCAGCTCTTTGAATTAATGAAGTAACCCATCCTAAAGAGGCAATAGGCCATGTCAGAGCGTTAACGTACAAAATAAACTCCACAATATTTCCGTAAGATATTTTGCCTTCTATTGCCAATAAACCGCCAAAATACACGATCAACAAATTGCTTAAGCCAACCAATAGCACCATAGTCGGATGAAACATTGCTTCAACCTTTACCAAATCAATGTTTCGTTTTTTGTATTCGTTGTTTTGCGAAATAAACTTGTTATACGAATCTGTTTCTCTTCCATATGATTTCATCACCCGAATTCCCGAAAAAGCCTCTTGAGTAAATGTTGTAATATTGGAAAGCTGTTGTTGTATTACAGTACTTTTATTGCTTATAACACTACTTATATAATAAATGGACAATGCCAAAACAGGCATTGGTAATAACACATACAAAGTTAATGTTGCATTAACATTTAACATAACCGCAATGGTTAAAATAAACCGAAAAGATGTATTGATTACATACATTACCGCAGGACCAATATACATTCGAACTCGGCTTACATCTTCACTAATACGATTCATTAAATCACCTGTGTTGTTGCGTTTATAAAATGAAGCATCCAAGCTTTGGTAATGCCTAAAAATTTCGTTTTTTAGGTCATACTCAATGTATCTAGACATCACAATAATAGTTTGTCGGGTAAGGAACAAAAACAACCCACTTAACAGGGCTAAACCTAATATGGTTAGCGCAAAACCAAACAACTCATTTGTTACACCTTCTGTTTCACCATCATTAATTCGTTTTGCAACATGATCTATTGCCTTACGTGCGTAGGAAAAACTATTTACCGTATAGTAATTAGATAAGCCAACAAACAATGCTCCAAGCATTAAACGCCACTTATAATTTATGAAGTATTTATTAAGGTGTTTTAAGGACTTCACGAGCTGATTTTATCTTCAATGTTTAAATTTTTGGTTAAGTTTGTCGCCCAATAGCTAGCAGCATTACAACCAAAGCAGATTAAATAACAAAAGTACTTATAATATTATGCTTAACAGGAGGTATTTACGGATAAAAGTAATGCAAGCATTATACGCTCTTTTTCAATCTGAAGATAAGGACTTGTTAAAAGGAGAAAGAGCCTTACTAAAGGGCATAAACTCCATATACGACTTATACATTTATCAACTTGCATTTTTCTTAGAGCTGAAACATGTTGCCACCGTACAAATGGAAGAAGCTAAAAAGAAAAGACTACCAACGGAAAGTGACCTTAACCCTAACCTAAAGTTCATAGAAAATAAATTTTTAGAAAAACTAGCTATCAATCAGCAGCTAGCTAATGAAATTCAAAAGAGAAAAATTAGCTGGAACAACGAATTTGAACTAGTTAGAAAAATATTAAACATCATTAAGGAAAGTAAGGAATATGAATCATACCTAACGAGTAATGATGATTCAT
>CAXHCC010000232.1:0-3885 GCA_964014945.1 uncultured bacterium | reverse complement strand
GGAAGCTATCGTGCCAGCGATCGTCCTGACAGGCTTTGTTCTCTTTTTTATTGGCAGCTCTCTTGTTGGTTGCAATTGACCTTTTTAAAAACCTTAATTTTCCAAAGCTTGCAGCTAGTATAATAAAAGTTGTTGCTAATTACTCCTATACGCTATATCTAATTCATTATAGCATCTTTGATTTAATTACTAAAGAGTTCAGCCACTTATTTACACCTCAGCAGCTGTTAGTTGTAGGAGTAGTCTCATCAAACATAACTGCATTTATTGTGGGATATTATTCAGAAACGAGATTAACGACAGTAATTAAAACAGCGTTACGAAAAGCATTTTCCGCTCAATGAAATAATAAATTGCAAAGTTTAAAACTGAGTTACCTTTACGTCGTTTTGAGCTTTATAATAATCTTCTGGTCTGCCAATATCCAACCAGTATCCAAGTATAGGGTAAGTACTTATAGAATTCCCCTTTTCCATTACTAACTCCATAAAATGAGTAGCATCAAAGTTTTCTCCTTTAGGTATTAAAGAGATTAATTCCTTTTTAAAAATATAAATACCTGCATTAGAGTAGAAGGTATAGCGAGGTTTTTCATTAAACGCTTTAACTCTACCTGAATCATCTATATCCATCACTGCATAAGGAACATCAATATTATAAGGTATTGTTGCCACCTGCATTTCCGATTCACTATCAATAAATTTTTTATAAAAGTCGCTAAAATCAATATTGGTTAATAAATCCGCGTTCATCAGCAATATTGTATCATTTTTAAAGTCATCGATTAAGCTCAACGCTCCAATTGTTCCTAGCGGCTCTTCCTCCTCGACAAAATTTAAACGTAAATGCGCAAACTCATTTATATTAAGACCATCTTTTATTTGATCCGCCATATGGCGTACGGCAATATTAAATTGATCAACACCAAAGTTTGCAATTCGTTCTATATTTCGAACGATAATTGGTTTATCACCCACATGTAACATTGGTTTAGGAGTTTTATCTGTTAAAGGTTTTAATCGCTCACCTTTACCCCCAGCCATTAATACAACATCTAATGGCAACAATGAATGTAATAGTTCTAAATCTATTATTTTAAGTAAAATACGTTGTGAATTAACAACCGGAATTAATCTTATTCCTGCATTCTTAAATCGATTAACATTCGTATAATTATCCTCCCCTTCAACAAAGTATTTGCTATTCACATTCATAAAGAGGTCTATTGAATCGTCAATACTTTTTCCTTTTAGTAACCCTCTACGAATATCCCCGTCAGTAATTGATCCTTCCAGCTTCCCATTCATGTCTATAATAAAAATTGACACATTAGGGATTGCAAGCTGATTAATTCTTTCAATGGCTTCCCTTGCCGAAGATTCAATGCTTATTGTAAACTTTTGTGTATCCATCATTTTATTTTAGCAGGGTTACCAACAACAACTTTTTCGTCAGCTACATTATTAATTACGACCGCCCCGGCTCCTACAATGGCATTTTTACCAACTGTAACCCCTTGTTTAATAACTGAGTTTGCACCAATAAATGCCCCATCTTCAATAACTACATTACCGGTTAGCACAGCCCCTGGTGCAACATGAACGTAATCACCAATAACACACTCATGCTCTATTATTGAGCCCGTATTACAGATTACACCGTTACCAATTTTTACTAATGGGTTAATAATAGCACCTGCAGCAAACAAATTTCCATTACCACAATTCATAGATTTTGATACTATAGCTGTTTTATGAATGTTATTTTCAGGCATCCCTAATTTTGATATCAAATACTCGCTAATATTCTTTCGAACAGTATTGTCCCCAACGCCCACAAAATATGAGTAATCCTTTAAGCTGTCCACAACCTCTAATTCTCTCTCATTTCCCAAATACTTTAAACTATAAGGATTGTGTTCCTTTTCCTCCTTTTCGGTATACCCAACAACAGTTACTCCTTGAGAAAAAAACGCTTCGTAAGCAACATACGCATGTCCTGAATATCCTACAAGTGCTATGTTTTTCATATTAAACTTTATGTATGTAGTATCTACTTTATCTTATTTTTTAAAACAGCAATAATCCTACTCGCCGTCTTTCCATCTCCATATATGTTTCCATCAACTAAAGCAGGAAGTTTATTTATTCTTCCTATTTCTTCTCGAATTTTATCCCTATCAACCCTACAATGTAGCACATTCAATCCTACATCTCTTCCTAATTGTCTATTTCCCAGATTCAAAACGTACTTTCCAAATGAAGCGGCTTCAATTATTCCGCTTGAAGAATTGCCCATTACGAAAGAACAGTACTTTAAACAAGAAAAGTAACCTTTCGTTCCTAAAGATTCAAACAAAAAGACATTAGGGCGACTTTTCGAAAAATCATTAATACGTTTCCTTATTACGTCACCCTTTGTGTCAGAATTAGGCATTGTAACAATTATTTGTTGTTCAATGTCATCAATTGAGGAAAGAACCTCAATTATCAATTCTTCATTTCTTTGATAATCTACTGTTTCAGGGTGAAACGTCAATAAAACTGGATTATTAAGCTCAACACCAAATTCATTCTTGAACTCCAAAGGAGTGAGAAGAGTAATTTCATTAATATTATCTATACTTAAAGCGCCTACATTATAAACGTCAGTACTAGTACCGATAATTTGTTCAATTCGTTTCTGGTGATTCTCTGTTGAAGCAAAGTGGATTTTTGACATAGATGTAATCGAATGCCGAAAAGATTCATCGATAGCACCCAAGGTGGTTTCTCCACCATGTAAATGTGCAATTGGAATATTAAACGGTACAGACGCACTAACAGCAGAAAACATTTCAAACCTATCTCCTAAAGCAAACAAAATATCATATGATGAATCCTTTGCCCAAACCTCAGCAAATTGCATAGTTGTCTTTGCCATTGCCTTCGCAATTCCTTCAGGAGAATCGCCATAAAATGGTGGTTCAACTTTGATATCAACATAGAATCCATCATTATAAATCTGATCAATTGTATTACCGTGTTTTTCAGACAAATGAGTTCCAAACGCAATTATCACCAATTCAAAATCTTTGTCACTTTTTAACGCTTTCAATAAAGGCAGATAGATTCCATAGTCTGCTCTTGAGCTTGTTAACACGCCAACCTTCATTCCATGTCCTCCCATTCTAATTTGTAATCAACTGAAAGGTCATTAAGAATTGTTTTACCTACTACATCCTCCATTCTCATTGGCGAAATTCCATCTCCAGGGCGTTTCATAATCAAATCACTCTCAACTAAAACGTGTCCTTTGATTAAATCATGAGCTAGGTGAATACTTTTTCTAGCGACTAGACTATTCTTCTTTTCTGATTCTGTAGGCTTCTTATCAGCAACTCCCAAAGCATCTTCAATATTTCGAATAGCACTAACCATCGCCTTTAATTCATCAGGTTCTAATGAAGCTTTATGGTCGGGACCAGGTAGGGTTTTATCAATAGTAAAATGCTTTTCAATTATTGTAGCTCCCATAGCCACAGCAGCAACCGCAACCTCAATTCCATTTGTATGATCTGAATACCCAACAGGTAGTTGAAAATGTTCTTTAAGAGTCAACATGGCATTTAAGTTTACATCTTTCATGGATGTTGGGTAGTCAGTGGTACAATGTAAAACCGAAATATTTTCTCTTGCAGTTCCCGCTCCAACTAATACGCTTATTGCCTCTTCAACTTCATTCATTACACTCATTCCTGTTGACAAGACCACCTTTTTATTCATAGCGCCTACTTTTTTCAGGTAGGGCAAATTGGTAATTTCTCCGGAAGGAACTTTTATAAGCCCTAATTTCAAAGAGCTGTCTCTTATACACATCTCCGAGCCCACGAGACCCGGAATAATC
>CAXHCC010000231.1:0-3906 GCA_964014945.1 uncultured bacterium | reverse complement strand
TCGTGGGCTCGGAGATGTGTATAAGAGACAGGTAAATCAAGTGGCTACCAGTAAACATCACGATTTGTTGAATTATATTCATCGAAAGCATATTAAGGCATTCCTAACAAGTTTTATAGACTTGCACCGCGAGAATAATGATATTATTAACAATAGGAAGAGATTGTTAAATTATTTGAAAAACAACATCCTTGGGAGAAAGAACTAGCGATAATAATGCACCTTCCGTTTTAATTATCGTATTGAATTGGATGAAATTTGACGATACCATCAATTGTGTGGCGTCTTTGAAGAAATTATCCTATAGCAATTTTAAAATTCTTGTTGTTGACAATGACTCTAAAAATGAATCGGTAGGAGAAATTAAAAAAGCTTTCCCTGATTTATTAATCATTGCATCGAAAGAAAATATTGGATATGCTGCAGGGAATAAAATTGGAGTGGACTTTGCATTAAAGAATAACTTTGATTCGGTATGGATATTAAACAATGATTGTACCGTGCGACCTGATTCACTATCTGAGCTAGTTAAGTCGTACAAACGTAATGGAACAGCAATATTTAGCAATTTGACATTGATGTCAGAGAATCCTGATATAATCCATTATGCTGGAACCTATGATATTAAGGAAGAGCTGCAACCCGGAAAATTCCCCACATACGATAAGTTGAAGGGTAAATTATTGTCAGACTATATTGATGAGCTTAAAGAAAAGCCAGCTCGCATATACGGTCATTCATTGTTTATACCAATTGAAGTGATTAAGAAATTTGGCTTCATGGACACGGAGTATTTTATGTTTTATGAAGAAATGGATTATTGCCATTCGTTGAACGATCTTGGCGTTCCTTCAATTTTCACCCCGAAGGCGATAATTACTCATGTAAGCACTTCTACGTTTAGCTTAAGTAGTAAAATGAAATTTGTAGGCTCCTATTATGGTGCTAGAAATAAATTATATTTTGATCAGAAATTTAGTAGTGGTGATAGTATTTCAATTTTCTCAAAACTGTATAAGATTACGGAGCTCATTAAATACCTTGTAGTTAGGATGGTTTTAAACAAAGAAAAGGGTGAAGATTATTATATTAATATTGGACTTTTGCATGGGTTATTAGGTTTAAGAGGAAAGAGATTAAGACCAGAGGACTTAATATAACTTGAGTATAAATTATAAAACTATATGTAGTTAAGAGTAAGATGCTAATTAGGAACTTGTCAACAACTTATTTACTGCTCTTTATTGTTCTAGTTAGTTTTATTGTGCGTGTTTGGGGTATTTCTAAACATGGTCCATGGCATGACGAAAGAGTAACAATATGTATAGCAAATGGTTTGTTTTATGCTAACAAACCAAATGGTTATGAGTTTACCAGCAACAGTTTTAGGAGTCAGAATAAAATTGAGAATGTATTGCAATCAACCATAAAGGATAATGGTAACAGTATTTTTTACAACGTTGTATTGCACTACTGGAAAAATGTATTTGGCAATTCTGACTTTGCATTAAGGTTTCTGTCTGTCTTATCTGGTTTGCTGCTGGTGTTTATAGGTTATCGTTTTTCGAAAAGCATGTTTAACGATTCAAGGATTGGGCTATTAACCGCATTTTTGTTTGCTATACAACCAATGTTTATAGAGGATGCTCAAAAAATTAGAGCCTATGCTTTTGCGACTCTATTGTCATTTTGTTCTAGCTATATTCTTTTATTAATAATTAAATTAAAAAATAACGCAAACAGTTATTACCTATTTGCCGGATATGTGATTTTGGCAACCCTTTCCCTTCTATCTCATTACTTAACCAGTTACATATTAATTGCACATTTCATAATTTTTGTTGCACTTGTTAGAGATAAGCATATTTGGCTTAAGTATATAATTGCTGGTGCGTGTATTTGTCTATTATTTTTGTGTTGGCTGTTTGTTGGAGGATTTGAAGGTTTAAAGGTGCTTGAGGGACAGTATGCTTTGATGGCAGATAAAGTTGCAAAATTCAGTGAAGGCGATGATCCATATTTAATGCCAGTAAATACTTATAATATCGTAGTTGGTTGGGTGCAAGTTTTTCTCCAAATTATGGGCAATTCTTTACAAGATTTTGGATTACGTATTAGAGAAATAGGAGCCTTAGTGTTTATTCCTTTAGGCGCCATTATTGTTACGCTTTTCAAAACCTTGAAAGGTGCAAGAAGAGACAAACTATTATTCTTGACTATTATTACTTTTACCCAAATCTTATATGCAACTCTAAATGCTTTTAGAGAAGGACATTGTCGGTCGTTTCAAACTACCTATGCTGTATTTGCATCACCTACAGCAATAATGTTATTGGCATTTGCTATTCTTTATTTAATACGTAATCGCAAGTTGAAAATTATAGGAAATGTGATATTAACATTTACAGTAGTTACCATGTTTATTTCTATTTATCCCACTTATTCGGATATTCATGGAGATCTTTCACCACGACCTGAAAATCCATACTACAATGAAGCAAAACTTATTGAAAAGTCATATAGAATTGGCGATACCTTGTACTTTAACAATTACAAAGACGCGATGATGGTGAACTTGTACTTGAATAAAAGCGTTAATACTATAGGTATCGTTGACAATAATAAGGGTGTTGAAATAATAATGCCTCGGTAAAACATTGAGACTACTAACTGAATGATGAAATATTTAAACATAAAGAATCCTAATGTCGCCTTTATTTGGGGGTGTGTATTGATCGTTACAAGCTTTGTAATAGTAAGAGCTCCTTATTTTATATATGTTCCAATACCCTATATATCTCTAGATACCTACGCTTATTTTGAAGTTTTATGTAGAATAGACAACAACAGTACCGAGTTAATGAATTACCCTACGGTGGGCTACCCGCTTTTTTTTCGGTTTTGCGAAACGCTGTTTAACACGTTAAATTTTGCCGTTATTATGCAAAGTCTATTGCAGTTGTTCTCTTGTCTCCTGTTTTTCTATTATTACAAAAAATTATTTAATCGATATCTATTGTTTGTTGCAATTATGATATCAGGGTATTTATCGTCAAACATGAACTTGTTTTATGATTCTTACTTTACCCCAGACAGTGTAGTATCCAGTTTATTTATTTTGTTTACCGCTATTTTATTAGGACTAAGCAGAAAGCACAATTTTTTGTTTTTATTCCTATTAAGCGTAATAGCTGCTTATGCTATTTCTGTTAGAGTTAACGCTATAGTGCTGGTTCCAATATTGGGTGTATATGTTGTTTATTATTATAATCGTAACAAGAGTATAAGTCAACTGTTGATAAATTCCTTGTTAATGGTTATTCCACTGTTTTTTTATGCGTATTACAACTACGTATCCCCGCTATATAAAAGTTTTAATATTGTCCCTAGTGTTGAAGGGGCTGTTTATAGTTCTTCGGTAGTTGTTGAAAATACCAAATCTAATACTTGGAAACAATTAACCTCAATTGTGGGTAAAGGAGAATTCTTTAATGTTGAATATAAAAAATATGGTCTATTGAATGATACAGCGATATCTCATTTTACTACTGGGGTTCAACGAGGAGTGGAGATTTATAAGAATGAAGTGGGAGATATTATGGTGCATAACTTGACAAATTCATCAGGAAAATGGGGTATTGTTAATTTGAATGATTATTCGCGATCTTCAGATGAAAGAACTGTAGCCAAGTATTTAAGATTTAAGGAGGGGTTTGAACAGAAATATGGAAATAAAAAGTTGATTGTTGAACCTTACATTGGATTATATGAACATTCGCTGTTATTCGCAGCTTTTTATAAAATGTTTTATTTAAAAAACTTACCGCTAAAGGATTGTTATGAAAATGAGATGTTTTATGATGCCAATATTAAGAATAGATACTGTCTCTTATACACATCTGACGC
>CAXHCC010000230.1:0-3910 GCA_964014945.1 uncultured bacterium | reverse complement strand
GCCTTTGTATCTCATTATGGATTGGTGATAAAGAACGCGTTGTTGGTTAAGGGTTGTGCTCCTAATATTGGCTTTTCTGGTTACGATGAAAGTTTTTATTATAACCATTGGAGAAAAGGCGTAGAACAAATGCTGGTATGCAAGTATGGTAAGTCTTTAAAATCTGTAAAGTTAACCGATGATAGAAAGTATTTGGTTATTCATTCACCTTGGTTTAGCTATTATTTTTGGATAACAGAGTGTATTCCTCGTTTACTTATGGTGAAAGACAAATTAGAGACTCTCACGTTAATTTATCCTGAAAGCTGGAAAAAGTTGTCATTTGTGAATGAAACCTTAGAATTGTTTCCAGAATTAAGAATTAAAGTTATTCCCGATGGCGTACATGTCTTCGCAAAAAAATTGATAATGCCTGAAGTGAAACCATGGACACCAATGTTTATTCCGGAACAAGTATTTGCCGTTAGAACTTTCTTGTTTGAGGCATTAAAAAAGAAGGATATATCAATTTCTTCGGGTAAAAATGTATACATCTCTAGAAAATTTGCTGAGCGAAGAAAATTTACAAATGAAGAAGGTGTGGAGAAACAATTATCTAAATATGGTTTTGAGACAGTCTTTATGGAGAATTATACGTTTTTTGAACAAATAGAAATGATGAGACGTGCTGAGAACGTTTTGGCGCTAACAGGTGCAGGGTTAATAAATTTGATGTTTAAGAAAGAGGGAGGGCTGTTTCTTGATATCACTAATAAAGAGTACATACATAAGAGCCAATACAAATTTCATTTTTACAAACTATGCAATATTCTTAATATAGATTATGGTGTAGTTTTCTGTGAACATGAAAACGACCCATCTGTTGATCATTATAGCAATCAAAACCTTATCTTTGATGGTGACGAAATTTCCAGAATATTAAAATGAACAGATTACCATGAATGTTGATGATAAATACAAAGTTCTTGTTTTGGCACCTCATACGGATGATGGAGAATTAGGTTGTGGGGGATCGATTGCAAAATTAATAAATGATGGCCATCAAGTATATTATGTAGCATTTTCATCTTGTAAGAAATCTTTACCAAAGGGGATGGACGAGAATACCTTAATTGACGAATTAAACGCAGCTACCAAAATTCTTGGCATACCATCTGAGAATGTCATTGTATTGAATTTTGATGTTAGAAGGTTTAAATATGATCGGCAAGATATATTGGAACAAATGATTGAGATTAGGAATAAAATTCAGCCTAGCCTTGTCTTCTTGCCTTGTAGTACGGATATTCATCAAGATCACCAAGTTGTTTATGAAGAAGGTGTTAGAGCATTTAAGCAAACTTCCATTTTGGGCTATGAAATGCCTTGGAATAATGTTTCTATGGAAACTACCTCTTTTATTAAACTTACCGAAAGGGACGTAAATTATAAAGTTGCTGCATTAAAAGAGTACAAGTCACAAAAGCATAGAGGTTATCTTAATACTAATTTTATTACTTCCCTTGCTACGATCAGGGGAGTTCAGATAGGAGCTACTTATGCTGAGGCATTTGAAGTAGTTAGGTGGATAATGTAAATTATGGATATCAAATTATTAACGAAGAACTATTTGAAGAGTCATGTTGATTCTTTTAAAAATATAATTCATGAATTCGATAATGAGTATTGGGAGGATGAACACTTTTTAATTGATCTTCCTAGAAAGTGGGAGTCTAGTTTATACGCTGAAAACGAAGATGAATTAACTGGATTTATCATTTCCTCGAATAAAGGAGATATGTTTCATATTCATAAATTTTTTGTAGCACGAAACTATCGAAGCTGTGGAATTGGAGCTCAATTATTAAATGGTTTTGAAAATATTGTTAAGGGGACTTTTATGTGTAATAAAGTTTCATTAAAAGTAGATCAGAAAAATTTTAAGGCGTTGAGATTTTATTTGAAATCTGGTTTTGTGAAAAAGGAAGAAATCTCAGATATGTTCGTTCTTGAAAAAGTGTTAGCATGATTGTTTCTGTTCACCAACCCAACTTTCTTCCATGGCTTGGTTATTTCGATAAAATACTTTTGTCCGATACATTTGTTATTCTGGACAATGTACAATTTCCTAGAGGTAAGTCTGTTGCTAATAGGAACAAAATAAAAACCGCAAATGGCATATTGGATATTGTTGTTCCGTTGTCCAAACCTAAAGGGAATAATGGAATAGTAGGATATAAAGAGGTTTTTTTTAGCGATAAAAATTGGCAATTAAAGGTTTTAAAAACGTTGTCATTTTCCTATAGTAAATCACCTTATTATGATATAATATTTCCGTTTATTGAAGATGTTTTGTACCTAGACTCGTTTGTCAATATGAATATCACATTTATTAGCCGGTTATTGGATAAATTCAAAATAGACACTAAAATAGTATTGCTGTCTGATTTGAATACCGGTTTGTTAAGAAACAATGAGTTAATCCTTGAAATTTGCAATAAGGTGGGTGCTGATGAATATTTGAGTGGTGTTGGTGCTAAAAAGTATAACGACGATTTGTTATACCAGGATCGTGGTATCAAATTAACATATCAAAATTACATTCACCCACAATATAATCAAACTTCAATGCCTTTTGATGCTTACTTGTCAATCGTTGATGCTCTTTTTAATTTGGGGTTTGATGGAACTTCAAGTTTGTTAAAAAAGAGAGACAAAATGACTCAGTAATGAGGTTTAATGTTTAATTATTATGAATTCGAAGACTATTTCAATAAAATCAATGTTGATTTTGGGGGTAGTTTCAGCCTTAATACTTTACAGGTTAATAATCTGCTTTAGTTATACTCCTGAAATTTGCGTAGGAGAAACTAATAATATTTGGAATGCCCTAAACGTGGCAAATGGTAAAGCATTATATACCAACCCAGAAAGTATTCCTTTTGAAATCTTTCAGTATACACCGCTTTCTCAGGTTCCAATTTTCATTGCTGCTGCGCTATTAGATACAGAGTTGGATACCTACAGTTACAACGTGATGAGAATTGGGCGTATTTTGAGTTTATGTTATAATTTACTTACAGCGCTACTTGTTTATTTAATATTAGTAAGGGTGCTTAAAGTTTCGCGAACTATAAGTTGGGGAGGAGCGTTGTTATGTTTTACGTTATTTACGCATTTGGCATTTGCGGTTCGGCCGGATGCATTAGCCTTAACAATTTCATTACTAGGGGTTTATGTTTTTTGTTTGTCGGGTATTCGACAATCGAATAAGATGTATATGTTAACTGGGTTTATATTCGCCATTTCCTTTTTTGCTAAACAAGATGCTTTTATGATAATTTCGGCACTTGGGATGATGTTGTTGATTAAAAAGGATTGGATCCCATTGATATCTATATCGTTCTCATTTGCCCTGGCAATTGCTCTGTTTTTATTAGTTTGTTACAATTTGTTTGGTGAAGTTTTCTTTAAATCTATTTTTGGAGGAATGGATGTTGGTTATGATTTATCCCAAGGTCTATACGTATTCTATCGTTTTTTAAATATTTATGGAATAATTGTTATTGCTGGATTTGCCTCAATAACCTATGCTATAATTAAATTAAAACATCAAGAGAATACAATATTATTACTTCTATTAATTGTATTTTCACTTTTAATAGCTGTATTTTCTAGCATTAAAAAGGGGTCATGGATCAATTACTATACCCCTTTTATTATTTATTTAATAGTAACAGTGGGTTATGTAATTGATGATCTTAATAAGAAATTCTCTCTGTCATATTTTAATGTTCTTTTTGCTTCAATGATAGCAATAACAGTTGCATTTTTTACCTATAAACAAATTTATCATTATACCGCTCCATTTTTAAAGTATAAACAGAGTAAGTCCTGTCTCTTATACACATCTGACGCTGCCGACGATGTG
>CAXHCC010000229.1:0-3921 GCA_964014945.1 uncultured bacterium | reverse complement strand
TTATTCCGGGTCTCGTGGGCTCGGAGATGTGTATAAGAGACAGGTTTAGAAATTCCGGTTTATCTTCATTTTACGGAATAATTGTATTAGCGGCTATTGCGGCATTAGTTACTTCTTTATTGATTAATTATAAATTTAAAATAAGCGCCCATATGGTAGGAGTAGGAGGGGTAGTAGGCGTTCTTTTTGGCATGATTTATCGTTTACAAATAGAATTGCTTTATCCTATTTTATTAATGTTATTCATAGCAGGAATCATTGGGTATGCCAGGTTGAAGTTGAAGGCGCACAGCCCTACACAAGTTTATTTTGGCTTTGTTGTGGGTTGCGTAACAGAATTACTTTTTGTTATCTACTACAGATAAAACGATGTAAAAGTGTTCTGCATTAAATGAATTTAGTTGCCAAACTCACTTAAGAATTTAATACGCATTAATCGGATGTTTTCTTCAGGATATTCGTCTTCTCCTAATTCTTCAAGTGCATCAGCAATCGAACCAGATTCAGATTCGTCTTTAAAGTATTCTAAAACATCTTCTTGTTTATCCTCATCCATAACCGTATTAATATAATAGTCAATATTTAATTTGGTGCCTGAGGAAACAATGTGTTCTATTTCGGTAATTAATTCTTTTACGCTTAAACCTTTTGCTTTTGCTATATCATCAAATGGACGCTTTCTATCTATATTTTGAATTATATAAACTTTTAAACCCGATTTATTCACAATGGATTTTACCACCATATCCATTGGTCTATCAATTTCGTTCTCTTCTACATATTTTTTTATCAAGGCAACAAATGGTTTACCAAACTTATTGGCTTTGCCCTGTCCAACACCATTTATGTTAACCAACTCTTCTAATTTAATGGGGTATTGAATCGCCATTTCTTCTAACGAAACTTCTTGAAAAATTACATAAGGAGGCAAACCAAACTTGTTGGATGTTTCTTTTAGCAGATATTTAAGCAATGCAAATAATTGAGGGTCTGCACCTGATCCTCCTTTGTGTTTACCAGTTGCTGTTGATGTGTCTTCGTCTGTATCAGAGTAGTCGTGATCCTTGGCAACCATTATGCTAAAAGGTTTTGAAACAAAACCTTTTCCTTGTTTAGTAATTTTAAGAAGGCCATAATTCTCCACATCCTTTACTAGCAAACCATCAACTAAAGCTTGGCGTATAATTGCATTCCAGTGTTTGCTATCCTTATCGTCCTCTTTGCCTGCACCAAATAATTTTAGTTCGTTATGTTTATATGCTTTTGAAGTATTTGATGCACCATTGCCAATTAGGATGTTAATGATGTCTTTTATTTTAAACTTTTCATTCACCAAATCAATTACTTTAATAGCGAGAACTACATCCTCTTTACCTTCAAATTTTTCTTTAGGATGGCGGCAATTGTCGCACATTTCATTACACTTGTTGTCATCATATTTCTCACCAAAGTAGTGCAATACATACTTTCTTCTACATCCAGAAGTTTCGGCATATGAAACTGTTTCATGCAATAATTGTTTGCCTATTTCTTGTTCAGAAACGGGCTTCCCTTTCATAAATTTTTCAAGCTTCAGGATGTCGTCATGACTGTAAAAAGTAATACAGTTTCCTTCGCCACCATCTCTGCCTGCTCTTCCGGTTTCTTGATAATATCCTTCTAAAGATTTTGGTATATCGTGATGAATAACAAAACGAACATCTGGCTTATCAATTCCCATTCCAAATGCAATTGTAGCTACAATTACATGCACATTTTCCATTAAAAAGTCGTCCTGAGTTTTAGCACGTTCCTTTGCTTCTAAACCTGCATGGTAGGGCATAGCCTTAATACCATTTACTTGAAGCAGCTGAGCCAACTCTTCTACTTTTTTTCTACTTAAGCAGTATATAATACCTGACTTTCCTTCATGCCCTTTTACATATTTAATAATTTCTTTACCTACATCCTTTTTAGGTCGTACTTCGTAATATAGGTTAGCTCTGTTAAAGGAAGACTTAAAAAGATTAGCCTCAGTCATTCCGAGGTTTTTCTGAATATCTTGCTGTACTTTAACAGTTGCGGTGGCAGTTAAAGCAATAATAGGTACTGTTCCAATTTCTTCAATAATTGGTCTTAATCTACGGTATTCAGGTCTAAAGTCATGTCCCCACTCAGAAATACAGTGCGCTTCGTCAATTGCAAAAAACGATATGTTAATTTCATTGAAAAACTCAATGTTAGAAGCTTTAGTTAAGCTTTCAGGAGCCACGTATAATAGTTTTGTTTTTTTATCTAGTATATCTTGTTTTACTGTTGCCGTTTCTGCCTTAGATAAGGATGAATTTAAGTAATGTGCAATACTTTCATCGTTGCCAAAATTCCGAATCGCATCCACCTGATTTTTCATCAATGCAATAAGCGGAGAAACTACTATTGCTGTACCTTCTGACAATAATGCGGGAAGTTGATAGCACAACGATTTACCACCTCCAGTTGGCATAATTACAAAAGTGTCTTTACCTGCAAGTACGCTTTCAATAATTTGCTCCTGCTCTCCTTTAAAACCTTCAAAGCCAAAAAACTTGCTAAGATGTTTATGAAGTGTTTTTTTGTCGGTTTTTACCTTTGGGTCTGCTACTTCAATCATTTTTTTAACGTTTAAAGTATTTAATAGTTTCCGGTGGTTTAGCAGTTAAAACAAACTCAAAATTTATTTTAACTGCGGCTTAACAAGTATTATTTTGTATTATTGTTTAACTCTAGTAAAGGTAATTTTAATAAACCTTGAAACCCCTAAGTATAAACACCTAAAATAGTACGTTGAATGTTATAAATTAAGTGATTTTGAGCAAATTAAAGGAAGAAATATTGCAATTAGCACGCACAACTTTAGAAATAGAGTCAGATGCGATTATAGGTTTAAAGGAGTTATTGACGGATAGTTTTGCTCAATGCGTTGAGCTAATTTATAATTCTAAGGGAAGGGTTGTAATAACGGGTATAGGTAAAAGCGCGTTAATAGCGCAAAAAATAGTAGCCACTTTTAACTCTACAGGAACACCGTCTATTTTTATGCATGCTGCAGATGCTATACATGGTGATTTAGGAACATTGCAAGGAGAGGATGTTGTTATTTGTATTTCAAAAAGTGGTGACACTCCTGAGGTTAAAGTTTTGGTACCGTTATTAAAGCAGGGAGGCAATAATTTAATTGCGATTGTTGGTAACACGAAGTCGTATTTGGCCAACCAAGCAGATATGGTAATTAATAGCAGTGTAAAGCAAGAGGCATGTCCTAATAACCTAGCACCTACCTCAAGTACAACTGCGCAGTTAGCACTTGGTGATGCCTTAGCAGTTTGCTTATTAGATTATCGTGGCTTTTCCAAAAAAGACTTTGCCAAATATCACCCTGGTGGTGCCTTGGGCAAAAAGCTATATTTAAAGGTGGCTGATTTATACACACAAAATCAGGTGCCCGTGGTGCTACCCAGCGACTCATTAAAACAAGTTATTTTGGAAATATCTTCCAAGCGTTTGGGTGCAACAGCAGTAGTTGAAAATAACAACCTTTTGGGGGTGATAACTGATGGTGATTTACGGAGAATGCTAGAAAAGGAAAACGATTTAAATCAGTTGACAGCTAAAGATATAATGAATACTACACCTAAATTGATCGAACAAGATGAATTAGCGGTTAATGCTTTAAGCCTATTAGAGCAACATAATATTACTCAACTAGTGGTTGTAAATAAAGGTGCATTTGTAGGCCTTTTACACCTGCACGATTTATTAAAAGAAGGGATTATTTAGGAATAAGGGTTATAAAGAATTAGAATATCGCTTGAGACGTATCTCTTCTGTCAATTGGGCGCAAGCTTAATACAGGTACAGCTGTCTCTTATACACATCTGACGCTGCCGACGATGTGCGTTGTGT
>CAXHCC010000228.1:0-3946 GCA_964014945.1 uncultured bacterium | reverse complement strand
ATTATTCCGGGTCTCGTGGGCTCGGAGATGTGTATAAGAGACAGGTTAAGTGCAGGTACTTTAAATATTAGTAATGCACAAGCATTGGGTACAACGGCTGGTACATTTACCATAGAAGATGGTACCACCATTAATAACATTACGGGTGGTGCCTTTACGGTAACGGCTAATAACCCTATGGCCTGGAATGGTGACTTTACTTTTACAGGTAGTTCAAATTTAAATTTAGGTACGGGTACCATTACAATGGGTGCCAGCAGGCAAGTAACTACCAGTGCCAACACTTTAACAGTAGGTGGTACCTTAACCGCGGCTAGTTATACTTTAACATCAGCCGGTGCGGGTGGCTTAGCCTTTGAATCACAAGCGGTAACCCTTAGTGGTTTAGCGATTACAGCGGGTACATTAACTTCTACCTCTGGCAACTTAAGCTTAGCAGGCGATTTTGATAACGATGCTACCTTTACGCATAACAACGGTACAGTTACCTTTAACGGGGCAGTAGACCAAAACGTAGGTACCAGTGCAGGTACACAAACCTTCTATGACTTAACTATTAATAACACCGGTGCAGATGGCAGCAATGACATTATTTTAGCCGACCCAGTTACTGTTACCAACGATATAACCTTTACTGATGGTATTGTAAATACTGATGCTACTAATTTATTAACCCTATCCAATGCTGCATTAGACGCCGTTAATGGTTCTGCTGGTGGGGCAAGTGGTAGTTATGTAAATGGCCCGGTTAAATGGAATATGACAACCGCTATTGGCGGCCCATACATATTCCCAACAGGCGCTGGTTCAACCAAATGGGCACGTTTGGCATTAAGTGGTTTAACCGGAGATTCGGAGTTTACCGTTCAATATTTCAATACCGCCTACGCGGATGTTTCAACACTTGATACCGATGACCAAACCCCTTACCCTAACAATGTTAGTAATATTGAATATTGGGATATCACACAAAACAGTGGTACAGGTGATGCCACCGTTACCTTGTATTGGGAAGATAGTGATGCCAGCGGTATTGATGAGTGTGCCAACCCTGCAACGGATTTAATGATTGTACATTTTACATCTGGCGAATGGCGTACGGTAAACCCAAGCACCTATGTTACCACTGGTGGTTGTAGTAGCAGCAATGGTACTATAATTTCTGATTTGGTTACGTCTTTTTCTCCATTTACTTTTGGTTCTAGAGGCGGTGCTAACAATCCGTTGCCAATTGAGCTGTTGAGCTTTGATGCCATGTACAATGGAACTGCTGTAGATCTTACTTGGAGCACAGCTACTGAAATAAACAATAATTACTTTACCATTGAACGCTCAACTGATGGTATTAACTTTATGGAGATTGCCAATGTGCCTTCTAAAGGAGTTAATGGTAATTCAACCACAACACTCAACTACGGTTTAGTAGATGCAGATGTGAGCAGTGGAATTTATTATTACCGTTTAAAACAAACCGACTTCAATGGTAATTTTGAATACTCGTCAATTAAAACAGTTACTATTGGTAAAAACACTAGCGATGGGTTTGAGTTTAATATTTCTCCTAACCCAAGTGGCGGACAAACCATTGCAGCATTAATTGATGCCAATATTGGTGATGAAGTAGAAATAACGGTATATGATATGCTAGGCCAATTCTTATTTGACTTTGATGTAACGGTTGAAACTGACGATGCCGAATATTACCCACTTACCTTCCCTGAACAATTAGCACCTGGCACCTACATCATCTCTGCAAAACGTGGTAGTGATAAAATTGCCCGTAGAATGGTGATTGATTGATTAGTAGACAGTATTAAGTAGACAAGAGTTTAGTAGGGTGTTTTGTTCTGACTATTAGCATATCATCCAGAACCTGACCGTCCGGCAGGCAGGCGCAACGCGGCAATCGGTTTCTTTCGAAAGGCAGACCTTCCTCATCAACACATCACACACAATATCGGCGCAACATTAAGATTGCTTCACCTTGAAAAAGGGGTTCGCAATGACGATACGAATCACGAACTTCCATCCGGCGGCTGAGCGGTCCCGATAGCTATCGGGACGAAGCCTTAGGAAACGAACAGTATATTCAACGATTAGCATTGCATGATTAATTTGTGCATTAAAAAGCCATACCCTTCGACTACGTTCAGGGGCCGCACAGAAACCTATTGCACATTCAGCATCAAACGGGTATAAAAACACACAGCATCTTTAAATTCACTGAGGGCAATGCGTTCGTTTACCCCATGGAAGCACTTGATATTGCTAGGCGTAATTTTGATGGGTAAAAAGCGGTAAACATTATCGGTAATGGTAGTAAAGCTTCTAGAATCCGTAGCGCCTACCATTAAGCCCGGTGTGGTAATAATATCATCATAAGTTTGCTTGATGGTTTTGTTAATAGCGGTATAACCAAAAGCAGTGATATCAGAAACGGGCGATGGCTCCGACGTAAACTCCCCTATTGTTACTTCTATCCTATCGTCATGTATTACCTTTTTTACATGTGCTACAACATCTTCAATGGTTTCGCCTGGTAAAATTCTAAAGTTAACCGTTGCTGCTACTTCTTGCGGAATAATGTTTTCTTTTACCCCGCCACAAAAAATCGTAGGGGCCGTAGTGGTACGTACCTGTGCATTGGTAGATGCCTTTTTTTCATAAATCATTTTAATTACTCCTCCTAACACAGCAGAATTGGCAAAGGCCAGTTTATTACCAAATGGCATTTCAGGACCTACATGATCTATAAACGCCTGAACCGGTTCACTAATGCGAGTAGGAAAAGGATTGGCTTTTAAGTTGGCAATAGCATAGGCCATCACATCAATAGCGGTTTCTTTATCGGGCATAGATGAGTGCCCACCTTTAATTTTTGTGTTTAGTTTAAGGGATACAAAGCCTTTTTCCGCAATACAAATAAGTCCTACTTTTTTATCAATACCAGGCACTATATCTTGAGTAATAACCCCGCCTTCATCCAACACAAATTCGGCCTGTACGTTTTGCTCTTTTAAATATTGCGCAATTACCGCTGCGCCGTTTCTGCCTCCTACTTCCTCATCATGGCCAAAAGCAAAATAAATGGTCCGCTTTGGCATATATCCATCTTTCAATAACTGTTCCGCTGCTTCCAAAATACCAATTACCCCCACTTTATCGTCAATGGCACCTCTACCCCAAATGGTATCGCCAATTAATTCCGCTCCAAAAGCATCGTGTTTCCAATCTGCTTTATTGGCTTCAATCACGGGCACCACATCTAAGTGGGCCATTAACACAATAGGTTTTAGTTCTGTATTAGTCCCCTGCCACTTATACAAATGACTATAGCTATTCAGCACTTCTTTCATCAATAAAGAATCGCAATAAGGATAGGTAGTGCTTAAAAAATCCGTAAATGCACCAAAGGATGCCGAATCAAAATCGGATCCGTGCTCGTGCGAAACCGTTTTAATTTTTATGGATTCTCTAAAATGCTTAACAGCAGTTTCACTAACCTCTACAGGAGCAGCGGCCTCATAAGCAACCTGCTTGGATGAAAAGGTAAAGGTGTTATATAATAAAAAGGCAACAAGCCCTAAAAAGGCAATAAGAATTATTTTGACGAGGGCTTTTAACATATTTCTTGTATGGTTATTTCCTTGTTTGCTATCTTAAAGGTATCGTTTACTTTTTTATTGAGCAACAATTGCCCTACTGGAGAAGCTGCAGAAATAGCAAATACGATTTCATTGTTTACCGTTACTTTTCCCACACCAATACTTATAAAATAATAACCATTACTGGCTTTTATAAAGCTGCCCAATTGTACTTTATCCCCTTTAGGCTCTTCAGAAATGGTGTTTAATGTTTTTTTTAAATCAAGGGCTTTGCTTAATTGTAAACTGTTTTGTTCTTGCTCAATTTGCACCATAGCCCTACCCGTTTCATGCTTATCTGT
>CAXHCC010000227.1:0-3948 GCA_964014945.1 uncultured bacterium | reverse complement strand
TTATTTTTAAAATAGTTGGAGCAATATCAGCCAGTTTTCCGTTTCCTATATTCTTAAAATCTTTGTCAATTAAAATACATGGCACTGGATTAGTGGTATGAGCTGTATTTGGGCTACCGTCCTCATTTATCATATAATCCGAATTTCCGTGATCAGCAATAATGATGAAAGAATATCCGCTATCCAATCCTGTTTTTACCACTTTGCTCATACAAGCATCTACCGCTTCGGCAGCCTTTAATACGGCTTTATAATCTCCAGTATGCCCAACCATATCCATATTCGCAAAGTTTAAACAAATAAAATCGGTTTGTGCTTCTTCTAAAACCGGTGTTACCAGTTCTGTTATTTTATCCGCGCTCATTTCTGGTTGCAAATCATAAGTAGTCACTTTTGGTGAAGCCGCCATTAGTCTTTTTTCATCCTTAAACTCAGCTTCTCTTCCTCCTGAAAAGAAAAATGTTACATGCGGATACTTCTCGGTCTCTGCAATTCTTAATTGTGTCTTGTTATTCTTTTCTAATACTTCTCCCAAGGTATTGGACAAATTATCTTTATCAAATAGCACTTTAACATCCTTAAAGTTGCTATCGTAATTAGTCATGGTAACATAGTATAGAGGTATAGTTTCCATGCCTTCATTGGGCATATCTTCTTGGGTAAGTACATGTGTAATTTCCCTACAACGATCTGTTCTAAAATTAAAACAGATAACCACATCATCCTTGTTTATAACTCCTATAGGAGCACCGTCATCATTCGTATTTACAATAGGTTTTATAAACTCATCGGTCACACCATCCTCGTACGATTCTTTTATCGCCTCTAATATATTTGAAGTACGTTTCCCCTCTCCCTTCACCATTAAATCATAAGCCAATTTTACACGCTCCCACCTTTTATCCCTATCCATTGCATAATACCTACCAATTACACTGGCTATCTTAACCTTACTTTTTTGAAGATGGTTTACCAGGTTTTTCATATACCCCAAACCACTTTTGGGGTCTGTATCTCTTCCGTCAGTAAAAGCATGTACAAAAACATTATCTAAATTTTGAGCGTTTGCCAAATCACATAAATAATGTAAATGTTCCTGTGACGAATGCACACCACCTTCTGAAACTAAACCTAAAATATGTACGGCTTTATTGTTTGATTTCGCATAGTCAAACGCCCTATTCAACGTGTCGTTATCATCAATGGTTTTTTCTTTAACCGCTTTATTAATAAGCACCAAATCTTGGTACACAATTCTTCCTGCACCAATATTTAGGTGGCCCACTTCGCTATTACCCATTTGCCCATCAGGTAAGCCAACATGTTCTCCTGAGGTATTTAATGTGCTATGCGGATATTGATTAAACAAATTATCCAAAAATGGTGTATTTGCTTTTGAAATAGCATCCGACTCTGAACCGTTACCAATTCCCCAACCATCTAAAATTAATAATCCAACCTTTTTCATTCTTTATTTATGCTCTAAAAGTTATTTCAAAATTACAACCTCGCGGCTGATTATCCTTAATTACAATACTCCCATTATGCTGCTTAACAAGTTGATCCACGATAAATAAACCTAAGCCTGTTCCTTTAGCACTTCTTGTTTCTTCATTACCAACACGATAAAAACGATTAAAAACGTTTTTTTTCTCCGCATCACTTATGCCAACCCCTTCATCAATTACATTACAAATAACATTGTTAGCTGATTTACGCAAAGTTAAGTTTATTGAGCTGTCTTCGGGCGCATACTTCATCGCATTCTCTACCAAGTTCAACACTATAGACGGGAAATAGGATTTATCTACATTTAAGTAAATATCAGGTTCTACTGTGAGGCTGATATTTGCTTTTGCATCATACGTGTTTTTCAATTTCCCTACAACATCCTTTGTAATTTGCGATATATTACATTTTTCCTTTTGGAGCATGTAATTTGGGTTTTCAACCTTCGCTGCCAGCAGAATATTTTCCACTAAATTATTCAAACGATTGGTATCCTCAATGGCATTATTTAGCATTTTTTGTTGCTGCTCCTTTTCTAGGTTGTGCTTTAGCAAGGTTTGCAATTGTAATTTGGAGGATGCAATTGGTGACTTTAATTCATGGGTGACAGATAATAAAAAGTTTTTTTCCTGTTCAGTTAATTTTTGTTCTCGCTTAAAAGACTTTCTTACTTGAACTATACCAACTAATAGCAAAGCAATAAAAACAGCTCCTTCACCAGAAATCATCAACCATCGTTTATGTAGCTTGTCATTCAGCTCATTGCCGAGTTTAATTACCTCCTCGGCAGAATTCCCGTTTAACAAATTAATTTGGTTTTGCAAACTGTTAACCTCGCCATTTAAACTTACCATAAGGTAAGCCCACCACACAAACTGCACCAATACATATCCTACAAGTATGTAAAACCAAAATAACGGCCTCGATTGTTTAGAAGCGTTCGACATAGCCTGTAAAGTTAAGAAAGGAGCCGCAAATATGGGCCATATTTAGAAACTAAGTCGTTGAAGACTCTTTATCTTTTAACGCTTTTTCAAGTGTAGCAATACGATCATTAAGTTTGCGTAAACTTCTAAAATATACATAAGCGCGCTGATAATCACCTATATCAAAAGCAGGAGAACCCTGCACAATAGCATTTTCTTTAGTAATGGAAGAGCCTATTCCAGACTGGCCTGCCACCTTAACGCCGTTGGCAATACTCAAATGCCCAGCAACACCAACCTGACCAGCTAGCATCACATTCTTACCAACTTTTGCAGAACCAGCTAGAGAAGAAGCCCCAGCCATTACGGTATCTTCACCAACTTCACAGTTGTGGCCAATTTGAACCATATTATCAATTTTAACACCTTTTCTGATAATAGTAGAACCCATTGTAGCACGATCAATTGCAGAACTAGCACCAATTTCAACTTCATCTTCCAATACTACATTACCAATTTGAGGTATCTTTTTATATCCTGTTTTCTCGGTTGGTGCAAATCCAAATCCATCACTACCAATTACCGAACACGAGTGAATCGTACATGAATTGCCAATAACACATTCGTGGTAAACCTTAACTCCTGAATACAAGGTTACATTATCGCCAATTGTTACATTATCACCAATATATGCATGCGGATATACTTTAACATTATTTCCCATCTTCACATTTTCACCAATGTAGGCAAACGCACCAATATAACATGCTGCACCGTAAGTAGCAGAGTCCGAAATATAGGACGGTTCCTCTATTCCTTTTTTATCATTTTTTAGGGTTGTGTAATGATCTAATAGCTCAGCAAAACTAGCATATGCATCATCCACCCTTATTAAGGTACAAGTATCCTTTACGGGCTTATCTAACTTAACATCGTTGTTAATTAAAACAATGGTTGAATCCGTATTGTAAACATGGGGTGTATATACAGCATTAGATAAAAACGAAAGATGTTGTGCTTTTCCTTCCTCAATACCCGTTACATTAGAAACAGTTGCATTTTCATCTCCTTCCACCACTCCTCCAAGCATTTCCGCAATTTGTTTAGCTGTAAATTCCATGATAGATGTATATAATTCCCTTGTTTTGTTTCCGATACAAAGGTACTCAGAAAAAACGATATTAAAGGTCTAGATGGTAAAGGATTCATTCAAGCTCTAGTTGAATGACAAAATAATTTGGGATTACTTCGTGATCCCTATGGACTCCGAATTCCGAGAAGAAAACCATAAATCGCCAACTGCGATTTTTTTTATTTATATCATAACTTATCAAAACAAGGGATTACCTCCTTGTTGTCGGTTATCCCTCTTTGTCCGTGTAGTGGATAAAACTTGCTTCCCTACGGTCAGGTGTTTTTTAGCGAACGTTTATTCTCGAACAAGTTTGAAATAATCGTTAACTAAAAAACCTGTCTCTTATACACATCTCCGAGCCCACGAGACCCGGAATAA
>CAXHCC010000226.1:0-3959 GCA_964014945.1 uncultured bacterium | reverse complement strand
ACACAACGCACATCGTCGGCAGCGTCAGATGTGTATAAGAGACAGTACCAGATCATATCCGCATACTCCTGGAATAGACGCATCTGGAGAAGTTGTGCATTCAAACTCTTCCAATTTTAAAGAAGGGGATGAAGTTCTTGTTACTGGCTATGATTTTGGGATGAATACTTCTGGTGGTTTTGCCGAGTATGTGCGTGTTCCCGCTGAGTGGCCAATAAAACTTCCGAATGGCTTATCACTTAAAGAGTCAATGATGTTAGGTACTGCTGGTTTTACCGCAGGAATGTCAATAGATAAAATTGTAAAGAACATAAAGCCGGAAGATGGGGCCATTGTTGTGTCAGGAGCTACAGGAGGTGTTGGTTCTCTAAGTATTGCAATCTTAGCTAAATTGGGCTATCATGTTGTTGCTGTAACTGGTAAAAAGGATGAGGAAGAGGAATACTTAACGAACTTGGGCGCAAAGGAAGTTTTGGCAAGGCAAGAATTTGGTGAAGAAAATAAACGACCAATGCTAAAAGGTTTATTTGCTGGAGCTGTTGATACAGTGGGAGGAACTGTATTGGATAATATTATAAAATCTACAAATCATTTAGGTGTTGTTACGAGTTGTGGTAATGCTGCGTCACCTAATCTTAATTTAACCGTATTTCCATTTATTTTAAGAGGAGTAACCTTGGTTGGAATTGATTCGCAAAATTGCCCAATGGCTTATAGAAAAGAGATATGGAATAAATTGGCGACAGGTTGGAAATTGGATAATTTATCGGAGTTGTGCATTGAACAGGGCTTAGAGGAATTAATGGGAAGTATTGATACCATGATGGCAGGAAAACTAAAAGGAAGAGTATTAGTTAACGTAAATAAATAATTAAAAAAATGGATAACAGAAATGATGTAGACTTGTTTAGCCTTATTCAGTCTATCTTTAAAAATAAAAGCAGCAGAGGTATTGCAATAGTTGTATTAATTGCCATTGGTTTTGTTTTGCTTCGTCCTTGGGTAAAGGTTAACGCAGGTGAAAGAGGTATTGTATTAAATTTTGGGGCTGTTCAGCCAATCGTTTTGGATGAAGGTTTACATTTTAGGATGCCTATTAAACAAGAGGTGATTTTATTGGATGTAAAAATTCAGAAAGCAGAAACCCACGCTGTTGCTGCTTCTTCTGATTTGCAAGATGTAACTTCAACGGTTGCGCTTAACTTTCATATAATCCCTAGTAAAGCAAATTTAGTTTACCAATCAATTGGTAAAGATTTTAAGGTGAAGATTATTGACCCAGCTGTATCAGAAGTAGTAAAGGCAGTTACCGCCCTATATACGGCAGAAAACCTAATTACAAAACGACCTGAGGTAAGTGAAGCAATGCGAACAGCGTTAACAACTAGGTTGTTGGATCACCACATTGCGGTTGATGAGTTTTCGATTGTTTCATTTAGTTTTTCTGACATATTTGTACAAGCCATTGAGGCCAAACAAACGGCAGAACAGTTAGCGTTAAAAGCTAAACGTGACCTGGAAAGAATTAAAATTGAGGCTGATCAAAAAATTACAAGCGCAAAAGCTGAGGCAGAGGCTTTAAGGTTACAACGTGCAATTATATCTCCAAATTTATTGGAGCTTAGAAAAATTGAAGCCAATTTAAAGGCCATTGAAAAGTGGGATGGGCATTTACCAAACGTTACTGGAAGTGGAGCCGTACCATTTATTGGTGTAGGAAATGTTAAATAAACCCTTGGCAATATGAGAGTTTATATTCTTATATTTTTCATGTTGTTAGCTGCCTATATGGGAGGAACAATTGCACAAAAAAAGGGGTATCATAAAGTTGTTTGGTTTTTTTTGTGTGGCTTTATGCCCATTTTAGTGTTGGCTTTAATGTTGTTTCCATCAAAATACCAATCACATTCTAATAAGGAGAATAAGAATTGTCCGTATTGTGCAGAAACGATAAAGCAAGAGGCTGTTGTTTGTAAACATTGTGGTAAGGATTTAACAATCAATATTACTTAGATTGTGGATATTTGAGATTGCTAAAAAGCTTCGCAATTTTGCGGAGCTTTTTTATTAAATTGAGCTCCTGATGAATTACCAGCAAATTAATAGCATAAAATTTTGGGCAGAAGAAGACCGACCCCGTGAAAAATTACTTGACAAAGGCAGGCACGTCTTATCGGAGGCAGAATTGATTGCAATTTTAATAGGTTCAGGTAATAAGGAAGATTCAGCTGTAGAGTTGTCGAAAAAAATACTTGCCAGCGCAAATAATGATTTAAATTTATTGGCCAAACTTTCTGTACATGATTTAATGAAGTTTAATGGTGTGGGCCAAGCTAAAGCCATTAGTATAGTTGCAGCATTGGAATTGGGTAGGAGAAGGAAAGATACTGATAGTTCAAAGAAAGTGAAAATTACAGGTAGTAGGGATGTTTATTCAATTATGAAGCCTATAATGTTGGATTTGCCGCACGAAGAGTTTTGGATGCTATTATTGAATAGAGCAAACTTCGTAATTAAAAAGGAGCTTATTAGCAAAGGTGGAATTGCTGGCACCGTGGTGGATACAAAATTGATATTTAATTCAGCTCTTAGTCACTTTGCAAGTGCAATTATAATTTGTCATAATCATCCATCAGGTAATTTAAAGCCTAGTAATGCTGACAGATCGATTACCAAAAAAATTAAAGAAGCTGGCCAATTATTGGATATTGCATTATTAGATCATATCATTATAAGTGATAATGATTTTTATAGCTTTGCTGATGAAACTATTCTATAATTACTGACATGAAGAAGCTGCTTACTGTAATAGGGACACGTCCTCAAATAATAAAAGCTGCTGCTTTAACTAGAGTAATCAGTGAATTATACTCCGACAAATTACAAGAAATAATTGTTCACACTGGGCAACATTACGATAAGAATATGTCGGATGTGTTTTTTGATGAATTGGGTATGCCAGACCCAAATTATAATCTGGCAGTAGGGGCAGGTTATCATGGAGAACAAACCGCAAAAATGATTGAGAAGTTGGAACAGGTTTTTTTTACTGAAAAACCTGATGCTGTTGTATTATATGGAGATACTAATTCAACGCTTGCTGGAGCAATTGCTGCCTCCAAAATTCAAATACCAATAATTCATATTGAAGCAGGTTTGCGCTCTTTTAACAAGACCATGCCAGAAGAAATAAATAGGATAATGTGTGACCACGTTTCTACATTGTTATTTGCTCCTACTGTAACAAGTTTTAATAATTTAATTACTGAAGGGCTTAATAGCTCAAGCCAGGCACCTTACTCAGCGGACAACCCATTAGTATTGCATTGTGGTGATGTTATGTATGATAATAGTTTGTTTTTTGCTGCGCTTGGTAACCGAAAATCAACGATTATCGAAGAGCAAGGATTAGAAAATAAAGACTTTGTTTTAGCTACTATACATCGTCATTATAATACAGACGACAAAGAAAGGATGGGTGAGTTATTTATCGCTATACAACGTATAAGTGTGGATAATAATATTCCCATTGTCTTACCGCTGCATCCGCGAACAACGTCATTGTTAAAAGAAAAATTAAGTCCAGCCTTATTCAAGGATTTGGATCGAAATGAACTTGTTTCAATAATTCCTCCTGTTTCTTATTTAGATATGATTGCGCTTGAGAAAAACGCAAAAATAATTATCACTGATTCTGGTGGAGTGCAAAAAGAGGCCTGCTTTTTTAATAAACCATGTGTTATTCTAAGATCGGAAACAGAATGGGTAGAGCTAGTCGAAAGTGGTGCTGCTATTGTTGCTGATGCTAATGAATCTAAAATAATTCAAGCTTACAATAAATTAGTTTCTCAAGAGCAAATTTTCTATCCGCAAATTTTTGGAAATGGTAAAGCAGCCCAATTTATTTGTGAAAAAATTTGCGAACATATTTAGTTATTATCAATTCATTTGCTATATAT
>CAXHCC010000225.1:0-3984 GCA_964014945.1 uncultured bacterium | reverse complement strand
TGTGGTTATAACTTAAACAAAAACTTTACAATTGATGCTGTTTACGGATTTGAAGCTGTTAACCGTGAAAATGGAGTTTCAGATTACTATGATTTTGAGGGTGACTATAAGACTTTCGCGTCTACTATTGGCTTATCTCTAACGTATAAATATTAATTATTATATCTTTTACTATTATGAAAATTTTCAAAAACATCTTAATATTAGTGCTAAGCAGTTCGCTGTTTGTTGCTTGTGAACCTAAATTTGATGATGTTCCTGCTGCAACTGCAGGTTCTGCCAACTTTAGCGTTTATGTTTCAATAGGTGAGGGTACACCATCTGGTTACTGTAATGGCGCCTTAAGTCGTGAAAATCAGTTGTCATCAACGCCATTCCTATTGTCTGAGCAGTTTAAAGCTGTAGGAGGAGGAGAGTTTAAACAACCATTATTTCCGGAAGGTACTAGTTTTGGTTTTGAAAAAGGCCATCCTTCAACAACGTTATATTTAAGAGAAAGAACATTTTGCGACGATTCTGTTGAGTTGTACTCGAGGATGTTTGATAGTAGTACATTCAATTATACCCCAGTTCAAATTTTAGGTTTAACGCAATCAATTAGATCTGGGCTTACGGTAGCAGGACCCTATAATAATTTAGCGGCTAACGGTGCAAAAACAATTTTTGTGAATCGCCCAGCTCCTAGTGCATTAGGTTCTGATTGGGGTACAGGTAATTCAGAAATATTTTATGAAATATTTAAAAGTACTAACCCTGCGGCAACAATTTTGAGCGAAGCGGCTGCCCTTAATCCAACCTTTTTTAGCTTACAATTGGGGAATACTGATATATTAAGGTATTCTAAATCTGGAGGAAACGAAGATGGAGGAGGTGCTGATGACAATATTACACCTGTACAGGAGTTTGAAGATAGCTTAAGAAGCATCGTTTCAACATTAACTGCAAACGGTGCGAAAGGAGTAATCACTGATATTATTGGTATAGAGTCATTTCCTTACTATACCCATTACAAGTATGACTTCTTAATTTTATCTGCCGATAGTGCTGCGGCATTAACAAACTTTTATGCAGCCACCTCAGGTTATACCTTTAAAGAAGGACGTAATGCTTTGGTCATAGAAGATGCGAGTGCACCATTCGGTCATAGAAGGATGTTATCAGATGAATTTTTACTATTGGAAGTGCCTCGCGATTCATTAAAATGTCTTGGTTTAGGTGGCCGTATTCCATTGGGCCGTCGTTGGGTATTGGATAAAGGTGAGATTGATACGGTTAATGCAGCAATTGATGCTTACAATGCTGTAATAAAGCAGGTTGCTACAGACTATGATTTAGCCTTTGCAGACGGTCATGATGGTTTTAGCGATATAATTGCCGGCACATATTTTAACGGGAAAGAAGTAGACGCTTCTTTTGCAGGAGGGTATTTTTCTTTGGACGGTTTAAATATCTCCCCGTTAGCGCAAGCAATTGCAGCTAATAATATGATTTCTGCTATCAATAAAAAGTATGGCTCTACCATACGTAATGTGGATATCAATAAATACGTGGGTACTTCATTTAAGTAAAGTGCTTTAAACAATTCATAAAAGCCCAGCAATTTTGCTGGGCTTTTTTTGTGAATATAAAGGGTCTAATTGTTGTAAGAATTATTTACAACAACTGAATATTCCTTAACTTTGGACTATAAACATTAGAAATTGTGACGCGTTTTACAGTATTACTAATTGCATTATTTTTTGGAGCGTACCCCCTAACTGCGCAAACCGATTCTGTCAAGGTGCAAAAGCCAGGTGCTATCGCAATAATTCAGAGCCCAGCAATTAAGGAATTAGCGCAAAAACATGTAGCGGTTAACGAAAAAGTACATACCATAGGATATCGTATTAAAATACACTTTGGCGGTGACAAAAAAGAGGCATACGAAATTCAAGAAAAGTTTTTAGAAGAAAATGATAGTGTAGCTGCATATGTGTCCTACAATCAGCCTTATTTTAATGTTACCATTGGCAATTATAGAACTAAGCTTGAAGCTTATCGGTATTTAAAACAAGTTCAGTCGGAGTATCCTGCAGCTTTCCTCATACAGTGCGATGTGGATTTGGCTGAAAATAAACAATAGCTCACCTATTTTAAGAAAAGGCATTAATACCTGTTACATCTAAGCCTGTTATTAATAAGTGAATATCATGGGTGCCTTCATAAGTAACAACTGATTCTAAATTCATCATATGACGCATGATGGAATACTCTCCGGTTATGCCCATGGCACCATGTATTTGACGCGCTTCTCTGGCTATATTTAACGCCATGTTTACATTATTACGTTTGGCCATTGATATTTGTGCAGGTGTGGCACTATCCTCATTTTTAAGCACTCCTAAACGCCAAGCTAATAATTGCGCTTTGGTTATTTCTGTAATCATCTCCGCTAACTTTTTTTGTGTAAGCTGAAATGATGCAATGGGTTTGCCAAATTGTATTCTTTCTTTTGAATATCGCAAGGCAGAATCGTAACAATCCATTGCGGCGCCTATAGCTCCCCAAGCAATACCGTACCTTGCCGAATTTAAACAGCTTAGTGGGCCTTTTATACTTTTTATGTCTGGGAATATATTTTCTTTTGGTACACGTACATTATCAAAAACCAATTCTCCTGTTACACTTGCGCGTAAACTCCATTTTCCTTTAATAGTTGGGGTGGTAAGTCCGTCAGAATCAGTTTCAACTACCATACCTCTAATGTTTCCTTCCTCATCTTTGGCCCACACAACAGCAATATCCGCAAAAGGTGCGTTTGAAATCCACATTTTTGCACCGTTCAATATGTAGTCATCCCCGTCCTTTTTGATGGTAGTAAGCATACCCATAGGGTCGGATCCATGATTTGGTTCAGTAAGTCCAAAACAACCAACCATTTCTCCTTTTGCCAATTGAGGTAAGTACTTTTTCTTTTGTTCTTCTGAACCATAAGAATAAATAGGGAACATAACCAAAGAGCTTTGAACCGATTCAGTAGAACGTAAACCACTATCACCTCTTTCAAGTTCCTGCATTAAAATTCCGTATGATAATTGATCTAATCCTGCTCCACCGTATTCAGTTGGTATGGTAGCTCCAAAAGCCCCAATTTCACCTAAGCCTTTTAGCCACTGTTTTGGAAATTCTGTTTTTTGGCAAGCTTCTTCAATAATAGGACTTACCTCCTTTTTAACCCATGCACGTGCCGTATCACGTATTAGTTTGTGTTCATCTGTTAGCAACTCATCAATTTGGTAATAATCATGTGCTTGGTAGTTATCTTGTGCCATATTGCGGTTTTTGGATTAATAACAAAGGTATACATAACACCTTAATTGCGTGCGTCCAAATGATAGCTTGGTTACACAAACGGAGTATACGCACAATCGTACAAAAAAGTTCTCAACATCCTATAATGGAAAGAATAATGGTAAAGGGCTGTATCTTTTTTACAATTTTAACGTAACATTACTGTCCAATGAAAACCAAGAGGTCAATACTACTGGCATTGCTAATTCTATTTAGCACAATTTTGTTCGAAATTGCTTGCTCCTCTGCCAGAGCAGACAATATTGACAAGGAGGTAAAGCAAGAAATTGTCTACGATAATTTTATTTACGACCCTGTTATTTATGATGAAGGTTGGCATAAATTACCTCAAACTATTTTTTGGCAAAATGTAATGGAACTCACCCCAGATTCAGCGGTGGTGAATGTATCTACTAACCGCGAAATAATTGACATGGTTGACTTGGTTTGCTGGCATGAACAAACTGATTCTCAGAAAACAGTTTTTAAAGACAGTATAAAAAACCTGTATTGTATACCTGATAGTGTAGAGATATACATAACCAAAGGGAAAAGTAATTTTTACAAATTAGAAGATGTAAAGCCTTTAATCAAGCCTTCCATATATATGCTGTCTCTTATACACATCTGACGCTGCCGACGATGTGCGTTGTG
>CAXHCC010000224.1:0-4003 GCA_964014945.1 uncultured bacterium | reverse complement strand
ACACAACGCACATCGTCGGCAGCGTCAGATGTGTATAAGAGACAGATGCCGGTTTATAACAAACCTATGATTTATTATCCGTTGTCAATTCTAATGTGGGCAGGCATATCTGAGATATTAATTATCTCTACTCCTCATGATTTACCGCATTTTGAACGGTTATTGGGCGATGGGTCACGTGTTGGTTGTAAATTTAAATATGCCGTACAAGAAGTTCCAAATGGACTAGCACAAGCTTTTGTGATAGGGGAGGAGTTTATTGGAAATGATAGCGTTGCTTTGGTGCTAGGTGATAATATTTTTTATGGTTCAGGTTTGGGGCGCTTATTAAAGCAATATCAGAACCCTGAAGGAGGCGTTGTTTTTGCATATCATGTTTCAGATCCTGAACGATATGGGGTTGTTGATTTTGATGAAAATGGAAATGCAAAATCTATTGAGGAAAAGCCTCAGAACCCAAAGTCTAATTATGCTGTTCCTGGTCTTTATTTCTACGATAACAGTGTTGTGGAAATTGCAAAACAGCAGAAGCCAAGCGCAAGAGGAGAGTATGAAATAACCGATGTAAATAAACACTACTTGGAACAAGGGAAGTTAAAGGTGGGCTTACTGGATAGAGGTACTGCTTGGTTGGATACAGGAACCTTTGAATCTTTGATGCAAGCCGGACAGTATGTTCAGGTAATTGAGGAAAGACAGGGCTTAGGTATTGGATGTATTGAGGCTGTTGCATATAGTATGGGGTACATTTCAAAGGAACAGCTAGTTGAGTTAGCGAAACCTCTTCTTAAAAGTGGTTATGGTAATTATTTGATGAAAATTGCGGAGGTAAATCAATGATAAATATATTAGTTACAGGAGGCGCTGGTTTTATACCTAGCAATTTGGTTCAAAAGCTGGCTAGCAATAAAGAGTATTATATTGTCATTGTTGATAATTTGCTTACAGGAGATGTTGATAAGATTCCTGTTTCAAAATTTGACAATATCAAATTTATCAATTGTGATGTGAATGATTTCGAGAATATATCAAGTGTTTTTTACGCGTATAATTTTGATTTCGTTTTTCATTATGCAGCTATGGTTGGTGTTAAACGTACTCAAGAAAACCCGGTACGTGTTTTGGAAGATATTTCAGGAATTAAAAACGTTCTTAACTTGTCCAAAAATACAGGTGTTAAACATGTGTATTTCTCTTCTTCGTCTGAAGTATATGGCGAGCCTGTAGAGTTTCCTCAAAACGAAGAAACTACTCCGCTAAATTCTAGATTGCCCTATGCAATAGTTAAAAATGTAGGAGAAGCTTATTTAAAGTCATTTAAAAAAGAATACGGATTGGATTATACAATTTTCCGTTTTTTTAATACTTACGGTCAAAAGCAAAGTAAGGATTTTGTTGTTTCAAAGTTTATATCCTGTGCGTTAAATAATGAGGACATAACAATTTATGGAGATGGTACACAAACCCGCACGTTTTGTTATGTTGAAGACAATGTAGAGGCTACTACAAATGCGTTTTTTAAACGCTTGTGTATTAATGAGGTTGTCAATATTGGTGGTGATGTGGAAACATCGGTATTAGATTTAGCAAAGGTGATAATCAAACTAACAAAATCTTCCTCAAAAATTATTCATTTGCCGAAATTAGAGGAAGGTGACATGTCTAGACGGAAACCGGATAATAGTAAAATGAAGGAGTTGCTTCAACGAGATTTATTGCCGTTAGAGGAGGGGTTGAAGAAAGTGTTGGAGAATACCAAATTTATTATCTAATTTGTTTTGGAGAAAGTTGCGCGTTTTCAGAAGTTAGTTGAGTCTGCTCTAACTAGTATTAACTCTAAGAAATCTCCAGCAGAATTATACGAACCAGTTAGTTATTTTATGTCTTTGGGTGGGAAGCGTATGCGACCTGTTCTTACATTATTGGCCTGCGATCTTTTTGGTGGTAAGGAGGATAATGCTATTAATGCGGCTATTGCGATAGAGCTTTTTCATAATTTTACACTAGTTCATGATGATATAATGGATAATGCTCCGGTTCGGAGGGGAAAGACCACTGTTCATGAAAAGTGGAATACCAATATCGCAATTTTAAGTGGAGATGTGATAATGGTAAAGGCCTACGAAGAACTTTGTAAATCAAATACGGAAGTGCTTCCGAGGATATTGGAAGTTTTTAATTCAACCGCCATTGAAGTTTGTGAAGGCCAGCAATTGGATATGAATTTTGAGGAGCTGGATGCTGTGAGTATAGATGACTATATAAACATGATCAAGCTTAAAACATCTGTTCTGCTTGCTGGCAGTTTAAAGATTGGCGCTCTGCTAGGAGGTGCTACAGAGAAAGAATCAGATAAGCTATACGAATTTGGTAAAAACATAGGTATTGCTTTTCAATTGCAAGATGATATATTGGATGTTTTTGGTGAGAAGGCAAAGGTGGGTAAGCAAGTGGGTGGAGATATTGTGGCTAATAAGAAAACGTTTTTGTTACTCAAAGCATTGGAGCTGGCAAAAGAAAAACCTAGCTTGTTGAATGAGCTAAATAGTTGGATGAAAGGAGAGGATGTTAGTTTGGATGATAAAGTGGGAGCTGTTACAAATATATTTATGCAACTGGATGTGCAAAGGCTAGCCAAATTAGAGATGGATAAATACTATAAGAAGGCACTTGTTATGCTGGACTCCGTTGATGTTCCTAAATCAAAAAAACAAGACTTGTTATCGCTCGCAGATAACTTGATGCAGAGAGATTATTAGAATAGCACATATTTATATTTCACTATGTCAATTGAGTTGTGAGCGTGATCTCGGTTTACTTCCGACTTAATTAATCCTGTTTCATTGTCGTATAAGTAGTTAATTTCCATTACCAATTTCCCCTGTTTGTAATTTCGTTGAACCGAAATATTTCCTTTTAGATTGTATTCATATTCTTTTCGTGTTTTTTTTACTTTGCCGGAATAGCGGATAATTTCTGATGTAACAACTCTGTTTAGGTTGTCGTAAGTATATTTATATTCTTCTCGCATCCAACTTACAGTATATTCTACGTATTTGGATAACAAATTGCCAGACGAATCGTAATTTACAATACTTGATTTAAAAGGATAATCATCTTCATTATAGCTTATTATTTTGAATTGTGTTGGAGTTAATTGTTTGTAGTCAAGCTTTTCGTAAGAAAGCAACTTCTGTACTCCCAAAACAAATACTGTACTATCGCCATTTTCATTCGCATTTGTTTCTTTAAACCGTGTTTTCTTTACGACTCTATTCTGATTATCGTATTCGTAATAATGTCCACTATAGAAATCGCCATTTTTTACGCGCTTACCTATTATAGTATTAATACTGTCACAAAAAACAGAAGTGTGGATTGTATCATGTTTAGGAGCTACCCCCTTTTTTTTGTAATTTGGGTTGGTTAGTATGGTATAGTGGTAGGATTGCATGCAGCCACCTTCGTCAAACACATAAACCTGTTTTTTACCATTGTTAACAATGATTTCACCATCTGCTTTATTAGAAATGGATAAATGCACCTCCCTCACATGATGAGCACTAATACTATCTGCGTTGAAGTATTTTGGACTTATATAAAGTGCCTTCGGAGTTGGATTTACAATTTGTGCAGTTAGGCAAATTCCAATACAATTGAAATAGAGTGTTGCTAAAATGTGTCTTACCTTCATTTGTTTGTTGCTCAATAAATAATGAGCTAAAAACAAATATCCAATAGCTAATGCTTGAATTTTAAGGGATTAGGTAAAAATAATTAACAATTTTACCAACATAATTACTCCATCATTTGCAAACTACAATTACAGGGCTGCAATTATACTTATTTCAACATTCACGTCTTTTGGTAACCTGGATACCTCTACCGTTTCTCTTGCGGGGAATGATTCTGTAAAAAATGAGCCATATTCCTCATTTACTTGAGCAAAATCGTCCATGTTTTTTAAAAAAATGGATGACTTAATAATATTACTGTAGTTTGC
>CAXHCC010000223.1:0-4037 GCA_964014945.1 uncultured bacterium | reverse complement strand
ATTATTCCGGGTCTCGTGGGCTCGGAGATGTGTATAAGAGACAGAAATATTACTTCTCGGGTTTCTCGTACGGCCTCTTACGCGCTTAGTACTATATTTACCCCTATATTAATGGAAATAGGAGAAATGGGAGGGTTGAGACAAATGTTGTTAAGAAATGATGGTGTAAGAGGAGGTATATTCTTATTCAATGGTACGTTAACTAATCCCGTTTTGGGTGAAATTTACGAAATACCCTGCAAGGATATTAACTTACTTATGGCAGGCATTTAAGAGAGGAACACTACTCATTAATGGAAATTAATACCAAAAATAAAGAGTTGTTTCGTAGGTTAAAATTCTACGGATTTGGTTTTGCTTTAGGATTGATACTAGTGAGCTTTATCGTGAAAGGTAGGGGCTGCCAAATGCCAGGTTCAATTAAATTGGAAGAGTTAAAAGAACAGCCATTACTTGTAAACGCAACGGGTAGCTGCTATTTAAATTGTTATAATATTGATATACAAGGCTTAAAGCTTATATTTGAAGGTGGTAAGATAAATTATGATGCGAGTGAAGTGAGAGCCGAACCAAACCCAACGTATGCGATTGAGGGTTTCACAGAAAGTGGAGAAAAACTTCGCGTAATAGTTGAGGATATTGATACAGTTACCTCGCTAACATCGCTGTTTAAATTAGACTCAACTGAGCACAGCTGCGAATGCGAATAGCGACTTATTTAGACGCCTTACGCCTATTGATTTCTTGTGTTATTAAAGATAGCTCTCGTCCAGCTTGTCCATCAATAAACGTGTTTTCTTGGGCTCTTCGTATTAAATATGGTATTACCTCATTTACCGGACCGTAAGGAACATATTTAGCAACATTATAATTTAATAATGCTGCATTAAAACTAATATGGTTGCTCATACCATAAAGTTGGGCCAAATATATGCGAGGGTCGTTATTGCTAATGCTATGTTGTTGCATTAGATTTGCAAGTAGCATTGTACTTTCTTCATTATGAGTTGCTACGCAAAAAGAAACGTGATCAATATTTTCTATACAGATCTTTATGGCTTGGTTGTAATCCTTATCGCAGTTGTTTTTTGAGCTATGAATAGGGCTGGGGTACCCCTGCTTATCGGCACGAAGGTTTTCTTGCTCCATATAAGCTCCTCTTACTAGTTTAAAACCTATTTTATAATTTCCGTTTTTAGCTTTTTTAATTGCATCTTGTATAAATGCCAATCTATCAATACGATAGAGTTGCATGGTATTAAATACAATTGCATTTTGCTTATTAAACAACACCATCATTCTGGTGACAACATCATCTATTGCATCTTGAATCCAACTCTCTTCGGCATCAATAAAAATTTGCACACTATTTTCTTTAGCAGTTCTACAAAGAATGTAAACTCTTTTATAAGCTTTTTTCCATTCTATAACTTCACTTTCCGTTAAAGTTGTCTGTGTGGCTAACTTTTCTAACAGTTTGCTCCTAATTAAGCCTGTTACCTTAAAAACGCAAAATGGAATATTTGAATTGCCCTTTGCCAGCTTAATAGTTTTGAGCGTTTCATTAAAACAATTGTCAAATTCTTCTTCCCTTTCTTTTCCCTCAACAGAATAATCTAAAATAGATCCTATATCGTAATTACGAAGCATGGATATGGTTGCATTACAGTCATCGATACTTTCCCCACCACAGAACTGTTTAAATATGTTGTTTTTTAAGAGAGTTTTAACTGGAAATCTTACAGCTAAGGCCAATTGAAGAAGCTTGCCTCCAGCCTCAACAAGAACGTTGTTGGAAACCAATTTAAATAGCCAATAAGACTTTCTTAATTCGCTGTTGCTTTTATGCCTAAATGCAGCTTTGGTGTTGCTAAAAGAAACCATAGGATTATTTTACGTAATCCCAACCTTATAGGTTACGTAACGCCCTATTTACTTGTATTTTCGGCACACTAAAATATTAACATGAAATGAATTTCCATATTTAAATAAAAAAATACTAAATAACCTTAGTCTGTAAACTTATATCCTACTCCTCTTATGGAGTGGAAATGGACAGGGTTTTTGGGCTCCTTTTCAAAATACTTTCTGAACGCTAAAATGTAGTTGTCAATAGTTCTTGAAGAAGGGAAGGTTTCAGCACCCCATATATTATCCAATATATCTTCGCGCGAGACAACCTCACCCTTTCGAGATATTAGGTATTGCAATAATTCTATTTCCCTTTTACTCAATTCAAACTTTTGTTGTTGATGATTTACAATGTAGTAGGTTGAAAAATTTACTTCATTATCACCAAAACTATAAGCTTGTATAGTAGGGGTGTTACTTGGCTTTTTACCACGGTTAAGTAATATATCAACCCTTAATATCAGTTCCTCTAAATTAAAAGGTTTGGTAAGATAATCATCTGCGCCAATTTTTAATCCTTGCACGCGTTCTTCACCAGAACCTTTTGCAGTTAAAAACATAATTGGCGTATAAGCGTCCTCATGTCTCATAGCTGCGCAAACGTCATAACCGTTCATTATTGGGAGCATTACATCCAAAATAATTAAATCATACTTATTCTTTTTCGATAAGTTTAAACCAGTTGCACCATCAGAAGCGCCATCTACATTATGGCCTTCTAACTCAAGGTTTAATTTAATGGTGTTGAGTAAATTCTCTTCGTCCTCAACCAATAATATGCGCTTTGCAGATTTCATTATTAAATGCAGCAAAGATAAAAATTGATAGCATATTGATGTTCTTAAGGCTTCCATCTGAATAAATTGTATTTTTACATCCTTATTTATTTAATCGTAGAAAACTTGAGAACAACGAATTTAGAAGGTATTCAGGAATTATTAGAAGGAGCAAAAAAAATTGTTATAGTTACGCATTGGTCACCTGATGGTGATGCAATTGGTTCTTCTTTAGGATTAAAGAACTTTTTTAATGCTACTATCAATGCAAATGTAACGGTCGTAGTACCCAATTCATATCCATCATTTTTACATTGGATGAAAGGAAATAATGATGTGCTTTTGCACACTGAGCATCCAGAGGAGGTTGCAGAGGTAGTGCATGAGGCGGATGTGATATTTTGTTTAGACTTTAATCATTTGGGTAGAATAAACGACCTGGGCTTAGAAGTTGAAAAGTCAAGTGCAAGAAAGTGTATTATTGATCACCATCCTCAACCAGGGGATTTTGCGGAATTTATTTTGCACGATGTTAAATCTTCTTCAACCTGTGAGTTAATCTATGATTTTATTGAATATTTAAATGGTGTATCTACAATTGAAAAAGAAATAGCTAGTTGTTTGTATGCTGGAATAATGACGGATACCGGTTCGTTTCGGTTTCCATCTACTAGTGCTAAAACACATAAAGTGATTGCTCAGTTAATTGAGGCTGGTGTTGATAACAGTGAAATCTATAATCGCGTCCATGACAATTGTACGGAAGATAAATTACGTTTATTAGGCTTCTGTTTGAGTGAAAAGATAAAAGTGTTTAAGGATTCGGGTACCGCCTATTTTGCGCTTAGTAGTGAGGAGTTAGATAGGTTTAATTACCAAAAAGGCGATACGGAAGGCGTAGTAAATTATGCACTTTCTATTGCTGGTATTTACTTTGCGGCGTTTATAGTAGAACGTGATGGGGTGGTAAAGATGTCCTTTAGATCAAAAGGCGAATTCAATGTGAATGAATTTGCGCGAGAACATTTTAGCGGAGGAGGTCATAAAAATGCAGCTGGTGGTGTTAGTAATGTAAGCCTTGAAGAAACCACGGCGAAATTTGAATCTTTGATTCCAAAATGAAAGTAATCGATTGATGAAAATTCAATACTTCTTAATGGTTAGTCTGTTGTGCGTATTATCTTGCAATCAAGAAAAGGATAAGCCAACCAATAATACCGCCACAATTCCTGTTTCAAAAAAGAAACTTAATGAAAAATTGGTGGAAGCTAATCAACGTTATGTAATGAGGGAAAGGGATGAGACTGTCTCTTATACACATCTGACGCTGCCGACGATGTGCGTTGTGTA
>CAXHCC010000222.1:0-4068 GCA_964014945.1 uncultured bacterium | reverse complement strand
TAAATTATTAAGTTATTAATTGTTTGCTTTCACCTTAACCCTATCCACTAATAAAAGTAAAGCAGGCAATAATAGTAAATCTAGCACAAGTGCAGCAACTATTGTTATGGCGGTAAGTTTACCCATTCCAGAGTTAAAACCAAAATGTGATTGAATTAATACCGAAAACCCTGCCGTTAGTATAATCGTTGTAACAACCACAGCCCTACCAACGGTATCAAAGGCGTAACGAATTGCATCTGCAGGAGATTTACCCATTTCTTTACGTGCTCTTATATACTTCGATAATAAATGAATAGTATCATCCACTACTATTCCTAAGGTCATACCCAACACTGTTGCCAAGCCCATGTCTATTTGGCCACTATATAAAAACCACACACCAAAAGCCATGGTAATTGGCGCTACATTTGGCACTATACTCAACAATCCGTACTTCACACTTCGCAAAGCAAAAATTAATATAAACGAAATGATTATCAACGCACCAAACCCTCCTTCAAGCATGCTTATTAAATTAGTTTTGGCAATATGCGAAAACATCAATGTTGGACTAACGCCATGAGAAAACATTTTTTCTGGTGCATTTTCTCTTAACCAGTTTTCAGCTTTGTCGGCCAATTGAATCATTTCTTTACTAGAAATATTCTGCATGGTAACCGTAAACCTTGTTTCTGATTTATCAACGTTGATTTGATTGTTCAAATCAAGTCCGTACGGCAATGACATTTCATACAACAATAAATATTGTGCTGCCTCTTGTTTACCATCTGGCACTCGATAATACTTAGCTGAATCGCCGTGCATTGACTTATTAACACGTTTCATCACTTCCGAAAAAGAGTTTACATGCATTACATTATCCTGAGCCCTAAACCATTGTTCAAACTCATCCAACTTCTGTAAATAAGCTGGGTCGCTTATACCATCTTCCTCTCCTGAGCTCAAAGAAAACTCCATGTTGTAGATACCCGTTAAATTTTCAGCTATGAAATCTGTATCTTGTCTAAAGGGCACTGTTTCATCAAAGAACTTCACAAACTCGTTGTTCAGCTCATTTTTTAAAGCCAATGTTCCAAGTCCCGCAACAACAAATATAGAGCCAATTAATACCGCATTTCTGTTGCCAATTACAAAATTGGCAAGGCCATCCAATATTTTCATTCTTTGATCCTCTGCATTTTTTTGTTTAATTCTTAGTGGCAATATGGCCATTAAAGCAGGTAACAGAAATACCGAGAAAAAGAACGCAGCGGATACTCCAATCGCCGTAATATTGCCAAGATCATGAAATGGATCCCCCTCCGCAAAATTTAATGAAAGGAAGCCCACAACCGTAGTAACACTTGTAATAAACACCGGCATAAAATTAACACGGATACTTTCAACAATAGCTTCAGCCTTGCTTCTACCTGCTCGAATAAGCTGAATCATTGTTACCAAAATATGTATACTATCAGCAATTGCTAACGTCATAATCATGGTAGGTGCGGAAGCTGAAGGTCCAGTTAGCTCCACGCCCATCCATCCAGCAATTCCCATTGCAGCCATTATTGAAAACAGCAATACAAAAAATGCAGATACCATACCACTAATACTTTTAGTGGTGATAAATACAACCAATAAAATAATTAAAAACATAGCTGGCACCAGGGTACTCATATCACCCATTGATTGCTCAGCAAAAGAAGCGTTCATAATGATAATTCCAGACAAGTAAGTGTCGAAACCAGGGTACTCCTGTTTCCACTCTTCTACCATTGCTCTAACATGATTGGCTACTACCATTGGTGCCTCCATACTATCAGCCGGTAAGGTTACATTAATATTTACCGCTGTAACGGCTCCTTTATCATTTACCAAGCGATTTCTTAATAGGGGCTCATTCAATGCTATTTGTTCAATTTTACCCAACTCTTCATCACTTAAATTGCCAGGATCATCACCAGTTAAATTCTCAACGAACATATCATCACCTTCAGAATGTGTATGTTGATAATTAGTTAAAGCATCTACCCTATTAGAAAATGGTGTTAACCAGGCTCTTTGCTCTAAATCAGCAATGGCACTTAAACTTTCTTTGGTAAATACCTTACCACTCTTGGGTGCTAAAACGATAAATACATTATCATCCTTGGTATACATCTCCTGAATAGCGTCAAATGCTAATACTTGAGGGTTGTCATCATCAAAAAACACATGGTAATCATTGTTAAACTTCAAATTTTGACCACCACTACCGGCCATCATTGCAATTACAATAGATACTATTAGAACAAGCCATTTCTTGTTGATCACAGCTTGTGCAAAATTTTGAACACGTGTATATTGTTCTTTTTGATTATTCATTGTGGTTGGGTTTATTTGTTAAAACTTTATTTCGACGATGCAATAGTACGAACTTCGTATTAATTGGCCAAATTTTTTAAACTATTTTTTTGTTTGTAGAATTGGCGGTATTTTCTCGAGATAATTAATCAAAATATTTTGCTCACTTTCTGGAAAATTAGAAAGTATTTTTTTGGCAATGTCTGTTTTGAACGTTAAAAAAGAGTTAAACGTTTGTTTACCTAATGTAGCCAAGGTTACCAATACCACTCTTCTATCTTCACTCGAGTTGTAGCGCTCCAGGTATTTGCGCTCCACAAGCTTATCTACAAGACTAGTAACGGTACTCAATGGTGCATTTAACCCTTCAGCAATTTCACTCATTTTAGCGCTTTGTTTTTGACCAACCGTGGTGATAAGCACAAATTCTTTTTCACTTAAACCTCCGCTTGATGCACTACACTCCTCCATCCCTTCTTTAAAACCTTGCATCATGTTAAACATGGCAAAAATGAATCTATTAATGTTTTCTTCTTTTATCTCCATGGTGGCAAATATAATAATTTATTACGAAGTTCGTATATTTCTATTGCGAAATTATTTAAATTATGAAATGAATTAATGGGGTACAATCCAACTAAAAGTCTACCTGTTTATATTTGAAGCTAGCCCATTTTCTTCTTGCAGCCCATATTAAGGCTACCTAATTTAACTCTAGATATTAAAAGTAAACTCTCTTAACCTTTACAATTCACCACCACAATACTTGCAGAAATCCGCATCTTCATCATGCCCTTCTTCTGAGCAATGGGGACAGCTATGTGTATTTACTTGTGTTAACTCTTTTCTGGTAAGAGCGGATGTGACTATACCTGTTGGCACTGCAATAATGGAATAACCCAATACCATAATTACAGACGCTATTGTTTGACCAAGTACGGTTTGCGGTGCTATATCGCCATAACCAACTGTAGTTAACGTAACGATAGCCCAATATATACTCCTTGGAATACTTGTAAAACCGTTCTCCCCTCCTTCTACCAAATACATTACAGTACCTAAAATTACCACCAATGTTAATATACTGCCCAAAAACACTGTTAGTTTAGCCCTACTGGCCCTTAAAGCATCTATTATCATTTTACCTTCACCAACAAAATGCGCTAATTTAAAAATCCTAAATACCCTTAATAATCGAACAGTTCTGATAATTAATAGCGATTGTGTACCAGCAAAAAACAAACTAATATAAGTAGGCAAAATGGCTAAAAAGTCTACCATACCCATAAAACTAAAAGCATATTTCAAGGGTTTGTTAATAATAAGCAACCTTAGCACATACTCAATTGTAAAGAGGATGGTAAAGCCCCATTCCAATCTCCTTAAATAATAACCATATTCTTCTTCAATATAGTTAACACTTTCAAGCATAACGCTTAGAATACTCAGACATATGGCCACTAACAGCGAAACATCAAAAAACTTACCAGCTTTTGTATCTGCCTCAAATATGATTATATGCAACTTTTTTCTCAGACTCATAACTAGTGTATACGTCTTCTTTATTTAATTAATTGGCTAATGATTTTAAATTTTTCTCCACCTGCTTTCTTCAACAGTTGAAATGCCAGCGTTTCAGTAGACGATAACAACACACCTGCTTGTTTCATACGTTCAACACCGACCATTTTATTTTCCTGTCTCTTATACACATCTCCGAGCCCACGAGACCCGGAATAA
>CAXHCC010000221.1:0-4120 GCA_964014945.1 uncultured bacterium | reverse complement strand
TTAAAACTTAGATCATCTCTACTGGTAATGATGATTAAATCTGCATCAACCGTATGTCCGTAGTTCAAAATAGTTTCTGGTATATCATCTTCGTCACCTAACAAAGTATGTGTTGAACAGACTATACCTTGTTTTTTAATGTATTTTTCCGCTTGTTCGGCATACGCCTTCAACTTCATATCTTCTAACTTATCTTCATGATCCGTTATTGAAATAATATGAATCTCAGAATTAAACATTTTAGCAAATACAACAGCTCTCTGCACTTTCTCTCTTGATTCTCTATCCAAATCTATTGGTAGTAAAATTTTATCAAACCCTGTCCTTAATTTCCTATCACCACCCACCGTAATTACGTTATGGTGTGAGTCTCTTACTAATTTAAAAGCGTTTCTTCCAATAAGTTTTGTAGGTGAAAGTTTACCAGAAATTCCTATTACAATAAATAAAGGGTTCAATATATCCGCTACTTTAGTTATTTCATCAAAAATATGACCATCCCTTACCATTGTTTCTACCTGCACGCCTGAATTGGTTCTAGCATCATTTACAATGGAATCAAACTTTTGTTTATTAAAAGGATGCCTAGTTGTTTCTACTCCAAGCAATATTAACTTAGACTTGGTTAACTGAGCCAATTCATACGATTGAATTAACGCATGTAACGTTTGTTTTGTAGATAATACCGGAACAAGAATTGTTCTATCTGAATTAGTATGCATAATAAAATGAATAAGACCTTGCGAAAATAAACAAAAGAAATCTTCTATTCAAATAAATTAGCATATTCGCAGCTTGCATTATGCCTATCATTAATGAATTTTACTGCCAGTTACTACCTTATAATGTAATTCACCAACATACTTTCAGAATTGCTAGAATAATTGACAAAAACTATGTGCTTAATAATTGTTATGCGGTTAACTCAGAAATAATTTCTTCGATCTTAATCCCTTCTGCCTCTGCTTTATAATTGCGAACTAACCTATGCCTTAAAATTGCCACAGAAACTGCTTTTACATCTTCTATGTCTGGCGAATATTTTCCATTGATAAGTGCATTGCATTTTGCTCCGATAACTAAAAACTGTGAAGCTCTGGGCCCTGCTCCCCATGATAGGTAATTATTAGCTACATCTGCAGTGTTTTTAGTATTTGGTCTTGTTTTGGCAGATAGTTTAACTGCATACTCAAGCACATTATCGGGAACTGGCACTTTGCGTACCATATCCTGAAATGCCAATATTTCCTCTCTGTCTAAAACTTGGCTCAACTTTGCACTTTCGCCAGAGGTAGTATTCTTAACTACTTCTAGTTCATCTGCTAAAGAAGGATAATCTAACCAAACATTAAACATAAACCTATCCAATTGTGCTTCAGGTAATGGATAGGTTCCTTCTTGTTCAATAGGATTTTGGGTAGCCAACACAAAAAACGGATCGGCTAAAGTATATACATTTCCACCAGCAGTAACGCTTTTCTCCTGCATTGCTTCTAACAATGCTGCTTGCGTTTTAGGAGGAGTTCTGTTTATTTCATCCGCCAATATGATATTTGCAAATATTGGCCCTTTTACAAATTTAAACTGCCGTGATTCATCCAACAACTCAGTACCTATAATATCCGACGGCATCAAATCAGGTGTAAATTGAATACGATTAAAACTTAAACCAAGCGTTTGAGCGATAGTATTTACAAGCAATGTTTTTGCTAGTCCTGGAACCCCTACCAATAAGCAATGCCCTTTGCTAAAAATGGAAATAAGCACATCTTTTACCACATCATCTTGACCAACAATAACCTTTGATATTTCCTTTGTGAGGGTATCGTATTTAGTAACAAATGATTTTGCAGCTTCTACCTCTGATGTAAACATATTTCTAATTCTTAAGCACCCAATTGTTGGTAAACAAACAGGTAGTGTAATCGTCGGCAATTCGGGTATAAGTATTATTACCCCATTTTAATATCCACGCGTCCATTACCTCCTTTTTTTTAATTCTAAGTGCCTCAGCTTGTATCTTTTGATAATCATCAACCAAATTAGCCACATGAGGCGCAGATTTAGTTTGCAAATAAAGAATTCTATATGCTTTTTTACCGTCACTCGTCATCATGGGCATAGGTTTAGTAAATTCCCTTACTTTCAATTTCTCTATTGCAAAGGCAATATTTTGGTCTACTTGACCCAACTGGGTAATATTAAATCTCGTGGTTCCGGTAAACGGGTTTACTATTAATCCTCCATTATATTTAGTTTCCGCTTGATCAGAATGCCTTTCTGCAGCGCTAGCAAAACTAACTGTATCACTTTGTAAAACTGCGTACAATGAATCAAGCTGTTCCTTAGATTTCAACAAGGCAGTAGTATTTACCTTGGGAGAAATTAGCAAGCTTCGAGCATCTACCTCATTACCTCGTCGTTTGATTAATTGAATAATAAAATAGCCATATGTTGTTTCAAACACATCGCTAATTTCATTTGGTTTTAATTTAAACGCCCATGCCTCCCACTCGGGTACAAATTGCCCCCTTTTAACATGCTCGTATAGCCCTCCTCTACTCGCTGAACCAGGATCCTCTGAGTACAAAGCAGCCAATGTTGCAAATGAGCTTTCGCCAGTCATAAGCCGATTTCTTATTCCCATTATTTTTTCTTTTGCGGCTTTTTTTTCTTCTTTAGTAGCAACTGGTTTTTTCACTATCTGGGCAACCTCAACCTCCATTTCAATAAATGGTATAGAATCTTTTGGAATGCTGTTATAGTAAGCTTTTACTTCTTTTGGCGTTACAGCTACATCACTAGTAATTTGCATTTGCATTTGCTGAGCTAACAATAAGTCGCGAACGTTATCTCTTAAGTCAGCCTTAAAGTCAATAATAGATTTTCCATAAAATTCTACCATTCGTTGTTCTGAACCAAATTGCGCAACATAATAACTTATTCGTCTATCCAACTCTTGATCAACTTGTGCGTCAGTAACCTCCAAACTATCCCTTTTTGCCTGATTGACAAGCAATTTTCTAAACAACAACTCTTCCAACACTTCACAGCGGGTTATTTCCCCAGAAAAATCAGGGGAGTTTTTGGTTTCTAGATATTGTGACTCTAATTCTGATTGGGTAACTATTGCATTTCCAACTTGACCTACAATGCGATCAACGATTGTTTTTTGCGCATATAAACCAATATTTACACAAACCAACAGGACAAACAACAATTTATTCTTCAACATCGTTACCAATAAATATCTCAATTTTATTCTTTTTTATTGCCTCTTGATAAACGCTCTTTTTCATGTCACTTATCAATTTCAGCTTACGCTTATTTAATATGATATTTCTTATATGCTCTTGCTCAAAGTCTAATGGGGAAATCGACTCTCTAATCCGATATTCTTTAATATTTAACAAATATACATTTAAAGAGTCGCTTACCTGCACATATCTATGTTGTTTTAAAAACAACTCTTTATTATAGGTCTTAATAGGTACTTCCTTTAACAACTCATCAAACAACAACCAAGTATCATCATTTAAATAAAAATTTATCGCAAATTGATGACAATACTCTGCTAACTGCTCTCTGTCTTTAATATTGTTTGATTTGTATAATTTTCGAATTTCATCAATCTTGGGTGCCTCCTTATTAATCTTAACATACACCACCCTCACAATATTATCCTTTAATTCAAAATCATTTTGATTTTCTTTATAGTACTGCTCAACCTCCTCCAGTGTAACCAGAGTATCCAAATATTGTCGCACTATACCTTTTTCATATTTGTATTTTATCAACGAATTCCGATAATCCTTTAACTGCTTTTCTACATTCTTTTGTTCTTCCGTTAAATTGTTTTCTGCTTTTTGCACACTGAGCGTTTCATCAATCCAACTATCAACAAATCGCTTTAAGAAAACAACACTATCTTTTTTTGATAATCCAACAGGCATACTCTCCTCAATACTTTCAAAATACAGGTACTCCTCTCCTACTCTGGCAAGCACCGTTTTATTATCATCCAACTTATGGATGCAACCTACCAACACCATTATTGCACAAAGCAGCAGTAGCGCCTGTCTCTTATACACATCTCCGAGCCCACGAGACCCGGAATAAT
>CAXHCC010000220.1:0-4202 GCA_964014945.1 uncultured bacterium | reverse complement strand
CCAGAACCAATAACTAATACTTTCACTACAAATACTGCATTTATTGCTGAAGGTAAAAATAACAATTTTAAAATTAAGAAAATAAAGCTAGTTTTAAGGCTGAATGAATAATATACTATTAATAGGAGCTGGCCAATTAGGTAGCAGGCACCTTCAGGCCATGGCTAGCACTCAGCATCTCCTGAATATTCAGGTTGTTGACCCAAATGAAGAATCTCTGCAAATAGCAAAGTTGAGATTTGAAGAAGTGTCACAAAACTTTAAAGGAGAAATTGCCTATTTAAATTCAATTGATAGCGTTACAGATAAAGTTGATATTGCAATTGTTGCAAGTAATTCTATCGTTCGTCGAAGTATTATTCAAGAACTTTTAGCTCGAATAGAAGTTGCAAACTTGGTTTTGGAAAAGTTCTTGTTTCCAAAGTTTGAAGATTACGACGCGGTTGAAAAATTGTTAAGTGATAAAAAAGTTACTGCTTGGGTTAATTGCCCAAGAAGGATGATGGAAGGATATACCTTTTTACAAGAGCATATTTCTACCCCGATAAGGTTTAATGCTTATGGTAAGGGCTGGGGCATGGGAAGTAATGGTATTCATCTGCTAGATATATTTGCATATATCACTAAAGAAAACAACATTGAGCTTAATAATTTAAAATTAAGCAAAACAATAATCGACAGTAAAAGACAAGGTTATATTGAGTTTGAGGGAATTATATCTGGCTCTTCTAATGCTAATCATTTTATTGTTGAATCTAGAGAGGGTGAGCCAACACCGTTAAAATTGGAGATAGATGCCGGCAATAAAAAGTTTACCATTAAAGAGGGGGTGAAGGCGGTAATGGAAATTACAAATGAAGACAACGATATTATTGAACAAAAAGAGTTTGATATGCCTTTTCAAAGCCAGCTAACCAATATTGTAATTGATGAGATATTGTCTACTGGTAAATGTTCGTTGACTCCTTATGAAGAATCGGCTACCTTGCATAAAGTTTACTTAAACTGTTTGTTAAGTCACCTAAGGATAGTCAAAAGTGATGAAACGATTGATGAATGTAGAATAACATGAAAGAAAAGAAACTATTATTGGTAGGGGCAGGCCCAATGGCTGTGGAGTATTACAAGGTTTTAAAGGACTTAAATTGTGATGTGCAAGTAGTGGGAAGGCGGGAAAGTTCTTGTGTCACTTTTGAACAATCAACAGGGTATATGCCTTCAAGTGGGGGGATTGAAGAATATTTGAGTTCTTCGGAATTGGATAGAGACTCGGCAATTGTTGCTGTTAGTGTGGAACAATTAGCAAGTGTTACAAGTGTACTAATCGATAATGGTTTTAAGAATATTTTGGTAGAAAAACCAGCAGGTTTGAATGTTGATGAAATAGAAGCCTTAAGTAATCACGCCAATAAATTGAAGGTTAATGTATTAGTTGCTTATAATAGAAGGTTTTATGCTTCAGTTATAAAAGCTAAAGAAATAATTGAAGCTGATGGAGGCGTTTCTTCTTTTAATTTTGAATTTACTGAATGGAGTCATGTTATTGAACCTTTGAAAAAAGCTCCTGGAGTTAAAGAGCAATGGTTACTGGCTAATTCCACGCATGTAATTGATTTGGCTTTTTATTTGGGAGGAATGCCGAAAGAAATTTCCTGCTATGCTGGAGGAAAACTGAGTTGGCATGAGAAAGCATCCTTTGCTGGCTCTGGTGTTTCCAAAAATGGGGCATTGTTTAATTATCAGGCTAATTGGTTGGCTCCAGGAAGGTGGTCAGTTGAAATTTTAACAAAAAATTCAAGACTCATATTTAAGCCAATGGAACAGTTGCACATTCAAAAAATTAAAACAGTGGCAATTGAAAAAGTGGACATTGATGATGAAATAGATTTGAAATACAAGGCAGGATTGTATGTCCAAACAAAAACGTTCTTGGAAGGAGATTATCAAGATTTTCAAACCGTTGAAGATCAAGCGGAAAGTTGTTTGATTTATGAAAAAATTGCAAAAGGAAGCGCTTAGTCGTTGGTTCTATTACCCAGCAATGTTATAAAAATAAATATCTTTGTAAGAACCCTTATTTTTATTATGAAAACTGTTTTAGTTACTGGTGCGGATGGCTTTATTGGTAGTCATTTAGTTGAAAAGTTAATTGACGATGGCTATAAGGTAAAAGCTTTTGTTTTTTACAACTCGTTCAATTCTTGGGGCTGGCTGGACACATTGTCTGAGCAGAAGAAACAACAAATTGAAATTTTTTCAGGAGATATAAGAGATCCAAATGGTGTTAGAGTGGCTTTAAAAGGTGTTGATGTAGTATATCATCTTGCTGCGCTTATTGCAATTCCTTACAGTTATCATTCTCCCGATAGTTATGTTGACACCAATGTAAAAGGTACACTTAATATACTTCAAGCTGCTCGTGATTTGGGTACTGAGAAGGTGTTGGTTACTTCAACTTCCGAGGTGTATGGAACTGCAATTCATGTTCCCATTGATGAGAAGCATCCGAAGCAAGGGCAGTCACCATATTCGGCTAGCAAAATTGGTGCGGATGCGATGGCGGAGTCCTTTTACAGAAGCTTTGAGCTACCCGTTACTATTGTAAGACCTTTTAATACATTTGGTCCTCGTCAAAGTGCAAGAGCGGTTATACCAACGATTATAACGCAATTACTTGCGGGTAAAACGGAAATTAAGTTAGGAGCTTTGCACCCTACGCGCGACCTGCTCTTTGTGAAAGATACCGTTGCTGGATTTACGGAAATAGCTAACTCTTCAAATACTTTAGGCCAAGAGATCAATATTGCCACCCAACAGGAAATTTCAATTCTGAATTTGGCTGAAATGTTAATTAACAAAATTAATCCTGCTGCAAAAATAGTATCTGATGATGTTAGATTGCGACCGGATAAAAGTGAGGTAGAGCGATTGTTAGGGTCTGCTGAAAAAATAAAGTCTCTTACAAACTGGGAACCTAAATTTTCCTTTGAAGAAGGTATCCAACAAACAATCGATTGGTTCTCGGATAAAGAAAACATTAAAAATTACAAAGCAGATATTTATAATGTTTAAGCCTCTGGTTGACTTTATTAAACAACAATATCCAAATCAAGAGTTTGTTCCATTACATGCACCACGCTTTGCTGGGAATGAGAAGAAGTATGTTAATGACTGTATAGATTCTACATTTGTTTCTTCGGTTGGAGAATATGTGAATCAGTTTGAAAGTGAATTAGCAAAACGTATTGGGGCAAAATATGCGGTTGCTACCGTGAATGGCACTGCGGCTTTACATATATCACTAATTGTTGCAGGAGTTAGAAGGGACGACTTGGTAGTAACGCAAGCATTGAGTTTTGTGGCTACATGCAATGCCATTAATTATATAGGGGCCAAACCTTTGTTTGTAGATGTAGATTTGAATACAATGGGCTTGAGCCCTAGTAAACTGAGTGCTTACCTAAAGGAGAATGGGGTTAAAAAAAATGATGGGTTTACCTATCACAAGTTAACCAATCAAAAAATTTCTGCTTGCGTACCGATGCATACATTTGGACATCCATGTGACATAGAAGGATTATTGGAAGTGTGTGAAGAGTATGGTATTTCCGTTGTTGAGGATGCGGCAGAAGCAATTGGAAGTAAACAAAATGAAAAGTACTGTGGAACATTTGGAATGCTTGGTGCTTATAGTTTTAATGGGAATAAAATAATTACTGCTGGTGGCGGTGGTGCGGTTGTGACAAATGATGAGAGCTTGGTAGAAAAAGTAAGACATCTTACTACCCAAGCAAAGCTAAGTCACCCTTGGGATTTTGCCCATGACATGGTAGGCTACAATTATAGAATGCCAAATATTAATGCAGCATTGCTTCTTGGGCAATTAGAGCAGCTCGATTCATTTGTTAGTAAAAAGAGAGGTTTGGCAGAAAGGTATCAGCGATTTACGGCTGATACGGAATATAAATTTGTTAAGGAGCCTGAGAATGGTTATTCCAATTACTGGTTGTGTTCTTTGTTGGTTAACAATGAAGCGCAAAGAAATGAATTGTTGACATTTGCTAATAATAACGGAGTTATGATGAGACCTGCGTGGAATTTGCTAAACAAATTACCCATGTATCATGCCTCATTGTGTGGAGATTTAACCAATTCAGAATATATTCAGGCACGTTTGGTTAATATACCAAGTAGTGTAATCG
>CAXHCC010000219.1:0-4202 GCA_964014945.1 uncultured bacterium | reverse complement strand
GCACATCGTCGGCAGCGTCAGATGTGTATAAGAGACAGTGGCCATTGTTTGGATTTCGTATCTCTTTATGCAATGTAGAAAAAATATTAAAACAATCGAATATAATAAACCTTAATTTCATAATTCATGTATTTGTTATAAAAAATTAAATATTACATTTGCAGACCTAAAACATGGCGAGGTAGCTCAGTTGGTTAGAGCGTCGGATTCATAACCCGGAGGTCTCGGGTTCAAATCCCGATCTCGCTACAAAAATCCCATTAATATGGGATTTTTTCATTTAGAAAATACCTGCAAGTATTTTGTACCTTTGCAGCTCAATATAAAAGGATTATGCTTAATACTATCGAAGAGGCTATAAGTGACTTAAAAGAGGGTAAGGTAATTATCGTTGTTGACGATGAGGACCGGGAAAATGAGGGAGACTTTATAACCACTGCGAGTAATGCCACTCCTGAAGTTATCAACTTTATGGCTACACATGGACGTGGGTTAATTTGCGCCGCACTTACCGAAGAGCGATGTAATGAGCTTGAGCTTGATATGATGGTAAATAATAACACTTCCGAAAACACAACAGCGTTTACGGTTTCTGTTGATCTATTAGGTCAAGGGTGCACAACGGGAATATCTGCCAGCGACCGATCAAAAACTATTAAAGCTCTCATAGACAATAATATTAAACCTAGCGATTTTGGACGGCCTGGACATATTTTTCCGTTAAAGGCCAACAAAGGCGGTGTGCTTAGAAGGGCTGGGCACACAGAAGCAACTATTGATTTGGCTAGATTAGCTGGAGCCGAACCAGCAGGAGTACTTGTAGAGATTATGAACGATGATGGAACCATGGCTAGGCTCCCAGAGCTGCTTGAGATTGCAAAAAAACATAGCCTTAAAATCATCTCAATTGAAGAACTTATTGCATATCGAATAAAAAACGAAAGCATCGTAGCAAAGGACGTTCAAGTTCAAATGCCAACACAGTGGGGTAATTTTGAATTAGCTGCGTTTAGACAAACAACCAATAATCACGAACACGTTGCACTTATTAAAGGAACTTGGGAAAAAGATGAACCAATATTGGTTAGAATGCATTCATCTTGCTTAACGGGTGATATTTTTGGTTCTTGCAGATGTGATTGTGGACCTCAGCTTCAAAAATCAATGGAAATGATTGAAAAAGAAGGAAAAGGAGTTATTGTGTATATGAACCAGGAAGGTAGAGGTATTGGTCTTCTTAATAAACTAAAAGCATATAAACTTCAAGAGCAAGGCTTAGATACGGTAGAAGCGAATATTCAACTTGGTTTTAAAGCAGATGAACGAGATTACGGTGTTGGAGCGCAAATCTTACGTTCTTTAGGTGTTACTAAACTCCGCTTAATGAGCAATAATCCTAAGAAAAGGGCCGGGCTAATAGGGTACGGGCTTGAAATAGTGGAAAATGTGGCCATTGAAATTGAATCAAACGAACACAATGCCCTTTACTTAAAAACAAAAAGGGATAAAATGGGGCATTCTTTAAAATTGAACAACGATTAGAAGCAGGTTAATAAGCCGGGTTCTGTTCAACTCAATTGCTAACAATCAAATTGTTCTATCATTTATCTAGTCACGTTATCGCTAACGTGATCAAACGACCTACCCTCCGAATTAAGCGAGCAACTTTATAGCTTCGGTTTATTTGGTCTTTCAACTCCCAAGGTTTACCCAAAATAATTGTCACCAATTATTTCCGTGAGCTCTTACCTCACATTTTCACCCTTATCCCATGTAAATGAGACGGTTATTTTCTGTGGCACTTGCTGTTTTTGTATAAATACAAAACCTTCCTGTTAGGAAGTGGGATGCTCTATGTTGCCCGGACTTTCCTCTACCTCAAACGAAGTAGCGATAGAATACCTGCCATACAAAGATAAGGAATTAAAAACGCACTTAGGGCTTTATAAATTCGTGATCAAGTGCACCTAAATTTTTGCGTGATATCGCTATAAGGCCAGCAAACGTAATACAACCATTAATTAGTAATAACTCCCATCTAAACTTATAATCAAACCATGCCTCGGAGTTTTCCCTTAGAACATAACAAATTACAATGGAAAGAATAGATATAAAAGGAACAAGCCTGTCTTTCACCTTCATCTCAGTAAATAAACCAAATGCAAAAAGTCCTAATAAAGGACCGTATGAGTATGCCGCTGCTGTAAACAACGCATCCAACACAGAATCCTTTGGTACTAAGTCACAAATCAAAATTGTTAAAAACAAAACCACAGCAAACGAAATATGCACTATATGTCTTGTATTTGTTTTTCTCCGTTCCGAATATTCGGATGACTCATCTATGTTTAAGAAATCTATACAGAATGAAGTTGTTAGCGTTGTTAAGACAGAATCTGCACTTGAAAAAGTAGCTGCGGTTAAACCAAAAATAAAAATTATTGCCGTAAATAAGCCCAAATTATTTAATGCAAGAAATGGAAATACGTGATCAGTTATTAACTTTCCACTTTCTTTATCTACGGGCAAATTTATTCCGATTGTTTCTGCATATATATACAGCAAAGCGCCGAGGGAAACAAAGAGCAAATTCACTATCAATAACACAAAACTAAACCAGTAAATGTTTTTTTGTGCATCCTTTAAATTTGGGCAACTTAAACTCTTTTGCATCATATTCTGATCTAAACCAGTCATAACAACTGCTATTCCTGCTCCTGTTAAAAACTGCCATCCAAAAAATGAACTTTTACCAATATCCCAACTAAATACTTGAGAATAATCACTTTCCTTTATGGCTACAACGGTATCTACCACCCCAAAATTTAACTGATTCATTATCGCTGTAATCGACAAAACAACACCAAGAAGTAAAAAAGCTGACTGAATTGTATCAGTCCAAACCAAGGTCTTAATCCCCCCCTGGTAGGTATAAATTAGCATAAGCGCAATAATTGCAGCTACCGTAAGTGGAAATGGAATGTGATATTGATCAAATAAAAAATATTGAAAAACACCAGCTGCAAGATATAACCTCAGAGAGGCTCCAATAATACGCGAGATTAAAAAGTAAAACGATCCTGTCTTTTGAGAACTTGGACCAAAACGACCTTTCAGGTAGCTATAAATTGATGTTATATTAAGCCGATAATAGAGTGGTAATAATACTCTTGCAATTATAAAATAGCCCAATAAATAACCAATTACAATCTGCATATAACCAAACTTACCTGTTGTTATCGTACCTGGCAAAGAAATAAATGTAACGCCCGACAATGAGTCGGCAATCATACCAAATGCAACCGCATACCAAGGAGATTGCTTATTTCCCAAAAAATATGCATCGTTAGATGAGTTTCTTGTGGTATACCAAGCTACTATCATTAATAAGGTAAAATAGCCTATTATGCTACAAAAAATATAAGATGGGTCCATTACAATCTTTTAACAGTTGAATATTTAACAAAAAACATAATAATTCCTCTAGCTTTTCCAGGCAATCAATTAACTATATTAACAAAGTTCTTCACAGTTATTATATTACATTTGTAATAAATGTGTGGCTTTGCAGGCATATTAGCTTTTGATAGTAGCGTCAAAAATGATTTTCATAAGATAAATGACGCGGCTAAAGCCCTACAATCAAGAGGGCCTGATGATATGGGCACTTATTTTGATGAAAACATTGCCCTTGGCCATAGCAGACTTGCTATTATTGACACAAGCAACTCTGGGAAACAGCCGTTTACCGATATATCAAAGCGATATACTTTAGTATTTAATGGTGAAATTTTCAATTATAAAGAATTAAGAAAAAAACTCGAATTGAAAGGGTATCATTTTAAATCCCAGAGTGATACAGAGGTACTGTTATACCAATACATCGAAGAGAAAGAAAACTGTTTAAAAGAACTAAATGGCGAGTTTGCATTTGCTGTGTATGATAATAATGAAAACTCGTTGTTTTTAGCACGAGATAGATTTGGGATTAAGCCGCTATATTACTACATGGACAAAAAAAAGCTTATTTTTTCATCTGAAATGAAGGGCCTTATTGCTCTTGGCATTCCAAAAGAAATAGATCAAGCGTCACTCCAAACGTACCTTCACCTAAATTATATACCGTCCCCGCATCCAATAATTCACAACGTCTCAAACCTTACTGCCGCACCTTTGGCCAAACTGACAGCCAACCCGCACGG
>CAXHCC010000218.1:0-4207 GCA_964014945.1 uncultured bacterium | reverse complement strand
CACAACGCACATCGTCGGCAGCGTCAGATGTGTATAAGAGACAGTCTTTAGGGTTAATGACTTCCGTTTTGGTTACACCTGACGGTAAGGTAATGGAAGCGGAAGCTGCTCATGGTACAGTTACTAGACATTATAGAATGCACCAAGAAGGAAAACCTACTTCTACCAACCCAATTGCATCTATTTTTGCTTGGAGTAGAGGATTATTCTTTAGAGGCAAAATTGACAAAAATGTTGCTTTAAGAAACTTTGCTAAAGCATTAGAAGAAGTTTGTGTGGAAACAGTTGAATCGGGTAAAATGACCAAAGATTTGGCTGTTTGTATACACGGTTCTGATGTGAAACACGGCGAACATTATTTGTATACTGAAGAGTTTTTAGAGGCACTTGACGAAGCATTGAAAGCTAAACTAAAAGCTTAGTTCAAGCTTCTCAACTACCGATTCAATGAAAATTTCGTATTAATCAGTAAGTTCTTACTACTGATATAATTGCTTGCTTTCCAGCCAACGGAACATTTCTTGCATGGCTTTTTCTCTTATCGGCTGTTTAGATAGAAAAACATCGTGTAGGGCTCCATCTAATTCCAACAATACTACATCCTTCCCTAATGTTGGTCCATACTTACGCATATGGTTTACGTTTAATACAATATCTGATTTGTCAAAATCTTCTTTAGAAAACCCTTGTTCTAATGACCTTTTGGAATGCATTAAGAACACAGGTTGTTGAATCGTGGATTTACTTTGAATATACTTTTGTGCTTTTACAACAGCCCCTATCCAAGCAAAAAATGTTGGAAAACCATTCAGCGGTTTATAGGCCAAGTTATAATCCCATTCCCCATCATGGTCTTTGTGCAAACTTCTACCATAGGCCTTTGGCAAATCACGTAACACAACTGCATAAGGTAGCATGGCAGGAAGTATTTTAGCAACCACTCTAACAAACTTTTTCTGTTTTTTGGGTAAGTTTAAATCTAGAAACGGAGAATTCAGCATTAAGCCATTTACCTTATCCTTTTCCTTGCCTTTGTTAAGGTATAAGCTAGTAGTTAGTCCTCCAGTAGAATGCGCTATAAGCATTAATTTATGGTTCCCTGATAAGGCTTTTACTTTATTAATGCTAATATCTAACTCCTCAAAATACTCTTCAATATTTTTACAATAATTAGGATGTTGGTGAGACAAAAGGGAGTGCCCGTACTTTCTTAAATCCAAGGCATAAAAGTCATATCCTTTTTCATTAAATGCATCCATTAAGTGAATATGGAAGAAAAAGTCAACAAAGCCATGTACATATAATATACTTGGCCTGTTACCAACATTATTTTTTGAGCTTATAAACGTAGCTATTACCTTACCTTCATAATCATCTTTTAAAGGTATCTCTTCAAAATTGCAATATTGTTTTAACGATTCCATTTACTATTTATCAATATTAAGTTTGAATTACACCAACGTTATACGATTTATCAATTGGAGCATTGTTTGCCATTTCTATTCCCATGGAAATCCATTTTCTTGTATCTAATGGATTGATGATTGCATCCATCCACAGCCTCGCCGCTGCATAGTATGGCGAAGTTTGCTTATCATACTTTCCTTTTATCTTTTTGAATAACGCCTCCTCTTTTTCCGGAGTAATTTTTTCTCCTTTTGCTTTTAAGGCAGAAACTTCTATTTGTACCAATACCTTAGCGGCCTGCTCCCCTCCCATTACTGCCATTTGCGCAGTTGGCCAACCAACAATTAATCGCGGGTCGTAAGCTTTACCACACATAGCATAATTGCCAGCTCCAAAAGAGTTACCCATCACAACCGTAAATTTAGGTACTACGGAATTTGACATAGCACTTACCATTTTAGCACCATCTTTAATTATACCTCCATGTTCTGCTCGCGAACCAACCATAAAACCCGTTACGTCCTGTAGAAAAACCAAAGGGATTTTCTTTTGGTTACAATTCATAATAAAACGTGCTGCTTTATCGGCACTATCACTATAAATTACACCACCAAACCGCATTTCACCCTTTTTTGTCTTTACCACCTTACGCTGGTTGGCTACTATTCCAACACTCCAACCATCAACTCTGGCCAGGCCACAAATAATAGATTTACCAAAACCTGCTTTATATTCATCAAATTCCGAATTGTCCACTAAACGTGAAATAATCTCGTAACTATCGTATTGCTTGTCTCTTGTATCTGGTAATATACCCAACAACTCTTTCTCATCCTTTGCAGGTACAACAGATGCTACCCTGTTAAAACCAGCTTTTTCATTCTCTCCTATCTTTCCTAATATATTTTTAATGCGGTTTAAGCAATCCTTATCATCTTTACATTTATGGTCAACCACACCTGAAATTTCTGTTTGTGTTGTAGCGCCACCCAAGGTTTCGTTATCAATATCTTCTCCAATTGCCGCTTTTACCAGATAAGATCCTGCCAAAAAAATACTTCCCGTTTTATCTACTATCATAGACTCATCACTCATAATTGGCAAGTATGCACCACCAGCTACACAACTTCCCATCACCGCAGAAATTTGTAGTATGCCCATACTCGACATTACTGCATTGTTCCTAAAAATTCTTCCAAAATGTTCTTTATCAGGAAAAATTTCGTCCTGCATAGGAAGAAAAACGCCAGCACTATCCACCAAATAAATAATTGGCAAGCGGTTTTCCATGGCTATTTCTTGCGCCCTTAAATTCTTTTTACCAGTTATAGGAAACCAAGCCCCAGCCTTAACTGTAGCGTCATTTGCAACAATTATACATTGTTTACCACTTACATAACCCACTTCAACAATAACACCACCTGCTGGACAACCACCATACTCCTCATACATTCCTTCACCAACAAAAGCTCCAATCTCAAGCGTTTCTGTGTTATCGTCTATTAGATAATCTATTCGTTCACGAGCGGTCATTTTGCCTTGCTCGTGCAATTTTGCTATTCGTTTATCACCACCACCTTTAGCAACAAGTTTAAGTTTTTGCTCCATCTCAGATATGAGGCGTCGCATTTTATCTTCATTCTTATTAAACTCAATATCCATTATTCAGCACCGTTTATATAGGTTAACGATTGTGGTCCTTGATTAAACAACAGATCCAATATACTCAAATTAGGTATAAATCCATGCTTATCATCAAATACCTGAAAGTATTTAACTGGTGTAAACGAAGAATCGTCTTCATAGTTCCGTTTTGGATGAATTAATTCTCTACCATCTATCATACCCTCATCAACAGTTATATACTCCCTGCTTTTAGTATAATTCGAGGAAATGCCAAGCAAATTACATATCAACTCCTGCAAAGTAATATTAAGATCAACTAAATACTCAAACTTTTTATCATGATATATAGGATAGAACTCGTCTTCAAAATATTCAAAAAATGCTGATCTTCTGTAACTCGACTCAAGGGTTCGCCAATGAATAACTTGCCAATTTTCCTCATTAGCAATTTTTACATCCTTCACCGGTTTACGTTTATAACGTTTCTGCAAAGGAACACTTAATGTATGTTTACCGTTAGGAGAATATATTTCACATCTATTTCTAAACGATTGTTTTAAAAAATGTTCGCATTCATCTATCACGCAATTAGCTTCAACTAGCTTAGCATAATACTGTATAGGCGCCAAGTAACTGGACGAAAGAATTACTGTTGGTTCTGCATTCATGGAAAAACAAATATGCAAAAATTACAGGTATAATCGTGTTTAATTTATGCCCAAGCAATCATTGCATTAACAGACACATTAGGTAACACTATCCTCTATGTTTTTTCGTAAATTTGCACTCTCATTTCAAGCCACCATAGTTAATGAAATACAGCAATATAGAAATAATGGCACCTGCGGGTTCGTTTGAGTCGTTAACCGCAGCAATAAATGCAGGGTGTAACTCTGTTTATTTTGGTGTTGAACAGCTAAACATGCGTTCACGTTCATCCATAAACTTTACTACAGATGACCTAAAAGAAATTGCAGACCAATGCAAAGCAAGCAATGTTAAAAGTTACCTAACCATGAATACAGTATTGTATGACCATGATATTAGGTTAATGAAAAGCATCGTAGATAAAGCCAAAGATAGTGGCGTATCTGCAATAATTGCCGCTGACCATGCGGTGATGGGTTCTGTCTCTTATACACATCTCCGAGCCCACGAGACCCGGAATAATCTC
>CAXHCC010000217.1:0-4244 GCA_964014945.1 uncultured bacterium | reverse complement strand
CAGATGTGTATAAGAGACAGTGATTATTCCGACGGCTGGTACAACTGTTCCTCTGAACACTGGTCTTATCATGGCCGACCCGCTGAAGGGAGAAGGGATCCATCCTCCACCTACATTATACATTAGTTTGTTTTGAGAATTAGTGTTTAAGTCAAGACCAACGTTTAAGAATTCATCTGTTTTTTGGGTAAATCCAACATAATAACTACCAGCGGAAAGAAACATTTTATTGTTCAGGAAATATTCTGTAAATACATTTTGGCCAGAAGAGTCGTATTGGGGTGTTTCGATACTGGAATTTGAATATATCATATTTCCCGGTTCACCATTGTTATCATCCCAAACATTGATGATAAAAGAGTATAACCTTGCATCAACAATTACAGGGTTAAAATAAATTCGAACTCCTGTAATGGTATCATCTTTATTTAATGTGATTTTCTGAACAAGAGACGCGTCAATACTATTAAGTCCAATTGTAGCTTCGGCCGTGCCGTCGTCGTAAGCAAAAAAATCGTCAAAAACGGTTACAACATTGATTGTGTCATTTTTTGCAGAAAAGTCAGCAAAAGCCCCACTTGAAAAATAGTGGGTAATGGCCAACTTAGTGGTGTCCGTTAAAACAGAAGGGAAAGCACTTGTGTCAACTGATACCGTAGAAATACAACCAGATGGAACATCACAATCAGTATAAGTAGCATTGCTGATAAAAGGATTAATATTACTGGATCCGTTGAATGAGTCAATGATAACACCTGCACTTTGGTTGTTTATTTGATAGTCATAACTGATATTTTTTACTACGGTGAAATTATTTCGTAGTTGGTTAGCAATATTATTTTTCAGTTCGCTTCTAACAAACTGTCTCCATGGCATGTGTGTGTAATTCTTTAAAATAGACTCGCCATCATATACCCATGAAACATCATTAAATATCGTATCGTTTATAGTACGTATCCTGTTTAGATATACGTTGTCTATGTTCCAATGATCAAGATTACCACTTATGGTTGCGTAATTTCGAAATCGAAATTGAAAACCTTTTTTTAAAAAAGAAGCGTGTTTAACAGGAATCATTGCCAATCCCCAGGAGCTATCATTATTGGCTAAGCTACTCCCTTCCTTTGACCATGCATGCACCCACAATGTGCTATCTGGTGACTTAAACTCTAAAACTAGGGAGTCTTCAGTTTGCGGTGCATTCCCAATACCTTGGGCTTGGAAATGAAAGCTTAAATAAATTGAATCAACGGCAGGGTAACTCAGATTAATTGGTTTGGATGTTAACGTGTCCGCACCTGAAGAAGATGTAGAAGTAACAAAAAAGTTGTACGGGTACCCTGCGGCATTTAAACCATCAAAAGTGGCAACGCCTAAGGAGATAGGAGATTTTCCATACCCCCTATTGATATACACCATATCATCCAGCCATAAGGAGGTATCAGGATAAGCATTGGGATATGAAAAATCATCTAATAGTCCTTTAGCACCTAAGGATATGGTATCGGTAATAGAAGATGATCCTCTATAAACAATCGTTTTGGTTTTCTCAAATTTCAGTTGTTGGAGTGATGCGTTTCCAGATAACTCACCCTTTTTAATCTCTTGGGCAGAACTATGCACATTTACCGCCAAAAGCGCCAACATTAACCCAATCCATGCTAATTTCATTTAGGTAGTTTTTTCTTCAACTTTGTGCTGTCTACTGGAATGTCAGGCACTTTGCTTTTATTGTTGGTAAAATATAGATCTACCGACGAGCCAATATCAATTGGTTCAAAATCATCACAAGAAGGGAACTGTTTATAGACAACTCCATTATTGGATTTTTTGTTTTCAAAAAACGCAGCTCCAACACCCAATGAGGCTTCTACTAGTTGTTTTATCGCATCTATATAGTGTAATCCATAAAGACATGGCATATCCACTTTGCGATTTCCATTTCCTTTCCCAACATAAAAGTCTATTACGCTACCTTGATAAATCTCTGTCCCTGGTTCTATCTCAACTCCGTCTTTTTCTTGTTTGAGTACACAATTTATACAGTTGTCCGTTGTAAAATTTATTTTTCCAAGCTTTAATCCACTCGCTATTATTTTGGTTATTGCAATTCTTGCAGAGCAATCAATAAGTTTTGGCATTTTAACTATTGGAGGATTGCTCGTTGAAACATATAGAAAAATTTCCCTACCTTGTTTTACCTCCATATTCGCTTTGGGGTATTGTTTGATAACATCACCAGGCGCAACATTGCTATCGTATAAGGAGTCAATGATGGTATAGGTAACGTTTTTGTCGGATACAAACCTATCTAACTGATTAACGTTAATGCCTTTAAAATTAGGAACTTTATAAGTAATACTATGTTGCGTAAAATTGGATAACCAGCTTGTTAAACTAGTAAAGACAATTACTAAAACAATTAGATATATGATTACGTGAAGTACAAACTTTTTGCTAATTAAAAATGAGCGCAGGTTGTTTGACATTTTACAGATATATAAGGGTTTAGTGCGTGAAAATACAAATAATAAATTAACGTGTAGCCCTACATTTTATTGTTGTGGTCACTTTAGATAAAGTTTTAGTTGAATCTTATAGATGAACAATTTGTTATAATGTAACTTTGTGGTTTAAATTGGAAATAAGTGAAAAATGTTATACGATTATTAGCTTTGGTCTCCATATTGATTGGGCTATTGTGGATGTTATCCGTTAAGGGTGTATTCTCGAACCCTGATGCGATGAAAAGTTTTTCTATTAGTGACACTTCAAGTATTACTTCCATTATAATTTCAAATAATACTGACACAACTTTATTAATTAAAGAAGTTGGTAAGTGGTTTGTAGACGATACTTTACTTGCTAATCCTCATTCACTAAATAACCTTATTTATACCTTAAATAAAGTAAGCGTAAAATCCCCTGTAGGAAAACAACATTCTGAGCAAATTGTAAAATACCTTAAAGATAATGGAGTAGCATGTAAAGTGTATAACGGTAATGAGCTTTTAAAATCGTATTACTTGGGTTCATTTTTAGGCGATTCTGTTAATACATATATGGTCATGAGTAACCCTTCTTCGTCCAATAACCGGCATTATCAACCTTATATTGTGGAGGTTGCTGGTTATAATGGAAATGTTGCGCTCCATTATACAGTTGAAGAATTGTATTGGAGGAATAAACAACTTTTGCAATATGAAGAGGAAGAAATAGTTAGTATTAAAGTAGTACATATGGACTCGTCGTTATATAGTTTTAGATTGAAATGCTCTGACGGTATGTATGCTATTAACTCAATAATGGATTCAACCAATATAGTAAATGTTGATACTGCATCCATAGAACAGTACCTTACTTATTTTTCTGGTTTATATGTTGAAAATTTTATGGATGAGGTTATTTATATAACGGATAAAAAAGTTGATCCATTATACGAACTTTTCGTTGTTGACAGCCGTGGTGTAGAACAGAAATTGGTGTTTTACCCAATGATGCTTGACGGGGAGATAGACTGGAATCGTTGGTATGTTGTTATTAACGATGAGCAAATTGCCACGGTATTAGTATATAAGTTTGGGAAATTGCTTCCTGAAGTTAGCTATTTTCTCAATTAAGCATCCAATACCCAGTTACCCACTTTATCATATTATTATTAACTATTTGTTAAAAAGTTTAGCGGCATTGCTAAAGGAGTCATCAAAAAAAAATGCTAAAACCGCTATATTTGTTGAGCAAACATAATAATTACTAAAACTAATTTAAACACATGAAATTCATTGTTTCTAGCGCGTCATTGCTAAAGCAGTTGCAGGCCGTGAGTGGAGTTCTTAATTCCAATAATACACTGCCAATATTGGATAATTTTTTATTTGAAGTGAATGAATCCGAGTTGAAAATTTCAGCTTCGGATTTAGAAACAACGATGACCACTGTTGTAACGATAGAGTCAAAGGATACTGGAAGCATTGCGGTTCCTGCTCGTACTTTATTGGAGACGTTGAAAACTTTTGCAGATCAGCCGCTTACATTTAGTATTGATACGAGTAAATTTGGTATTGAGATTATTTCTGATTATGGGAAATATAAATTAATAAATATTAGTTTTATTAGGTAAATTATATCTTTCCTTGATCTAATTATTTTTTTTTTAGTCATTCATATGTTTTGGATCAAAAAATTTTCTTTCTAATTCCTCAAAAAATGAATTTAATGTGGAGGTATCCTGTCTCTTATACACA
>CAXHCC010000216.1:0-4336 GCA_964014945.1 uncultured bacterium | reverse complement strand
GTATTATGAGTTGCTTAAGTACTTATCGTAATATTTGAAGCCGACGAGAATCTAACTTTAAAAAGATAAATAGAAGTGTTGTAAAGGATAGCAACGATGAACCCCCGTAACTAAAGAACGGAAGTGGAATTCCAATAACAGGTGCTAAACCAATCGTCATTCCCACATTAATTGTTAAATGAAAAAATAAAATGGCGGCAACTCCATAGCCATAAATTCTACTAAAAGCAGACCGTTGTCGTTCGGCAAGAAATATTAAACGAATAATTAAGCTTAGCTGGAGCAATATAACCACAGATGTTCCAACAAACCCCCACTCCTCTCCAACGGTGCAAAAAATAAAATCAGTGTCTTGTTCTGGAACAAAATTGTACTTCGTCTGCGTTCCTTGCAAAAAACCTTTACCAAACAACCCACCAGAACCAATTGCAATTTTGGCCTGATTAACATTGTAACCTTCCTTTCTTAAATCCACTTCACCGCGACCTAACAGCACATCTATTCTAGTTCGTTGATGATCCTGTAGGTGATCGTAAACATAACTTGTTCCACTAACTATTGAGCAAGCCGCAATTGCGATTAAAGCAACTATTATAATGTTATTTCTTGATCGCTTAACAAACAACAATGAACTTGCACATAACATTGTTATAAAAATGTACAAGTACAAACTCTTTATTAAAAGCGCTAAGATAAATAGAATCGTTACTACAAACCCTAACACTATATACGTTACCGACAATCCTTCTCGATACAAGGAAAATACAAATGCTACAAACACAATTGCCAAACCCGTTTCATTTTGCAATTTCAAAATAACCAACATTGGTATAAAAATTATTAGCAGGGTAACGATGGTATTATTCAACTTGGTAAGTTTAACACCTTGGTTACTGAGATATTTAGCCAGGGCTAAATTGGTTGCAAATTTCATGAACTCCGCGGGCTGAATACCATATGATCCAAATCTAAACCATGACCTACTCCCTTTAACCTCTCTCCCTAAAAAAGGAACACTAATGTTTGCTAAAAGTATGATCGCAAATATGCCATATGCAAAGGCTGTATACAGGTTCTCGTTTATAATCAACAAAGTAATAGCAATGAAAAATGACAAGCCAATCCATATCATTTGTTTTCCATACTTCTGAGTGATATCGGTTATTTCATAGTGGTGTTCATTATAAACAGCAGCATAAATATTCATCCAGCCCATGGTAACGAGAACAATGTACAACAGCACCGTTACCCAGTCAACATCAGTAAATATTTCATTCCCACTCCTTCTCATTCTGATTCCTTTTTCGTTATAAAGTCGGCTTCTAAAATTCTTTTTTCCATAGCCGGCTTGGTTATATAACCTTTAAGGTAACTTTCCATCATCAACCTTGCAATTGGTCCTGCCCAAGTAGATCCAAAGCCAGCATTTTCAATAAGAATTCCTATGGCAATTTTGGGATTATCTTTAGGAGCAAAACATACGAATACAGAATGATCCTTACCATGCGGGTTTTCAGCAGTTCCTGTTTTTGCACAATAAGGTATGCTATCTATTTGTAGTGAACTTGCTGTACCCTGCTCAACAGCTAAGGACATACCCTTTATTACTTCATTATAAATTGCAGTGTCGGTTATCTTTGTGTAATTCTTAATTTTAAACCTATCCAACAGGGTATCATTTACATTTCCACCAATTGCTTTAACCACGTGTGGTGTGTAATACCAACCTTTATTTGCTATTATAGTCACCAAGTTTGCATTTTGCAAAGGTGTAATACCCATTTCAGCTTGTCCAATACCTAAGGATATTATGGTACTTGATTTCCATCTGTTTTTACCAAAAACTTTATTATAATAGTTAATGCTTGGAACATTACCATTCAATTCTCTGGCAATATCAGAATTTGTTTTAACCCCAACACTAAAGCTTAAAACCAAATCCCGCCAGTTAGCATAAGCGTCCTCAGTAGATTTATAGCGCTTGTTATCTATTACACTTTTAAAGACGTACGAAAAGTAAGAATTACAAGATGTTCCAATTGCTCCATATAAATTTAATGGAGATGAATGTGCATGACAGGCTGGTTTACCTCCAAGAGGTGGATATCCATACCTGCAAGGATAGAGTGTACTTGCTTGCAATTGCTTTTCATGCAAACCAATTAATGCCATCAACAATTTAAATGTTGAACCTGGAGGGTAAGAAGCCATGACCGCTCTGTTAAACATTGGCTTGTTCTCATCTTGCCATGCTAATCGAGCAAAATGATTATTCCTTTGTCTGCCAACTAATAAATTAGGATCATAGGCAGGGCTTGTAACCAACGCCAATACTTCACCGCTTGAAGGTTCAATAGCTACCACACTTCCAATTTTGTTTCGCATTAGCTCTTCTGCATACTGCTGCAAATCTGCATCTATAGTGGTCGTTATAGCTTTTCCAGGAACTGCCAGTGTATCATATAAACCATCCTTGTAGCTTCCTTTGATCCTATTATTTACGTCCACCATAAAAATCTTTCGACCTCTTTTGCCTCGCAATACTTTTTCATAGGTTCGTTCAATACCGCTTATACCCAAGTAATCGCCAATTCCGTAATAATCATTATTATCAGTGATTTTCTTATCCGCCTCACCCACATAACCAAATAGGTGAGCTGCAATTTTTCTAGGGTATTTTCTTAATGTACGAGGTTGAATATAAAACCCATTATATCGATGCAACATATCTTGAATACGTGCATACTCTTTAGGTCGAATTTGTTTTAAAAATATAGATTGTTTACGCGGCGAATTGGGGGCTTGTATAGCCTTAAGCATTCTTCGCTTAAAAGATTTTAATGAAATGCCAATTAACTTACAAAATGCTACGGTATCAATATTCTTAACATTTCTTGGAATTACCATCAAATCATAAGCAGCCTCATTGTACACCAATAACTCGTTGTTCCTATCATAAATATAACTGCGTGGAGGTATATCCACCACATACCGAAATGCTTGATTGCGTGCATCTAACTCATAACTATCGTCAATTACTTGAATATAGAAGAGACGAGAAATATAAATTAAACCCACAAGAACAACTCCCGCGATTATTACGTATTTCCTATCTGAAAGAGACTCCATTATTTACCCTTTTTACGATAAAAAAGAAATTGCCCAACTACGACAAAAAGTAATGAAGATATCGTGCTAAGCAACACACGCAATAAGGTAGAAAAGAATTTATCAAATTGCGCAGCTTCAATGTAAAATAACAATAAATGATGTAAAAGAATTAATACAAATCCGTACGACAAAAACCAGCCCCATCCCATATACAGCACCGTTGGATAACTATCCAAATCATATCCTCCATGTGGAGCAAATATACCCCTTACCCATGGTCTGCAATATGCCATGAAAACGCAAGCAGCTGCATGCATACCCTGTGTATCATAAAACATATCCATGAATATACCCAACACAAATCCACTCACTAGCAATAGCCATTTCGGTGTATCAAATGGAAGCATTAAAATAAACAGCACATACAAAAATGGATGAATGTAAGCACCGAGGTTGATATTCTTAACAATCAACACCTGTATTAATACAAGAACAGCTAAGTAAAGTATATTTTTTATTATCCTGTTTAACATATAGTATTAATCAGATTTTCTACTCTTTTCTTCTAATTGTTCTTGTTCATCACGTAGAAGATTATTAACAATATACGCGTGGCTTAGTTTTTGAAAATCTGTTGACAGCTTTACTTGAATTGAATAGAACAGGACATCAGGGTTCTCTTCTATTGATTCAATTGTCCCGATCATAATATTTTCCGGAAACGCCAACGAGTATGAACTTGTTCGTATTGTATCTCCTTTAAGTAACTTAACATGCATAGGAATGTGTTCTAAAGAGGCTAATCTAGGATTAACGCCATCCCAGGTTAAAGGGCCAATATGGTTACTTCTATCTACTTTAGCACTTATTGACGACTTACTATGCAATACAGACATTACCGTACAAAAGTTTTCTGATACATCTTTCACCATCCCAACTATTCCCATACTAGAAATCACAGCCATATCTTGTTTAACACCGTTTGCGGAACCTCTATTTAAAGTGATTATGTTATTTTGACGAAAAATTGAATTATTAACAACTTTAGCACTCAGGTAACTATACTTTTGCTTATACAAAGTGTCCTTTACAACATAATGACCTCTGTACACAGCACTAAACGAAACTTTAGACTTTTCCCATAAAGCAGCATTTTGTTTTGCTAGCTCATCATTTTCTTCATCCAAATAAAAATAATTTTTAATGCCCTGAGAAACTCCTAATA
>CAXHCC010000215.1:0-4338 GCA_964014945.1 uncultured bacterium | reverse complement strand
TCCACAACGCACATCGTCGGCAGCGTCAGATGTGTATAAGAGACAGGATTTAACCCAGTGTACATGATGCTTGATTCAGGTGCTAGGGGATCCAAAGAGCAGATTCGTCAGTTAGGTGGTATGCGTGGTTTGATGGCGAAACCGCAAAAAGGTGCGGGTAGTGGTCAAATTATCGAAAACCCGATTTTAGCAAACTTTAAAGAGGGTTTATCTATTCAAGAGTACTTTATTTCAACGCACGGTGCGCGTAAAGGTTTAGCGGATACCGCTCTTAAAACAGCGGATGCTGGTTACTTAACCCGTCGTTTGGTAGATGTTGCACAAGATGTTATCATTACCAATGATGATTGCGGTACCTTAAGAGGGCTAGTTGCTTCTCCGCTTAAGAAAAACGATGAAATTGTTGAAACCTTATACGATAGAATTTTAGGTAGAACATCTGTTCACGATGTATATCATCCAACTACTGGTGAGATTATTCTTCATGAAGGGGAAGAAATTAACGAGGAGTATGCAGCGATCATTGAGGAATCTCCAATTGAGTCAGTTGAAATACGTTCCGTATTAACGTGTGAAAGTAAAGTTGGGGTTTGTGCTAAATGTTACGGTCGAAACTTGGCTACCGGTAGAATGGTTCAAAAAGGTGAAGCTGCAGGTGTAATTGCTGCTCAATCAATTGGTGAACCGGGTACGCAGTTAACATTGAGAACGTTCCACGTAGGTGGTACAGCTTCTAGTACAGCTTCTGCTTCTACATTAGAAAGTAAGTATGATGGTATCATTGAGATAGATGAATTAAGAACTGTTAAGCGTAAAGACGAGAACGGAAGCAATGTTGATGTTGTTATTGGTCGTTCGGCTGAGATGCGAATTGTTGACGCTAACACGAAAATCGTGTTAACCACGGGTAACATACCTTATGGTTCGCAAGTTTATGTGAAAGATGGTGCTAAGGTGAAGAAAGGAGATAAGATTTGTGACTGGGATCCTTATAATGCCGTAATTGTTTCTGAATTCCCTGGTAAGGTTGAATTTGAGAATATCGAAGATGGTGTTACTTATAGAGAGGAATCTGACGAGCAAACAGGCTTTAAAGAAAAAGTAATTGTTGATAGTCGTGATAAAACTAAAAACCCGTCTATTAAAGTTATTGTTGGTAAGGAAGCAAAACGAACGTACAACATTCCAGTTGGCGCTCACGTAATTGTTGATGCTGGTGATAAGATTAATGCAGGTGATATCATCGTTAAAATTCCGAGAACTGGTGGTTCTTCTGGCGATATTACGGGTGGTCTTCCTCGTGTTACTGAGCTGTTTGAAGCACGTAACCCAAGTAACCCAGCAGTGGTATCTGAAATTGACGGTACTGTTTCGTTTGGTAAAATTAAGCGTGGTAACCGTGAGGTGCATGTAGAAGCAAGAACAGGTGAAAAGAAAACGTATTTGGTTTCTCTTTCTAAACATACCTTGGTTCAAGAAAACGATTTCGTAAGAGCGGGAGAAGCTTTATCAGAAGGTGCTATTACACCAAGTGATATATTAGCCATTAAAGGCCCTACTGCTGTTCAGGAGTATATTGTTAATGAAGTACAAGAGGTATATCGTTTACAAGGTGTGAAAATTAATGACAAGCACTTTGAAGTAATTGTTCGTCAAATGATGCGTAAGGTTAATATTGTAGATCCAGGTGATTCTATCTTCCTAGAGAAACAATTAGCTAACAAATCTGATTTCATGATTGAGAATGACAACCTTTATGGTAAGGTGGTTGTACTTGATCCAGGCGATTCTACTTTATTCAAAGCTGGTCAAATTATCAGTGCACGTAAATTGCGCGATGAAAACTCTTCTTTAAAACGAAGAGATATGAAACTAATTGAATCGCGTGATGCTGTACCTGCAACATCTACACAAATATTGCAAGGTATCACAAGAGCGTCACTTCAAACTAATAGCTTCATGAGTGCAGCCTCTTTCCAAGAAACAACTAAAGTGTTGAACGAGGCGGCTATCAGTGGTAAAGTGGATAGTTTGTTAGGATTAAAAGAAAATGTAATTGTAGGTCACTTAATTCCTGCAGGTACCGGACTTAGAGATTACAACAAGTTAGTTGTAGGATCTAAAGAAGAGTATGAGCAACTAATGGCTTCAAAAGAAGAAACTGTTGAAGCGGAAGAAGAGGCGTAGCCCTTAATTACATAAATTTTTGAACAAAAAAGGGTAACGAATAGTTGCCCTTTTTTGTTTTATCTTTATTCAAAATTATTTATACAATTATACAATGGAAGAAGAGAATAATCAAAATCAATTAAATATTGAATTAACCGAGGAAATTGCAGAAGGGATTTACTCTAACTTGGCAATTATTACACACTCTACATCTGAATTTGTTGTGGATTTTGTTAAAATTATGCCTGGCACGCCTAAGGCAAAAGTAAAATCACGTGTGGTGTTAACACCGCAGCACGCCAAACGTTTAATGAAAGCTTTACAAGATAACATATCAAAATTTGAAGAGGCGCATGGTAACATTAAGGATTCAGATGTGCCTAATGGTTTGCCAATAAATTTTGGCGGTCCAACCGCACAAGCATAACCACCAATTTTTGTAAATAATTGGACCAAAATTCCAACCTTTTTAACCTTGTACACGTCATGTGTATAAACTAATCTGTGAAATTGACACATGTTATTTGATAAACTGTGTATAATGAATATATTTGGTAACGTTTTTAAAATTTAACAACAGACAATGAAGAAACTTTTACTTTTATTTTCGACAATACTTATTGCTTCAGTAGCAACATTTGCGCAATGTACACCTGATGCAGGATGTACGGATGCAGCATGCCCTGCTCCTGGAACAACATTCAGTGCCACAGACGGACAAGCGTTTAGTCAAACTATTACGTTGAATGTGGCCCCTACCATTACTGTTCCAGGTGGTGGACCGGTCCCTCCTGGAACATATAATGTTGATTCATTAGAGGTTACTAACGTTACAGGCTTACCAACTGGTGTTACATGGACTACTTCCTGTGGTGTAACAACCAGATGTGCACACACGCCTGGTGCACATTGTATGTTGTTGGATGGCACACCAACTGGAGGGGCAAATTCGTACAATATAACAATCGAGGCTACGCTTTGGGTTTTGGGTCAGCCAAATGCTAATAATATGGACTACGTAATTGATGTGGGTGTTCCTGGTCCTCCAGTGTTAACTACTAAACTAGTAACTTATATAACCGAAACTACAGCAAAAACTGGAGGCGACATAACGAATGATGGTGGTGCTGCGGTTACTGCTCGTGGTGTGGTTTGGAGTACTACACCTGGGCCTACCGTTCCTTCTGCCAATTCAACTTCGGATGGTACTGGTACTGGAGCCTATTTTTCGGATATTACTGGTTTAACAAATAATACCCAGTATCATGTAAGGGCTTATGCGACTAATGCCAATGGCACAGATTATGGCGCAGAAAGAATTTTTACAACTGGCACCCCTCTTTGTACAGCAGATCCAAGCTGTAACAATGATATTTGCCCTGACACATTAACTGTTTTTAACGGCGTTAAAGATCAAGCATTTTCAGAGACCATTACATTAAATGTTCCATCTTCTATTACTACTCCTATTGCGGCGGATGTTGATAGTGTGGTGGTAACGTCAGTTACTAATCTTCCAACTGGCATGTCTTGGTCAACAATTTGTGGGGCACAATTGCAGTGTACTTACCTTTCGGGTGCAAATTGCATAATACTTGATGGAACACCGACGGTAGGGTTTAATGATACTATTACCATTCATACAACGAATTACGTCACTAGTGCTACTTTTGGTGCACAGCAACTTGCAACTGTTTCTAGGTATATTGTTATAATTACAGGCCCTCCAGTAATTACAACCACAGCAAGCTCAAATATATCTTATACAAGCGCAACAACTGGTGGTGATGTAACTGCTGATGGTAATTCAACAGTTACCGAGAGAGGAATTGTTTATGGTACCGCAACTTTACCTACTTTAGCTACAGGTACAAAGGTGATGGATCAAACACCTGGTGTTGGACCATTTACATCTAACATAACAGGGTTAACTGATGCAACTATGTACTATGTACGGGCATATGCTACCAATGCTAACGGCACAAGTTATGGTAACGAAATTACATTTACTACCCTTACTATTAGTTCCCCAACTGTTACTACCGCAGCTTCATCTAGTGTAACGTTTACCTCAGCAATTACCGGGGGCGATGTAACAAGTGATGGTGGTGCTGCTGTTACAGCTGTCTCTTATACACATCTCCGAGCCCACGAGACCCGGAATCATCT
>CAXHCC010000214.1:0-4339 GCA_964014945.1 uncultured bacterium | reverse complement strand
AATTACTGGTGGTAATACTTCCATTACTTATACTTGCTGGTTGCAGTGGTAAAAAAAAATACAATGCTATTCCTAAAAACAGCCAATCGGCTAACAAAAATTACCAATCACAGTACGTAAACCTCAACCCTGCATTTGCTATTTATCATAGCAGCCCAAACAAAAGTGTTATTCATTTCAACATTAATAGCAATGAGCTTTTGTATGCAAAAAATGGAAGTTCAACCTATACAGCCAATGTATTAATCACCTATCAACTAACAGAGTTTTATTATTCCAAAAGTATTTTGGATAGCGGTTCGGTTTATTTTAGCGATGTAAGAAATACCGATGGAGAAAAACAACTTACCGGGGTAATAAACTTTAATTGCTCCAACATTAAATAAGCATTTTTGCACGTAACGGTAAGTGATCGTAACCGAAATACGCACAGCAGCCATGTATTAACAGTTAGGAAACAAGACGAGCTAGGTCGTCAATATTTTTTGGCAAGTGATACAAACAAGCTACCCTTATTTAGAAACAACGTTAAACTAAATGAAAAAGTAATAATCAATAGCAACATCAATAAAACAGATAGATTAATAGTAAAACATTACTATCGAAACTTTCCTTTTGTAGCCCCTCCTCATCTTCCATCAGAAAGAGTGAATAGTTTTAATTACACTGCCGATAGTGTGTTTACCTTACCAGCAAATGAGCAAGGAGTATTTAACTTTTCCGCCAATAAGAAAGGGTTTTATCATTTTCAAAAAGATAGTAGTAGCCGAGAAGGTTTGTCATTATTTGTTTTCTCCGACAACTTTCCACGAATAAAAACAGCCGCAGACATGCTTCCACCTATGCGCTTTATTACAACTAGCGAAGAGTTTGCGTTATTGGAACAAAGTGAGGAAATCAGAAAAAATATTGAAACGTTTTGGATGAACGCAACAGGTAATAAAGAAAAATCGAGGGATGTGATTCGTAAATTTTATACCCGCATACAAAATGCCAACTCCCATTTTAGTTCGCATATTGAAGGATGGAGAAGTGACAGAGGTATGATTTATTTAATGTTTGGCTCACCTGAATCCATTAACAGAGACAGCGACTATGAAAGATGGACCTATACCGATGGAAATAATTTAAACCCCTTGATATTTACCTTTTTAAAAGTTAACAATCCGTTTAGTGATAACGATTACATTCTTGAACGATCATCAGGTTATAAAACTTATTGGTTGATGGGAGTAGAAAACTGGAGACAAGGAGGTATTTACTTTAATAACGAGTAGCTGATTCTATTTTAAAATGCAAACAAAAAAACAAAAACAAGAACAGGACAGTTTAGTATTTGGATTACGGCCCGTAATGGAAGCCATTAGTGCAGGTAAAGAAATTGATAAACTATTTGTTCAAAAAAACTTGAAAGGTGATTTGTATAACCAGTTTATGGGTTTGGTTAAACAACACAACATTCCTTTTCAATACGTGCCCTTAGAAAAACTAAACCGACTTTGCAGTAAAACGCACCAAGGAGTTGTAGGTTATATTTCAATTATCAGTTATTATTCGATTAAGGATGTACTTTCACAAATTGTAGAAGAAAATAAAATGCCGCTGTTATTAATATTAGATAGAATAACAGATGTAAGAAACTTTGGTGCCATTGCACGTACCGCTGAGTGCGCAGATGTTGATGCAATTATAATACCTTCAACGGGTGCTGCGCAAATAAATGCCGATGCATTAAAAACATCGGCAGGTGCACTTACCAAGCTAAAAGTTTGTAAGGAAAATAGCTTAACAAAAACAATAGATTACTTAAGTAAAGAAGGTGTGCAAATTATCGCTTGTACTGAAAAAGCAAACGACTTTTATTACGAAATTGATTACACCTTACCCACTGCCATCATCATGGGATCGGAAGAAAATGGTATTGGCAATGACTTATTACAAAAAGCAAAGTACAAAGCCAAAATTCCCATTAAAGGAAAAATTAGTTCATTAAATGTTTCCGTTGCAAGTGGCATAATTTTATACGAAGCTGTGAGTCAACGAACGCTCGTATAAAATTTGTATTGTTAATAGCGCAACAAAAATTGTTAATAGGTTTTTAAAACTCTATGAAAATAATTTTTGTTAATGCTTAACTTTACATACATGAATTTTGATCACACTCCTCCGCCAACTGTTTTAACAGATCTTAAAAAAACTTATGAAATAAATGCCACTCCAGCAGAGGTGTTTGAATCCCTTGTAAATCCCGATGTTATTCAGATTTGGAGCGAAGACGAAGCTACCATGAACGACTGCGTAGGAAAAGAATTTGCATTGTGGAGTGGTCAAATATTTGGTGTAAATTTGGAAGTAGTAAAAAATAAAAAGTTAGTTCAGCAATGGACGTATGACAATTGGAAAGAACCTTCTAAAGTTACTATTACCTTAAAAGGAAATGGAAGTACCACCACCGTAAAATTGATACATGAAGATTTACCTGAAAAATTTTCTAAGAGTATTTCCGATGGCTGGGATGCTTTTTACTTTGGTGCCATTCAAGACATGTTTGAGGCTGCATAAAACAGCACCCTTTATTATACACCCAGCAATTTTAACTAACCATGGGGTATAAAAACACACAAGACTGTATTACTGATTTAGAAAAACACGGACACCTAATACGTGTTAAAGAGGAAGTAAGTGCTGATTTAGAAATGGCAGCTATACAACTGCGCGTGTATGAAAACAATGGTCCAGCAATTTTATTTGAGAATATAAAAGGTTGTAAGTTTCAAGCTGTTTCCAACTTATATGGCAGTTTAGAAAGGAGTAAGTTTATTTTTAGAGATAGCCTTGAAAATGTAAAAACGCTCATCAAACTCAAAAACAACCCACTTTCTGCCATAAAAAATCCCCTCAAAAATATTAGTGTGGGTTTAACAGGTTTATCAGCACTGCCTAAAAAAGTAAGTAGTAATATTCCTGTTTTACAAAATGAAACAAGCATTACTAAGCTACCTTTAATAAAGTGTTGGCCCAATGATGGTGGCGCGTTCATAACGCTTCCTCAAGTGTATTCAGAAGACCCTGACAATGGCGGTGTAATGAATGCCAATTTAGGTATGTATAGAATACAGTTAAATGGCAACGAATACGTGCAAGACAAAGAGGTAGGATTGCATTATCAAATTCATAGAGGAATAGGTGTACATCAATCAAAAGCAAATGCAAAAAACCAACCTTTAAAGGTGAGCATATTTGTAGGCGGACCACCTGCCTTAACATTGGGTGCGGTAATGCCGTTGCCAGAAGGCATGAGTGAATTAACATTTGCAGGTGCCTTAGGCAATAACAGAATAAGGTATACGTATAAAGATAGTTACGCCATTGCTGCCGATGCCGATTTTGTAATTACAGGAGAAGTATATCCTAACGAAACAAAACCTGAAGGGCCTTTTGGTGACCATTTAGGTTATTATAGTTTAGCGCACAATTTTCCGGTTATGCGTGTGCATAAAGTGTATCACAAAACAAATGCTATTTGGCCATTTACGGTGGTTGGACGACCACCTCAAGAAGACACAAGCTTTGGTGCTTTAATTCATGAACTAACGGGTGATGCCTTACCAAAAGAATTACCCGGTTTAATTGATTTGCATGCAGTAGATGCTGCTGGAGTACACCCTCTTTTATTAGCGGTTGGAAGCGAACGCTATACACCTTATAATAAAGAACGTAAACCACAAGAAATACTTACCATAGCCAATCATATTTTAGGATCGGGACAATTGAGTTTAGCCAAGTATTTATTTATTGTTGCCGGAGAAGACAAGCCCAACTTAAGCACGCAAAACTGTGAGGATTATTTTGCGCATGTATTAGAGCGCGTTGAATGGGAAAGAGATTTGCATTTTTATACCAACACTACTATTGATACCTTAGACTATACAGGTACAGGATTAAATAGTGGTAGTAAAGTAGTTATTGCAGCAGCAGGTAACAAAAAAAGAAATTTAGCAACAAACATAAACGCTACATTAAACTTACCCAACGGATTTAAAAAGCCTGCGGTAGTTTTACCAGGAATACTTGCAATAGAAGCAGGTAAATACAGTAATGAAGAAAGTGCCGCCAATGAAATAGCACAACTTAATCAAGTTGGAAAAGAAGCATTTGAAGGGTTCCCCTTATTGCTTATCTGTGATGATAGTGCCTTTATAGCTGCCAACCTAAATAACTTTTTGTGGGTAACCTTTACTAGGAGTAATCCTGCTTCAGATATTCATGGCATTAACAGTTTTATAAAAAACAAACACTGGGGATGTAGTGGACCCTTAATCATTGATGTTAGAATAAA
>CAXHCC010000213.1:0-4343 GCA_964014945.1 uncultured bacterium | reverse complement strand
GAGCAGTTTTGGAAATATAAGGAACAGTATTTTGTTGGTGGGCAATCTGAGACGTGGCTGTTTCAGTTATATAATCAATTAGAACCGCTAATTACCTTACCAGCTAATAATCAAATTGGTTACTTTACAGATTTAGAGCAACAATATTTAATAGTTCTTGAAAAGATACATGAAAGGTATAAAGAGGTGTTGAAGTATAAAAGTCAATTACCAATTGAAGGTTCAATTGATAAACCCTCAATTTCAAAAGTGCCTACGATTATTCCTGTAAATGCAACTGAAAATCAGGTTGCTGAATTGCGGAGCAAGGGTATAGATTTAAATAGTAGAAACTTTAATTTTAGCTTAGACATGACAGACTTTTCGTATCGGAGTACCTATTTCTTACCGATACATATGGGTGTGTCAAATAAAACATTTGATTCAGCGCTATCTTTATTATTTAAATAACACTATAAGTTATGAAGTATAAAAATATTCTTGCCTTTCCATTATCAACGATTCCGTTGTATTTTGAATTTTTAAAGGAATTACATGCTAGGGGTTATTATGAAACAGTTCGCTTTATTGTTCTTGATGAAGCTAAATATAACGAGTATCAATCCAACAGTTCATTCCCAGAATACTTTCAGTTTGAATACATTAACCCAAATGAAATAAAGGGTATTGCGAAATTGGATGATGTACCAAGATTAGAAGAACAATATGGAATACCTACATTGAATTTGTTTTCTTTACTTGGGCATAGGGTAAAAATAAAATCACAGAAGCCAGAAGATAACTTGTTTTTTTGGGAGAATTACTTGCAAAAAAATAAGTGTGATATGGTTATTATGCCATTTGCAGCCATGATTGTTACGTTGTCTTTAGTTCAAGTAGCTAAACATCGAAACATTCAAGTTATTTATGCACATAGCATAAGAGCTTTTGGTAGGTCTGCCTTAACTGATGCTAATGGTAAAGATGCGATCTACGATAAGTATCAGGATTTATATGACAAATTTCAAATTTACTTAGAATCCGGTATAGATAAAGAACATCTCAAATTTCAAGAGGATAGGGTTAGAGAAGCGAATGACAAAAAAGCACGACCTGTTTGGTTCGCTGATCCTCCGAGAAGAATTAACAAAAAAAGGTTGATTTCATTTGTTAAAGTAATGTTTGACCCTGCTGTGTTAAAGAAAAAACTTTTATCCGAGTTTAATTACAACTATCTGAAGTTTGGTGTTAGCGAATTGCCGAATAGCAAGTTTTTTTTATTTCCGCTTCATTATGAACCAGAAGTAACGCTTGACTTATTAGCCCCATTTTTTAGAGATCAGTTAACTCTTGTTAAATACATAGCGCAATCATTACCAGCTAATACAAAATTGGTTGTTAAGGAGCATCCCGGTATGAAAGGACGTCGTGACCCTAAATTTTACGAAGCGATAGAAGCAATTGAAAATGTAAAATTACTGGATTTGAATTTTGATAGTTATGAAGTATTGGATAATCCAAACTTGTCAGGTGTGGTAGTAATAAATTCAACATTAGGGTTTGAGGCAATTTTAGCAGGTAAGCCTACAATCGTATTTGGTAATACATTTTATGCCGTACCTGAGATTGCCACTTGCTTAACTGATTTAACGCAACTACCATATCTATTACTTGATATTAAAAAGTACGTCCCTAATAAGGAAAATGTTCTTAAGTTTTTACAAGCTCTGGATGATGTGACTTTCGAAGGGTTTATATATCCGCCAACTGAAATGGTTACATGGGTGCTCGAGAAAAAGAACATAAATGCTATTTCGGATGAATTTGAGAAAAGGTTTCCATCCCTCTAAATGAGTCTTCTAAAGAAACAACTCCTAAATACAACTGTTTATAACCTTTTTACATGGGTTAACAAACTTATGGTATTTCCGATTATTGTTAAATCTTTTGAAATTTCAGAGTATGGCATTTATGGAATGCTTAACATGTTGGTAGTTTATGGAAGTATTGTTGGGTCAGCGGAGCTGTATGCTTTTTTAAGAAAAGAGCTTCCAGGGAAAGAGAGGAATTACCAATTATCAATGTATAAGTCGGTACACTTACCATTTTTGTTATTTATTATTGTTTTGGTTGCGGTGTTATTGAGTTTAAATTTGGAGTATGTAATTGCTCCTTTAATTGGAGCTTCAAACTTGGATGCGGAGTTAACATTAGTTTTTCTTATCATCGTCGCAGAAATCGGAATTAAAGATATAATAAGGTATTTCGTTTCGGTTAAAAAGATACAGCTAAGTAATTTCTTATCATTCTTTAATCAACAGGCATGGGGGTTAATTATTATTTCGTTATATTTCTTAGAGTTCGATATCACCATTATGTTATGGCTAAAGATTAGGATTTTTACTACTTTTTTAAGTTGGTTTGTTGGATTAAATTTAATAGGATTAAAAGAGCTTTACCAAGCAGAATGGGATATTGCAAATTTAGGAAAAGCCTTTGCTTTTAGTTCGGTTATATTATTGGGAGTTTTTATGACGCAAACAGGAAATTTTTTGTCTAGGTACTTGATAACCGAAATGGTAAGCGTAAAGGCGGTGGGTTTATTCTTTTTTTCAATGAAACTTCCTCAAATAGCGAATGGTTTTTCTACCAATCTTATTAATAAGGTTAGTAGAGTTCATTTAATAGAAGCGATTAACAATGATGATTTAGAAAAAATGAGAACGCTTGGGGGAAAACTGCTAATCTTTAATGTGATATTATACACAATACTCATTCTTCCAATAATGGTAAATATTGATGGATTGATATTACTTTTTGGTAAGGAAGAGTATTTGGTTACCAAGCCATTAATTTATTTGTTGTTTTGTTCTTTTTATTTTCAGATTTTTAGTTTAACCTATTATACCTATTTGTTTGCCAAAGGGAGGAAAGATTTGATGTTTTATATCTCATTAGGAAAACTTCTCGCCAATACACTATTGTTGGCAGCGTTTATTTATTTGTTTGGTTTAATTGGAGCCGCATATGCTTTTGTTGCAAGCCATTTCTTAAACTTCGTAATTTCATTTTTTCCTTACCGAAAGTCAAATTTGATTAAGTTACCTTCAAATATTAATAAGTTTATTTGGGTAGGTGTATCGGTAGTATTGTTGTTTTTGTTGCAACTCTATAGTAAAAGTTATTTTAGTTTTGACAATTTGTATTACATTTTTATTTCCTCCTTTATTAGTGTAATTGTGCCAATGGGCTTGTTTATGGTGGTTGGTATTTTGCAGGTGAAAGGACGAAAAGTATCTATTAACTGGTAATGAATAGGATCAATTCAAAAAAAGACCTTCAGGATTTCTTAGAGGCCGATCGGGTTCGACTAAAAAAGAACTATAAGTCTCCTAAGTTATTTTCTGATGATATATGGAGGTTTCAAATCTTGTTAAGGAAATGTGAGTATTATAAGAACTGTAGAAAAGATGTATTTGGGAAATTAATTTATAAGTATTGGAGATATCAATTGGCAAGAAAGAGCATTTCTTTAGGGTTTTCCATTCCATTAAATTGTTTTGGTCCTGGATTATGTATTAAGCATTACGGTACAATTGTAATTAATGGTAACACAACAATTGGTGCAAATTGTACAATCCATGTTTGTGTAAATATTGGGAGTAAGCCTAATGAGCTTAAATCTCCTATTATTGGTGACGATGCTTACATTGCTCCCGGCGCTAAATTATATGGTGATATTGTGCTAGGGGATAATGTTTTTATTGGAGCTAATGCTGTTGTAAACAAAAGCTTTCCTGATGGAAATGTGACATTGGTAGGCATTCCTGCCAAACCTATAAACGCTTAAATTTAAAAATCTTATATCGTAGTTTGATTATTAAAAGGCATCAAATAAAGTCAGAACTAACCGATTCGTTATACGAATTAATTAATAGTAGGTATTCTGAGCTATTTTATGCAGTTCTTATACATGGTAGTGTTGCCACTGGTGAAGTCATAAAGTACAGCGATTTTGATGGGCTTTTGATTGTTAAGGATGAGTGGGTGGGCAGTAAAAAAATGCATCAATTCGAAATTGACTCTATGCAGTTAATATTAAAATTTGACCCATTACAACATCATGGATGGTTCAAGATTAAAGAGAGTGATTTAAGGAATTATCCAGAGGATTATATGCCCGTTGCGGTGTTGGAAAAAGCAAGTTTGCTATATCCAAATGTTACAGAATTAGAATTAAATATCACCATTGGATCTAACATAAACTATAACCGAGTTTTATTGCCAATGCTAGCTCAGTTTGAAAAGCGATTGAATACGCATTGGAAGCCAAAGAACCTCTTTCAATTAAAAAGCTATTTAAG
>CAXHCC010000212.1:0-4344 GCA_964014945.1 uncultured bacterium | reverse complement strand
GATTATTCCGGGTCTCGTGGGCTCGGAGATGTGTATAAGAGACAGATCTTGCCATTTTCTATTTTTTTCGTTGTGAAATTCTGGTAGCAACCAGAACCATTAAACTTTATTATTATTTTTTCTTTCTTGCAGTAATTATATACTTATTACTCGCTTTTTTCTTATATCTAGTTTTAAAGCCTTTAGCAGGTAATCCTTTACGTGAACGTGGGTGACCACCTGATGCTCTACCTTCACCACCACCCATTGGATGATCAACAGGATTCATAACAACCGGACGAACACGTGGGCGACGACCTTGCCAACGAGCACGGCCAGCTTTACCACTTACTTCTAGGTTATGATCTGGATTTGAAACCGTTCCTACAACCGCTTTACAAGTTGTAAGGATCATTCTTGTTTCGCCAGAAGGCATTTTAATAATTGCAAACTTACCATCACGTGCATTTAACAATGCAGATGCTCCAGCACTACGCGCCATTACTGCACCTTGTCCTGGACGTAACTCTATATTATGTATAGTTGTACCCAATGGTATATCAGATAACAACAAAGCATTACCTACATCTGGAGTAGCTTCTTTTCCTGACTGTACCGTTTGTCCTACTTTTAAACCATTAGGAGCAACGATATATCTTTTCTCACCATCAGCATAGTTTAATAAAGCAATACGAGCTGAACGATTTGGATCGTACTCAATTGACTTTACCGTAGCTGGTACACCGTCCTTATCTCTTTTAAAGTCGATTATTCTATACTGCTTCTTATGACCACCACCGATATAACGCATAGTCATTTTACCAGTATTATCACGCCCACCAGATTTTCTGTTTGGAGCTAATAAACTCTTTTCAGGTTTGTTAGTCGTGATTTCACTGTAATCACTCACCAACTTATGACGTTGGCCAGGCGTTAACGGTCTGAATTTCTTTAATCCCATTTCTTTAATTTTTATACGCTAGCGTAAAAGTCAATAACATCCCCTTCTTTAAGGGTAACAATTGCCTTTTTATGCTGATTTGCTCTACCAATCGCTAAACCTTGCGTGGTGTTACGAGTTTTAATTTTACCAATGTAGTTTTGAGTACGAACTGACTCAACACTAACACTATACAGCTTTTCAACGGCTTCTCTTATTTGCACCTTGTTAGCCGACTTGTCAACAACAAACCCATAGCGGTTGTGTTCTTCCGCTTGGTCAGTCATTTTTTCCGTTATTATTGGCTTCTTTATTACGCTCATCTCCAAATTAATTACCTAATATTTTTTCTATTTCCTTCACCGAACTCTCTACTAATAGCAAATTGTTCGCATTCAATATATCATAAGTCTTTAAATCTGAGACAGTTACAACATTTGCACCGCTCAAATTTCGGGACGACAAATATACGTTTTTATTTGATTCACCCAACACCAGTAGGGTTTTTTTGTCGTCTAGCTTAAGATTACTAATCAAATCAACGTACTGTTTTGTCTTTGGCTCGTCAAAAGAAAAATCCTCTAATACCGTAATATTACTTTCTTTTGCTTTGTATGATAAAGCCGACGTACGCGCTAAACGCTTTTGCTTTTTATTCAACTTGAAAGAATAGTTTCTTGGACGTGGACCAAAAATTCTACCACCACCACGCATAACACCAGATTTTTTACTACCTGCACGCGCACCACCAGTACCTTTTTGTTTCTTCAACTTCTTAGTTGATCCTCGAATTTCACCTCTTTCTTTTGATTTATGTGTTCCTTGACGTTGATTAGCCAAGTATTGTTTCACATCAAGATATATAGCGTGATCACTTGGCTCTACACCAAAAATATCATCGCTTAGCTTCACTTTCTTAGAAGTGGCTTTTCCGCTTATGTTTACTACTGCTAATTCCATCTTATTTCTCAATTATTACATATGAACCCTTAGCTCCTGCAACAGAACCTTTTACAACGATAAGGTTTTTGTCAGCAATAACTTTTATAACCTCTAGGTTGTTTGTTTTAACTCTATCGCCACCCATACGGCCACCCATACGCATACCCTTAAATACACGTGAAGGCCAAGATGCAGCACCTAATGATCCTGGCGCTCTTTCTCTGTTATGTTGACCATGTGATTTGTTTGCGTGTCCTACACCACCAAAACCATGACGTTTTACAACACCTTGAAAACCTTTACCTTTTGAAGTACCCGTTACGTCCACAAAATCACCTTCTTCAAAAAGCTCAGCAGAAACAACATCTCCTAAGTTCTTCTCTTCTTCGTATCCATCAAATTCTACTAGTTTTCGTTTAGGAGTGGTAGACGCCTTAGCAAAATGGCCTTTCATTGCAGAAGAAGTGTGTTTCTCCTTCTTTTCATCAAAACCAAGCTGCACTGCAGCGTACCCGTCTTTCTCCAAGGTTTTTACTTGCGTAACAACGCAAGGACCCGCTTCTAAAACTGTGCATGGTAAGTTCTTACCCTCGGCACTAAAAACGCTGGTCATTCCTACTTTTTTACCTATTAATCCAGACATTATATTATTGTTTATTATTTACTTTTCTTACGATGCTTTAATTTCAACTTCAACGCCGCTAGGCAACTCTAATTTCATCAGAGAATCTACTGTTTTCGAAGATGAATTATAGATATCCAATAATCTTTTGTACGTACACAACTGAAACTGCTCACGTGACTTTTTGTTAACGTGCGGAGAACTTAAAACGGTGTAGATTTTTTTGTTAGTAGGCAAAGGAATTGGTCCACTAACAACTGCTCCACTCATTTTAACTGTTTTCACAATTTTTTCAGCCGATTTATCAACTAAGTTGAAATCGTATGATTTTAATTTGATTCTAATTTTTTGACTCATAACTTATATATAAAGAACGTTTCTAAATTTTATGCTTCCTCTACAGCTTTACCTTTTGCTTTTGCAATTACCTCATCAGTAATGTTTTTTGGTGTCTCATCATAATGAGAGAACTCCATAGTACTTGTAGCACGACCAGAAGTAATAGTACGCAACTGCGTTACATATCCAAACATCTCCGATAATGGCACTTTAGCCTTAACAACCTGAGAGTTTCCTTTAGCATCCATACCTTCTATTTGACCACGACGCTTGTTCAAGTCACCTACAACATCACCCATATTTTGCTCAGGAGTAACAACTTCCACTTTCATGATTGGCTCCAACAACACTGGGTTACATTGTGGAATGGCTTCTTTAAAAGCTAAACGAGCAGCTATCTCAAATGATAGTTGGTCAGAATCCACATTGTGGTATGAACCATCGATTAATCTAATTTTCATTGAATCCATTGGGTAACCAGCTAACACACCATTTTCCATCGCTTGTTGGAAACCTTTTTCAACAGAAGGGATAAATTCTTTAGGAATGTTACCACCTGTAATTTCACTTACGAACTGTAATGGGTTTTTAGAAACATCCCAATCTTCATCCACTGGAGAAGCTTCAAACTTGATATCCGCAAATTTACCTCTACCACCTGATTGCTTCTTATATACTTCACGGTGCTCAAAGCTACCAGAAATAGTTTCTTTATAAGATACTTGAGGCTCACCTTGATTTACCTCAACTTTAAACTCTCTTTTTAATCGGTCAATGATAATATCCAAGTGAAGCTCACCCATACCGCTAATAATAGTTTGGCCGCTATCTTCATCTGTGTGAACCACAAATGTTGGATCTTCTTCTGCCAATTTACCAAGCCCTACACCTAATTTATCCAAATCAGATTGTGTTTTTGGCTCAATAGCAACACCAATTACTGGATCAGGGAAATCCATTGCTTCTAATACAATAGGATTTTTCTCATCACATAATGTATCACCAGTTCTGATATCTTTAAAACCAACGGCAGCACCTATATCACCAGCTTCAATTGTATCAATTGAATTTTGTTTGTTCGCGTGCATTTGGAAAATACGAGAAATACGCTCTTTTTTACCTGTACGTGTGTTAAACACATAAGAACCAGCATCTAACTTACCAGAGTACGAACGGAAAAATGCTAAACGACCAACAAATGGATCTGTAGCAATTTTAAACGCTAAAGCAGCAAACGGCTCATCAGAAGATGGTTTACGCTCTACTGGCTCATCTGTATTCGGGTTAGTACCCTTAATACTTTCTTGATCCAATGGCGATGGCATTAACTCCATTACCAAATCCAACATGGTTTGCACCCCTTTGTTTTTAAAGGCAGAACCACAAACCATTGGAATTACTTTATTAGCTAAACAAGCTTTACGCAATGCTGCTAATACTTCTGCTTCTGTAATAGTTTCTGGAGCATCAAAAAATTTCTCCATCAAATTATCGTCAAATTCAGATACAGATTCTAATAATT
>CAXHCC010000211.1:0-4367 GCA_964014945.1 uncultured bacterium | reverse complement strand
AATGAGTTGTTGGAATTTGATGACACCCAAAAGAAATTGCAAACATTGACGCAGAAAATGGTTAAACCTTTTATTCTTGACAAACAACATTTGTATGAAGTTATAAAAATGTTCGCCAATCATGATGTATCCGTGTTACCTGTGCTTACACAAGAATTGAAATATTTGGGTGCTATTACACTAGGGTCTGTCATGAAAAGAATGTCATGGCTGTCTGCAGCTAGGGAACCAGGAGGTATCGTTGTATTGGAAATGAACAAAATGGATTATGCATTATCCGAAATAGCACAGATTATTGAAAGTAACGATGGTAAAGTGCTAAGTTGCCATGTTAGCTCTTCTGTAGACAACAGAAAAATACTTGTTACCATTAAGCTGAATACCGAGGACTTGTCTAGAATTTTACAAACGTTTGAACGATACAACTATTCGGTGGTTTCCACTTATAATCAAGCTGACTATAAAGAAGATATTAAAAACAAATACGACGCGTTTATGAATTACATTAATATGTAAGTAAGGTGTGTTTATATTATGAAAATCGCTATATACGGTCGTTCTACCGAAAATACCACCTTTAGTTTTTTACAATTATTATTTGATGAATTGGGTAACTATGAAATAGAACTAGTTATACATGACTCTTTTCATGAATACATAAAAGGAGAGGTAAATATTACAAACAAAATTAACATCTACTCATCTAACGAAGATTTGGTGAAATGTGATGCCACCTACATGTTAAGTGTTGGTGGAGATGGCACCTTTCTAGCAACACTAAAATTGGTAAGAGATTCAGGAATCCCGATATTAGGTATCAACACTGGCAGGTTAGGGTTTTTAGCGAATGTTGCGCAAGCGGAAATAAACATTGCTCTTTCAAATTTGCTGCAAAATAAATTCAAGGTAGAAAAACGTGCGCTAATAAAAGTTGGTGAACCCAAGAACCTATTTAATGAAATAAACTATGGGTTAAATGAATTTACCATTTTCAAAAAAAATGATCTTTCCATAATTTCTGTACAAACGTATATAAATGAAGAATACTTAAACACTTACTTTGCCGACGGTTTAATAATTGCCACACCTACAGGATCAACTGCATATTCATTAAGTTGTGGAGGCCCCTTGGTAATGCCTGGATCTAAAAATTTTGTTATTACTCCAATTGCGCCGCATAACCTAAACGTTCGGCCCCTTGTTATTTCTGATGATAATAAAATAACCCTTAAAGTAGAAAGTCGTGGCAGAGAGTATTTGGCTTCTTTAGATTCAAATGTTGAAACTATAAATGCGTCAGAGGAAATTACCGTGGAGAAAGCAGATTTTGAGCTAAATGTTATCAAATTGGAAAATCAGAATTTCTTTACTACTATTCGCAACAAATTACTTTGGGGAGCCGACAAGAGAAATTATTAGCCAATGGAGGCGCGCAGCAATATTCATAAAATCTTAAACACCAAGGAAATTTTAACAAAAATGGAGCGTTTCTGCGCTTACCAGGAACGTTGCGAGCAAGATGTGCGAAAAAAACTGCTGAGTTTTTCTTTACCCTCTTCCGAAACAGATAAGGTTATTGATGCACTCATTGATGGTAATTATATTAATGAAGCGCGTTTTGCTAAATTATTTGTGAGTGGAAAATTTAGAATTAAACACTGGGGTAGAATTAAAATTAAGTCGGAGTTAAGAAAAAGGCGAATTTCTGAGAACTGCATTGCAGAGGCCATGAAAGAAATTGATGAGGCTGAGTACATAAACACGGTACAACAGCTTCTCAACAAACAAATTAACCTGTCCAATAATAAAATTAATCATGATTTAAGGGTTAAAATTGCGCGATATTTACAATCTAAGGGCTTTGAACAACAATTAGTAATGGACGAGCTCAACCAAATCAAATAATACCATTTTACATGGAAACAAATTCATGGATATTTGCTAGCTATTCTTTGATAATTATTAACTTCGCAGCATGATTAATGCCGATCAACTTAAAGAGATTTTAGAACGCACGTCTGCGTTGAGGAGGCATCTTTGACGTTGACAGGAAACTAAAAGAAATTGAAGAAGAGGAGGAGGCATCACTAGCTCCTAATTTTTGGGATGACCCCAAAAAAGCAGAATCCCTGCTAAAACAAACCAAAATCAAAAAAGATTGGGTTAAACTCTACAATATTGTTGACAGCAGTGCTGGAGATTTAAATGTATTGTTTGAATTTCAAAAGGAAGGCGAAGCAACAGAAGAAGAAGTTGACAAACAATACAACGAAGCTCTAAAATTGCTTGAAGACTTAGAGTTTAAAAACATGTTAAGTGGTAAAGAAGATGCGCTAAGCTGTGTAATTCAAATAAACTCAGGTGCTGGAGGAACAGAAAGTTGTGACTGGGCTTCAATGTTGATGCGCATGTACACTATGTGGGCCAATAAAATGGATTATAAAATTGTTGAAACCGACAGAACGGATGGAGACACTGCAGGAATAAAATCAATAACCCTTGAAATATTGGGAGACTTTGCGTTTGGTTATTTAAAAGGTGAAAATGGGGTTCATAGATTGGTGCGTATTTCTCCTTTTGACGCCAATGCCAAAAGACACACATCATTTGCTTCTGTTTATGTATACCCATTAATAGATGATAGTATAGAAATTGAAATTAACCCTGCAGATATTGAGTGGGATACATTTCGTTCAGGTGGAGCAGGCGGTCAAAATGTTAATAAGGTAGAAACTGCGGTAAGATTACATCATAAACCTTCTGGAATTATAATAAAAAACCAAGAATCTCGTTCACAACTACAGAACAAGGACAATGCAATTAAGCTTCTAAAGTCTCAACTGTACGAAATAGAACTACGAAAGCAACGAGAGGAAATTGAAAAAATTGAAGGAGATAAAAAGAAAATTGAGTGGGGATCACAAATTCGCAACTACGTTTTTCAGCCCTACAAGCTGGTTAAAGATATTCGAACAAATCATGAGTCAACCAATGTTCAAGCAGTAATGGATGGTGAAATTGACGACTTCATAAAAGCATTTTTAATGGAATATGGAACTTCAAAATCAAATTAATAAATATTACCATGTTAAAAATATACCACAACAACAGATGTCGTAAAAGCAGAGAAACATTTGCAATTATTAACGAAAAAGGATTGGATGTAGAGGTAATAGAGTACTTAACTAACCCTCCTACAGAAGAAGAAATTAGCGATTTACTTCAACTTCTGAATATTAAAGCGGAGGATTTAATACGAAAAGGCGAGGCCATATATAAGGAAAATTATAAAGGTAAAAGTCTAACCGAAAAGGAGTGGATTAGTGCACTTGCCGAAAACCCTAAATTAATTGAACGTCCTATTGTAGTTAATGGAAAGAAAGCAGTTATTGGTCGACCTCCAGAAAAAGTGTTGGATATTATTTAAAATGTGTTCATTTCTCCACCACAATTAAATGCGCCAATTAAGAATAGTATTTGCTACAGTACTTATTGTTATTAATGGGGTAATTTACGCTAATGGCTTACCCTTAACCAACAAGCAATATTTCTTAGCGGAAGATGACATACCAAATATTTGGCGATTTGGATTGGGTTGGAATTTTGTAGAGGACGATGGTTATCCGTTTAGCCGTCTTTTTAACTTTTCAGAATCGTGGAACTATTTGTTTTACCCTACTCAGCTTACCATTGAGCGACCCAAAGAAAAAGCCTTGGATTGGTATGCTCAAATAAGCTACACTAAATTCAAAAGCGGAAAATTAATTAATAAAACACCATTACAGGGATCTGCAATATTTATTTCCGCAGATTTTAATTGGAAATATGACCCCTCTTATCATTTTATTATGGGACCAATTCAGCCATACCCATGCTTTGGTCTGGGGTTTACGTATAACGGTGCTAGTGATCAACCCGTTACATTTACCTTAAACACTGGAGTTGGAGCAAGATATTGGCTAAACAAAAATTTAGGGTTTTACATTCAAAGCTCCGCTAAATGGGGATTGAGTTCGCCCCTATTTACTTCAAAGAAAAATTACCTACACCATTCTTTCGGGTTTTTAATCACATTTGAAAAGGGTGAAAAATTTGAGTGCCTTTTTTGCAAACCAAAATATCAAGAATTAGTTAAACGAAGTAAAAAAAGTCAAGCCCCACCTAAGACCGAAAAAAGTAAAGAGCACATAAATTAGCGAAAATGTGAACGCGCTATAACTACTAATTTTAATTAGAAATCGTACATTTAGGCTTGATTTAGAACTAGCAAACTATTTATTCATGAAAACAATTTCTACATTTAAAGAATATCAAGAACTGCACGCTCGTAGTGTAGCAAACCCAGAAAAGTTTTGGGAAGAAATAGC
>CAXHCC010000210.1:0-4385 GCA_964014945.1 uncultured bacterium | reverse complement strand
TTATTCCGGGTCTCGTGGGCTCGGAGATGTGTATAAGAGACAGTAATAGGATTTATTGAATTGATCATCGTATCAATTTTGAGCCCTTTAGGAGGGTTGCCCTTATCAAATTGCGATTTTCCTGGAAACAAAAGTTTTGGATACTGATAAGAAAAGGAAACAATGTTTGTTTCGTATCCATTTTCTTGTAAGGATCTACAAAGGGCTTCGTTAAAGTTAGCAATGCCTCCCCTTAACGGAAATGCGGGGCCCACTATTGTCACCTTTGTTTTTTTTGTCATGCTTCAATTGTTGAGTGCAAAATTACGTATGTTATTTCCAGAAAACAAGGTGAGTAGCTAGTCCAAGTTCCTAATACGTAAAGGTATGCGACGCAACAGGCCAAATCTACCTGTATACTAAGAATTCATAAGTTCAATCACGGTGATTTCTGGTTTTATGCCCACTCTTCCCGGATAACCTAAGAACCCCAAACCTCGGTTTACATAAATGTATTGGTGCTGATTTTTGTAAAGGCCAGCCCATTGTTTGTATAAATATTGGACTGGGCTCCATTTAATTCCAGGAATCTCAATTCCAAACTGGAAACCGTGGGTATGGCCGCTAAACGTTACATCTATATCTTTATAACTGTTTGTTACTTCTCCATTCCAATGAGATGGATCATGTGATAATAGAAGTTTTACAGCATATTCTTCGGTGCCTTTGTGGGCATCTTGCAGTTTACCGTATTTTGTGAAATGAAGATTGTTGCCCCAGTTTTCCACTCCAATTATCCCAATTTTGGTGTTGTTTCTTGTTATGGAAATATGCTCATTAAGCAATAATCTCCATCCCATTTGAGCATGAATTGCTTTGAGTTGCTCAAGGTTTTCCGATTTTTCTTTTTGGCTCTTCCAATTGTAATAATCGCCATAATCATGATTTCCTAAAATGCTATAAACTCCTTCCTTTGCTTTAATTTTGGATAAGGTGTTTATATGCGGATTCATCTCTGAAGCTTTGTCATTAACTAAATCACCTGTAAAGAAAACTAAATCTGGATTTTGTTGATTAATTAATTCTACCGCTTTTTCTAAGGGTTTTGTAGAAACAAAACTTCCTGCATGAATATCTGATACCTGAACAATTCTTAAACCATGAAAGGCGTTTGGAAGTTTAGGTAAATTTATTTTCACATTATGAATTTTGTACTGGAAAGCTGTTTTAAGCATACCATAAACAAAAGTGGCAAATGGAATGGCCGTAACGCCAATGGCTATGTTATTTAGAAATTGCAAGCGACTCATGCCGCTTTCGATGTTTTCGCCGTTTACATTCTGTTTAAATAAGGCAATTCCCCAATTAAATAGGCGAATTACATCATCCAATAAAATAAAAATAGACCCAAATAGCTTGGAAAAAAACAACATTCCAACAAAACCGATAAAGTATATATGAATGAATTTGGGCCAATGAAAGCTAGGTACAAGGTATGGTATTGTAAAATAAAGAAGTGTAGCTACACTGGAGGACCAGTAAAGCCATGATACAATTTGCTTTGTGCTTGGACTAACACCCTTTAGCAGGGTAAGAACAGCTTGAAAAAAGTACCAATCTATGAATAATACAACGCAGCTTATTACTATGAAACGAGTAAGCATGAAAAAAAATTATTACGAATCATGGCAAAACTAAAGATTCTTTTTAAGGTTCTTGTTATATTTGTTCATCGTGGCTATGAGAAAAGTATTAATTATATGTTTTTTGAGTGTATTAGCGTTAACATCGTTAAACTCGTGCCGTGTTAACGGTGCAGGGCATTACTACTTTACTTTATCCGGCAAACATAACGTTGCGAAAGGGGGGCAGCCTAAAAAAGCGAAAGTTAATAAATTAGCAAAACGTGGGCGAGTTTATAAGATTAAGAGGAAAAGAGACAGACGCAGACGATACAAAGTTATGCATTAAGCCTCTTGTTCAACGCTTTTGAATTCTTAGAAGTGTCCTAAAGAGTGAATTCATGTTAATAGAGACTAGAGTTAAGTTGCTAATTTTGGTAACTGTTCTTACTTGTTCATCTTGCCGAGTTTCCACAGAAGGTCGTAACCCTTTTCTTGAGCTAAAAATTAGTCCCTCTCAAAGACTTAATCGTCAGAATATTAAATCAGAAAAAAAACTAGCGCGTAAATCTCGTAGATTGGAGCGCAAAATGAAGAAGAAGCGTGTAACAAATAGGCCAAAGAATAGAAAGGTCTATTCGTACTGATTTAGAGTGAAGTTAAAAACAGAATAGTGTCAATGCCATCTGCATAATCATTTAAGGAAGGGCATTGTGCTTGACCAAAAGGAAGTGCATCTTGAATTTTTTCGCTTGACGAAACAACACATTGAATCAGTTGTTTCTGCCTTGATAACTGCTCATTAACCATATTTATATCCTCGTAATATTCAAAAAAAAGCACACCAATAGGTGAATTAATGTTGCTATCCTCTTTAAGGATTAAGAAGTTGTTATCAAGCATTTTGTTTTCCTTGCTCATAAGAAAAACGGTTCTGTTATATTCATAATTGTTGCCGTATTTATTGTTGTTTATTACATCTTTGTATTTATATATGGATGTAAAGAAGGAGTTGAAGTTATAGTTTGAAGGAACGTAAAGTTTTGAAATGTTTCTACATCCTAACCCAAAGTATTGAAATATATCTTTTCCAAGCTCCGCTAGCTCTTCCTCCTTTTCCATACCTGTTAAAACGCCAACAGAATTTCTATTATGTCTAATGATTTTCGGGTGTTTTTTAAAATAGTATTCGAAATGACGTGCAGTGTTATCACTTCCTGTTGCAATTAGTGCATCCACAGGAGGGAGCTTATTTTCTGCAAATTCAATCTGATCGTTAAACCTTGGTTCAATGCTTGACAAAACCTCAGCAATTGCAGGAAGCAATACATGATCATTTGAAGATGTTTTAATGAGAGCTTTGTTGCCTGAAAGTAATACGCATAAAAAATCATTAAAACCCACTAATGGTATGTTCCCAGCCATCACAATTCCAACGGTTTTGGGTGAACTGGGCTCTGATAATTTGTTAATATAAATTGCAACCCACTCAAGTAGTTCGCTTTCATTCAACGATAACGCTATTTGATTGATAGCATTCCTAACATTGTCTTCAGTAAACCATCCGTTTGAATGATGGGCTGTTTTGATAAGTTGCGCGAATGAGTCGTAGTATAGTTGATTAATAGGATGGTCAGCTTTATCACTTGATTCGCCAAACTGCATTAAAAATTTTCCTAATGAAATAAATGCTTTAATCCTGTCGTTAAGTATCATTATTATAGACCAAGGTTTAGTTAAGCAAAACTAGTAAAAACTGTTTATCATCTGGTATTATTCAACGTAGGGGGTGTAAGGTATTGTTGGGTACAAAATTTGCTACATTTGAACTATGAGGAAATATCTGTTTTGTTTTACAATTCTTAAAGCATCCATTTTAGTTGGACAAGGTGACTCTGTAAACACCTCGTTTGCTACCTACTCAGATAGCCTGCAAACATTATTTACTGCTGTGTATAAGGCAAATAATGATGAAGAAATGTTAGCAAATAATAAAGTTGTTGTCAGTTACTTTAGATACGTTCTAGATCAGAAAGGTTCTTATGAATACGCATTTAGGAATATTAAGGATGCGGGCATTAAAGAGTCTCCAGACGGAAGGTTTAAGCTTATAACATGGAATATTCCTTTGAAAGATGGTACGCATAAATATTTTGGCTTTGTTCACTCCAAGGAAAACATTAAAAAGAAGTCAGGAGTATTCCAGAAAAACAAGGCCTTCCGTTATAGAGTATTTCCTTTAAATGATGTTTCTGCAAATGTTACAAATGCACCACATTATGTTGGTGTTCCTACTAAATGGTACGGAATGTTGTATTATGATATTATTGTAAAAAAGTCAAAATCAAAGGTTTATTATACGCTATTAGCATGGGACGGAAACAATAAGTATAGCACAAAAAAGATAATTGATGTTTTAGTATTTGATAGCCGGGGGCTACCACGATTTGGAGCCAATATATTTACTATGCCCAGATCCGGATCAAAGCGCAGGGTAATTTTTGAGTTTGATGCTAATTGCGCAATGTCGCTTAAATTTGACTCGAAAAAGGACTCAATTGTATTTGATCATTTATCTCCACGCGAGGAGCAGTTGGTTGGTCAATATCAATATTATTGCACCGATTTTACTTATGACGGATTTGGATTTAGCAAGGGTAAATGGCGGTATGGAAAGTTTTTAAATGTACGGAATCAGAAAAATGCAAGAGATAAGTGGTACAGAAGTCCAAATTCCGACAAAGATTTTATAAGAAGCGATCAAATTACACATTAACAATTTGT
>CAXHCC010000209.1:0-4397 GCA_964014945.1 uncultured bacterium | reverse complement strand
TGGTACCTTAGCTCAGTTGGTAGAGCAAAGGACTGAAAATCCTTGTGTCCCTGGTTCGATTCCTGGAGGTACCACAAAAACATAAAACCTCATTCGTGAAAGCGGGTGAGGTTTTTTTGTATTATTAGGTTTTGTAATGTATTCTAGTAAGTGATCAAATAAAAAATAAAATGAACAACGAGAATGTGATTTGATTCCCTATTCGAGTTTGGTAGGAACATCAAATAATCCCATCTTTCCAGTAACTATCTGAGATTTCCCTCATAAATTCCCATTCTGTCATAAATTATAATCCTATTCTTGTTATCAATCACTATTAATATATTTAACTAAAGTCAAATATACCGAGTAACAACTAAAATAATATCCATAAAGCGAAACAAAATTTCTAGATTCGTCCATTTCGAATTATCCGAGTATGTGGCTGTAGTTATTTTAGTATTTGCACATATTGATTAATGACCTACATGATTTATACGTAGTGAATGACTAACTGCTGATTGCAAATCTTTATATATTTGTTAATTTTGATCTTAACATGAGAAACAACTTTATTGAGGCGAATTCAAATAAATTTTACCTATTTACTCTCTCGCTCATTCTTGTTTCTCGTTGGTACTACAGGTTGATACACGCAACATTATGGGCTGAGGACGGAGAAATATTTTTGCATGATGCTATTGAACATGGCGTAAAATCCATTTTTTTTCCATATGCTGGCTATTTTCACACTGTTCCTAGAATAATTTCATATTTCGCCTCATTATTTCCCACCATTTATATTCCTCATATTATAGTTATTTTCTGTTTAGTAATAACTTATTATGTTATATCTGTTCTTTTAAAAAAAGATTACGAATGGGTTGTACCAAACGTACATTTTCGTGGAGTAATGCTATTGCTTATAGCTCTTGCTCCTGGTACCACTGAAGCATATGGAAATATTGCAAATATTCATTGGGTATTGTACCTATATCTTGGCCTATTAGCTCTTCGTTCTGTTAATTATAAATTCAACACCCTCGATCTCACTTTAGCCAGTTTAGCTGTATTTTCAGAAGGAGCAGCAATTACACTATTGCCATTGTTTTTAATTCGATTGTTATTTCATGTTATTAATAAAAGAACCAAACGACTCATTTTTCAAGAATCATATCTAATAATTATTATTCTGATAATGTCAATTATTAATTTCCTAAACAAAACAACTCAAACTTCTTTTGATATCCCAATTTTATCTTTGGCACAAGTATTTATAAAATCTACTCTTGCCGAATCTATATCATTTTCGTGGCTATACATCTTGCCGTATACATTATTTGAGGAATATTGGTTTATTCCTTCAATCGCTTTAACAGCAATAGCTGGTTTTTTTATTTTCAAATCTGTTTCGTTAAGGGAATATACAATCATCCTATTTGTTTTTTTTTGTTGTTTGTGGCTATTACCACCAATGACCGTTATGGCAAGAGGAAGTACAGGAAACATATTGGGGCTCGTATTAACGCATAACGACCTTGGTTGGAATCCATTTTGGTGGTTAAATTTTAGATATGCTTTCTTACCGTCAATTAGCGGTTATATTTTCTGGATTTGGGTAATTTCATTAATCTTTAAGCATTATAAGAAAGTAGCAGTATTACTCTCTATCATTATTTTGAGTCTCAATTTTTATTACTGTTTAGACTCATATTACTTCATCAGACCATACTCTGAAAATAAATGGATAAAAAATTCAAAAAAAATAGATGCAGTAAGAAATAATAGTGGTTTAAATTCTATTGAAATTCCAATTGAACCTGGCGGTTGGAAAGTAATAATTGGAAAAGGAGATATAATAGTTGATCCTGATTAAATATTGAATTAAAACACACTTATTTTAGGCAGTTTATATTAGGTTACCTTATCAGACCCTTCCGATCGAAAACTGAATATCTAAAACAATACTTATAATTATTACATAAAAACAAATCAATGTTGGACACATTTCAACTAAGAAACATCGTGATGTAATTAAAATAGTAATTCAGCCCCTTCGCTTATCAGCTTTAGGCAGCTTTGAGCAAAACTGGAACTAAAACTTTGCTAAAGCGCAATTTGGTCGTTTGCTCGGACCTCACTAATTTAAGAATATGCTGGTGCTGCGAAGTTTTCTCTTCTTACTTCCCAAATAGTTCCTGCTTTCTTTTTCTCTTTTATTAAATGCGGAAATTATTTAGCTATTTTCTTGAATTTCGTGCTCGCTAAACGGACCGCGTTTAGCGCTACATTGTAAAATATAAAAAATCATAGATGGCATTACCTAAAAAAAAGAGTAGACCTATTACAGTTAATGACATGGATTTTAGCTATTCCATCTCTACATCTAAAATAGATGATGATTGAACTTCAGTCTTAATTTGACATTTCAAATCGCCTCTGGAGAAGGTTGTTTCTTAAAATTTGACGGAATAGTGACTCGAGATGTTTGGCTTGACTTTTCAGAACTTGGCAAATTTAAAATGGAAGATTATTCTGTGTTCAGACCAAGTGATATTTCTAGAGTAATAAAATTCGAACTGAAGGATGGATGGTCTTCTAAAGAAAACGGGAAACCAGATATAATAAAGCTTGACAACTCTTTTGTTAAGAATTACTCAATAGACTAAAAAACGTTTTACAACAATGTCTAAAAACACTAGACCTAATCAACCAAACGGATTCTACGCTTTTTAGGCGATACGTTAGCACGGAGAACGAGGCTTATCATACTCCTTGCTAAAGGCGAAAGGTTAGAACATTATCCCCGTTCTACCTTCGGTAGCTCCCTTACTATCCATCAATCGACCAATCAATTCTAATAATTTCTTCAAATCTGCTATCAAAGGATTCAAGAATTCGTCAGTAAAGTCCACCCAAAAACAACAGCCTAATTGACAATATTACACCTGTGCGTCATAATTATTTGCATGTTATAATACATTCTCCCATGTTACCATTTTTGCACTAGCTCTTCTATTATCAAACCCTAACCAAAAAAATGAGTTAGCTTTGGTGTCATTTATGACAATTTTTCGAATTGCCACACCTAATTACTTTTAATACATGGATCAAGTTAAAGCAGAAATAAAAAACAATATTGGCATAGTTCGTTTGTGCAACCCTCCGGTTAATTATATGACAGGCACAATGGTAAAAGAGCTAGAAACGCTTTTTAAAAAGTGGGAACATGATGCAAACGTTCGGTGTATTGTAATAACTGGAGATGTTGAAGGTAAATTTATTACGCACTTTAGTCCGGATGATTTAGGAGACTCTATTGAGCAAAAAAAGAAAAGCAAGGACTCAAAAGCTAGCAACAGCGGTAAACGAAAAGGCGGAAAAAAGCCCAATGTTAAATTGCTAGTAAATGCAAGCAGCAAAATCATTAAACTTTATAAAAAAGCAGAAACACGTCCTTGGTTGAATCGTTTTTTGAATAATATTTTGAAAGCAACCCCTGCTGCAGCTTTGCCTGAACTAAACCGCATACACAATGTGTTTGCCCACATAGAAAGAATGCCTAAGCCTGTAATTGCTGCCATTAACGGTACTTGTATGGGTGGCGGATATGAATTAGCCTTATCGTGTGATTATCGATTTATGAAAGAAGGTGATTATAGCCTTGGGCTTATTGAGGTATTGGCTGGCATTATCCCTGGTGCTGGAGGAACCATACGCATTGCCAAATTATTGGGTACTGCTAAAGCTAAAGAACTATTATTAAATGGAGAAGTAAATTCTGCGCAAAGAGCAGAGCAATTGGGACTAATAACCAAAGCTATTCCTGCAGATAATTTTATGGAAGAGGTAATGGATATGGCTCAAAAATTAGCACACCGACCTCTAAAAGCCGTTGCTGCCATTAAAAGTATTATGCAAGACTTACCAGGTCTTAGTGTGGAAGAAGCTTACCACAGAGAAAAGTTATCTTTTGTGGAAACAGGTATTAGTAAAGACACCCGATCGTTTGGTGCATTTTATAATGAAGAAATGGAGAAAGGTACTTCTGCTCCAAATATCTTTAAAATTATGCGAGAAGGAGGCGGTCCAAAACTAGAAGGCGAATAACCATGAATACAAGTGTAAAGAATATTACAGGCATACTTATTCTCATTTTAGGTATAGCCATAAATGCTAAAAGTCAAACCGAACAGGGAAAATTTTTAATTGGTGGTGATAGTCGGTTTAGTATGAGTAGTACTAATTCAAAATTTAAAACCGACAACAGTAATGGAGATATTGGCAAAACTATCTTGATGCGATTTTCACCTAAGGTGGGTTATTTTGTAATTGACAATTTAGCCACAGGGGTAGAAATTCCGTGGTCATATACCGTAGACAAGCCTGTTTCTGGAAGTACAACTAAATCTACATCC
>CAXHCC010000208.1:0-4451 GCA_964014945.1 uncultured bacterium | reverse complement strand
ATTATCACCTGTTCATTTTTTTCAACTTCTTCCATCTTCGTAAGTGCTTCAATAGCTTTTATATGTGCAACTGCTACATCGGTAACATGGATATAATCCCTAATGCACGAGCCATCTCTTGTATCATAAGTGTCTCCGTGTACCGCAAACTGATCACTTTCCGAAAGAGCAGAACGCGTAATTATAGGAACCAAATTAGTTGGAGGGTTAATGGGGTCTTCTCCCATACTTCCTGAAATATGTGCACCTACAGGGTTAAAATATCTAAGGGCAAATCCTTTTAATAGCTTATTTACGTTTAGGAAATCTTTTAGAATCGTTTCACCAATTTGTTTGGTATATGCGTAAGGCGATTCAGCTTTACCCCATGGTGTACGCTCGTTTATCGGCAGTTGATCACTGTTCCCATAAACAGAGCAAGAAGAAGAGAATATAAAATTTGGAATATTATAAGTGGTACATACGTTTAATATATTCAATAAGGAATTTATGTTGTTGCTATAATACTTGCCTGGATTGCTAACCGACTCTGGAACCGATTTGTACGCGGCAAAGTGAATAATGCCAATGACGGAATTCTCTTTTTCGAATACTTTTTTGAGCTCTCTTGTATTACATAGATCAACAGAATAGTTTAGTACAGTTGTGCCGGTAATCACTTTTATTCTTTCAAAGGTCTTCTTGGATGAGTTAGAAAAGTTATCAATTGATACAACTCTGAATTTGGTTCGTTCCAATATTTCAACAATTGTGTGAGATCCAATATAACCTGCTCCTCCTGTAACTACAATGGTTTTCATTTATGTTATTTTCTTCTTTCTAAGCTTCTTATAAGTTGATAGGTACAACTGAATACCGTTTGTCAACGAATAGTATTTTTCTGCTGCTTTTCTAATAGCCATTTTGTCCAATTTTAATAGCACATCCAATTCCTTAACAGCTTTTTGATAGCCAGGCATATCAAACTTATTAACTAATACTCCTGATTTTGTATCATTAAGGATGCTATCACTATCACCGATTCCTGTATTTGTAATGATTGGAATTCCCATGGCCATTAATTCGCCCATTTTGGTAGGAGACGAAGCTTTTTTCGAGTATACTGGCTTGATAAAATAAATTGCTAGGTCGGCTAAGGATAATAACTTCGGAACATCATTTCTTGTTGCAGATTGTATTATAATATCGTGTAAAGAAATCCTTTTTTCTTTAGCTTTATTAATTATTCCTTGTTTATGGTCTGGAGTTATAAACAGGAATTTCGCATTTTTCTTTTTGGCTTTTAGTATGATAAAGAAATCTAGCATTTCATCTAACATATACCAGGTGCCAATAGATCCTAGATAGCATATAACAAAGTTTGAATCGTCCACACCCAAACGCGACTTTAAGATTGTTGTGTCTTCTTTTTCTATTAATTTAGGGTTAAACAATTCTAAATCAACACAGCATGGTATTACCTCAATGGGCAATAACTTACCCTTAAACCTTTCCCATGAATTAATTTCTTTTTTTGCCGATTCTGTTAAGGATATGGTATAATCCGCTTGTTGAATAAACTCTAGTTCCTTTTTTTTGAAAAAACTATACATTTTCCGATGGAGTTTGTTGTTCTTATTCCAAATGCCTCCATCGATACGTTCATCGGCCCAAAAGCCTCTCATGTCAAAAATAAACTTTGCACCATAGTTTTTTTTAACAAATAGGCCAATTAAGGCTGCCATATAACTTCGGCAGTGAACAATTTCAATTGTTTGAGTATTAGGTAGTTTTTTTATTTGATGTTTTATTAGCCTTAAGTTTTTTAGTTTGGAAAGTACAGATGGTAACGTAGAGTATAAGACCGGTTGCCAGTTAATATTATTGTTATTTAATACACTTTCTATAATGGGTTGTTTTGATTTATAAAGTTCTTTTTTTTCGCAACTAACTAGGGTTATTTCATATCCGGATTTAGAAAGACCAATTAGATATGGAATAACTTGAGACTGTCCCAAATTATCTGTCATTCCATCGTAAGAAATATAGAGTACCTGCATAAATCACTTACAAGTTTAACATTCTAAATTTAATATTGCCTGATTTTTGAGAATATACTTACCTAAATAATGTTGTCACCTTAATTTATTGTTTTTGGTTTAATTGTTGTTGTTATGCGATGGAATATATATCTATACAGATATTATGGTAATTTTACAATCCACCTAAATAATAACGAAAATAAATGCAAGTATGTTTGTATTTTCATTTGTAGATTTAATTGTAGGTCCAATCTATTTTCTGCTAATTTACCGATGGGCAAAGGCAAATCAGCGTAAGCGAGAGGTGACCTATTCACCCTATAAGTGGTATACCAAGGGGCTCCTAGCAAAAATGTTTGCAGCGATTGCGGTAGGAGTGATATATCAATTTATTTATGGTGGTGGAGACACGATTAACTATTTTTATTCTGCTAAATGCGTATCTAACTTACTGTGGATAAACCCTTCGGCTGTTTATGATATAATTTTTTATGGAGATACTTCTTGGACCATTCAAGGTGCATTTACAACGGAAACAGGTTATCCAATGTATATGGATGATCCACATTCCTTTTTTATTGTACGTTTGACCGCTCCGTTGTGCCTGTTATCTTTTAACAGTTATTTTGGCTTATCCTTGTTGTTGGTTGTTATTACTTATGCAGGAATCTGGCGTTTATTTTTGCTTTTTAATTATTTATTTCGTGATATGGAGAAAGAGTTAGCCATTGCTCTTCTTTTTGTGCCATCAGTAGTTTTTTGGGGGTCAGGTATTTTAAAAGATACCGTTTCTTTAGCCTGCGTTGGCTTATACACTGCTCACCTTTACTCGATGGTAGTTCAGAATAAGTATTCAATTTCAAATTTCTTATTTATTTCACTTTCCATGTTTTTACTTTGGTCTATTAAACCTTATATATTGTTTGCATTGTTACCAGGATCTATAATTTGGATTGTTGGTGAACAATTACATAAAATTAGCAATAGTACGCTACGAACAATAATGGCTCCCGTTTTATATTCCTTGGCTGTATTCCTCGGTTTTACACTGTTGTCACAATTTGGGGACCTGCTGGGCGATTATTCACCTGACAAGGTATTTGATAAGGCATTAGTCTCCAATTTAGATCAAAAACAAGGCTATTATCAAGGAAATAGTTTTGATATTGGTAGTTTTGATCCAAGTGCTCAAGGGGTATTATCAAAAGCGCATTTGGCAATATTTGCTACATTATTTCGTCCAATGATACAAGAAGCTAATAACCCTTTGATGTTGTTGTCCGGATTGGAAAATGCTTATATGCTAGGCCTTACGTTATTACTATTGTTAAAGTTGAAGTTTTTTGGGTTTTTCGTGTACTTACGAAATAACCCCCTTCTTTTGTTCTCTTTTTTGTTTGCCATATTTTTTTCTTTCTCGGTAGGAATTGCAACATCCAATTTTGGTACGTTGGTTCGTATTCGAATTCCAGGCGTTCCATTTTTTGTAGCAACCGTTTTTGTTATTAAAAAGTTGTATGAACGGAGAAGATTAGCACCGTAAATAATTTTGAAAAGTGGTTGTTTTGTAATATTACTTATAGCAAGTGGTTAATTAATTTGTCATAAGCTATTGCCCTGTGGCTAATTTTATTTTTTTCTTCTAACGGTATTTCAGCAAATGATAGTTTGTTCGTATTTTTAATACCTCCACTTAAAATATTTGGAGCAAATATTGGGTCGTAGCCAAATCCGTTATTACCTTTTATTCTTTCTAATATTACCCCCTCCACAATTCCTGTAAAAAGGTGCTCTTTACCGTTAATTATTAGTGAGATTACAGTTTTAAAACTGGCATTCCTGTTTTTTTCTCCTTTAAGTTCTTCTAGCACTTTATTTATATTTTTTTGATCGTCTTTTAATTCACCAGCATATCTTGCGGATAAAACACCTGGTTTTCCCGCTAATGCATCAATCATTAATCCTGTGTCATCGGCGAAACAGTTTACTCCATATTCTTTGTAAATGAAAGATGCCTTTTGGGAGGCATTTCCCTCAATTGTTGGCTGGGTTTCAGGAATATCTTTTGAACAGCCTATATCTGTTAAAGATAAAATGGTTATACTGTCTGGTGTTAATTTGTTAATTTCATTGATTTTATTAGGGTTAGCCGATGCAAATACGATTTTCATAATTGTTGTAATTTTAGAGGGTAAAGATTATTCAATTCACAATAATGTCTCCTATTATAAGAAAAATTATTACGCTGATTTATTCTGTTGGAATAATCTTATTGATCACTTTAATTCCGTTAAATATACTTTACAATGTTGTCTTTGCAAGTACAGAAGGGGCACATTCTTTTAATTGTATTCAAGCTTGGTTGTTGCTATTTTGTAATAATCTATTTTACTACTACATATATACTGTCTCTTATACACATCTCCGAGC
>CAXHCC010000207.1:0-4478 GCA_964014945.1 uncultured bacterium | reverse complement strand
CACAACGCACATCGTCGGCAGCGTCAGATGTGTATAAGAGACAGATATCTTTTCCTTTATCTCCATTATCACCATAGCTTGCAAAATAAGTTGCTGTTCTTCCGCTTAGAATATGTGCCGTTCCATGATCTACATTGGAATTATCCATTCTAGTATTGAATTTTTCATCTTTCGGCTTTACTATAATTCTACCAGCATCAGGAGGAATACGGTAGGCTTTATAAAAGTTTGAATAAAGCATTGGTTTTTTACTAATTACCTCCCAATCACGAATATTTCGTGTTAATTGCTCACCGTTGTGACACATTTGAATTTTTCGGTAAATATCAAACTGTTTAATCTTTTTAGAGGAGCCTACCTTTTTGTACTGGTTAAACATGGCAATGGCCTCTGTAAAACGGTAATTAAGCATATAGGCCCTTCCCAAAACGTAGTAAACTTCATCGGGTACCTTATCAGGGTGTTTAGCAGCAAACTCAAGGTAAATAATTGCTGGCTCCTTGTCTTCCGCAGCAAAAAGCACGCAAAAGCCAAACTTGTAATTAATTACGGGGTCTTCAGCACTTTGTATTAATAGTTGGGAAAATAGAGGGTATGCTTCCTGAAACTGTCCGTCGGAAAATAGTTTGTTCGCCTTCTTTAACAGTTCTTCATCCAATACTTGTGCATTGGAGGTTGTGAGCATCCCAAAACATAGCGCACAAACAATAGAAAGTAAATTGATAAGTTTAATCATGCAATATTAAGACAATGTAATAATTAACTTATCGTTAACAATAAATGTATGCAAACTGTGTTTACTAATACCGTTAGGTTTAATCATAATTACTACGATGTGCTTTAGGCGATAAAATTAGTGAAATTATCTGTTCTTTATATATGTATTTTTGTGTCAGATTACTTTTATAAATAATTGGTTAGTTATTACTTTTGCACCAATAATACTTTGTTTTACAAATGGTTAACTTTCAATTAACAGCAACTAAAATAGTGTCAATTTTAGTATGTTTTTTATACTTTGAAAGTTCTTATGCACAATTAATAGTTAATGCAGGGGTAGGGCAAGCTGTTTGTCAAGGAGATTCTGCGACGCTAGGTGCTAGCCCTACCGCCTCCGGTGGTACACCAAATTATTCGTATTTATGGACACCCGCTGCTGGATTAAACAGTACCACAGATGCCAACCCAAAAGCGGCTCCTTCTGTAACAACAACGTATACGTTGGTGGTTACTGATGGTGCACTAGCTACAAATAGTGATGTAGTAACAATTACCGTTAATCCGCTTCCTGTGTTAACTGTAAGTCAAGATACAACCATCGATGAAGGTGATACCGCATCCTTATTTGCCGCGGGGGCCGTAAGTTATTCATGGTCCCCAAATTATCAAATTGATAATCCTAACAGTCCAACTCCTAGCGTAAATCCGCTGACCGATATCATGTATACTGTTGCTGGTACAGATATTTTAGGTTGCACTTCAAGTAATAGCATTCAAATTATTGTTATTCAGAATATTGTTATTAAGATTTACAACACGTTTACTCCCGATGAAAATGGTGTAAATGATAAGTGGGTAATTGAGAATATTACGGATTACCCGAACAACAACTTGTTAGTTTATAACAGGTGGGGAAAGTTAGTGTATGAAAAGCAAGGGTATGATAGTAGTTGGGATGGAAAGTTTTTTGGAAATAATTTACCTGCTGGAGTGTATTTCTATATTCTGGATTTAGGAATAGGCGAAGAGCTACTTAAAGGTACAGTTACAATTATTAGAAAGCTGGGGGATGAATAGTTTATGATGCGTATTGGCAAATACATAATACTTTGTTTTATGGTGCTGGCATTTAAAGTTAAAGCGCAGCAAACACCGCAGTACTCTCAATATAAAAGCAATTACTTTTTAATTAATCCTGCAGTTGCGGGTACTAAGCAAAAAATTGATTTTCGAATGAACTCTCGTATGCAGTGGCAGGGGTTTGAAAGTGCGCCTTTCACCTCAACAGCATCTTTTCATACTCGATTTTATAAAGACTTATTTGGATTGGGTGCACATGTGATTCAGGATGAAATAGGTCCTTTTAAAAGCACGATAGTTGGTGGTAGTGCTGCTTTTCACTTAATTTTTCCTGATGTTGAGCTATCACTTGGAGGTTCTGGTATATTTTCTTTTTCTACCATAGATGCTTCCAAAATAACGGTTCAAAACCCTAATGATGAGTTGTTAAATTTGGTAAGCTCAAAATCTACAGTAGAAAATAACGTTAATGTGGGTATATTCTTATACAACGATAGGTTTAGTTTTGGGCTTAGTGCCTTACAATTTTTAGAAAAAGAAACCGAATTGTTTGATCTGGAAGATGGGGGTGTTATCAAATCAAAACCACACTTGAATATGTTAGTGGGGTATAATTATTCTTGGTCGGACGATTTGATTTATGAAAACTCCATATTTGCCAGTTATGTATTTAGTAGTCCTATGGTTTTTGATTACACTGTAAAAGTTCATATGATGCAAAGGGCAATTGCAGGTTTATCATACCGATTAAAAGATGCATTCGTGCTTCACGCGGGTTTTTATTTGGGAAGTCATTTGCAATTAACCTACTCATACGATGTATTGGTAAACAAAACAAGGAAGGTGAGCGGTGGATCCCACGAACTAATGTTTGTTTTCTCCCATAACATAACACATGCTAAGAATAGGTTCTTGAATGAACGCTATCAAAAAATCCTTTAAAGAAATATTAATTTTCGCTAGTCCTGTTTGTTGGTTTGTATTCTATGTTAATGACTATGTCTTCTGCTGTTGAAGTTTGATTGTTTTCGATTTCTTCAAGGATAACAGCCTCCTCAAATATGGCAAGTTTATCAACTTCTTCTTCCTCCTCAAACTCATATTTCTTTCTTTGCGGTCCTTCCTTACGAAAGGAGTATGCTATAATAAGACCTGATACAGCGCCAAGGAGGTGAGATTCCCATGAAACACCTTTTTGAAGTGGCAAAACTCCCCAAACAGTACTACCATATAAAAATACCACCAATAACGATATTGCTAATAGCTTGGTGTCTTTTCGGAATATGCCGCTAAAGAAGAGGAACGATTCAAATCCATAAATAATTCCACTGGCACCTATATGGTAGGATTCTCTTGCTGCCGTCCAAACCCAAATGTTGGTAGTGAGGTATACCCAAAAGAATATTTGAAACGCAATGCTACGGTAAAAATAAAAACAAAGAGTTCCTAAAATTAATAACGGAAATGTGTTTGCTAAAAGATGTTTAAGGCTACCGTGTAATAGCGGTGCGGTAACAATGCCTATTGTTCCTTTTAATGATCTTGGATAAAGTCCAAATTCAGCAAGACTTATATCAAATGCAATTTCATAGCCCTTTATACCCCATAGTATTAATACAAATAATGAAGGGTATAACATACTACCGAATATGGTTTTATTTGTTGAACCCATTAAATTACTACCTAATTGATTTAGAATATAAAAGTTGAGTGTTTATGAGAATTATCACAAAAATCGCTCCACTTAGTGCCAAAAAAAATACTAAATTCGTGTTCCTTAAATTTAAATTATAAAATCACATAAAATGAAAAATTTACTATTAGCCCTAGTATTCTGTATTACAGCTACAGTAGGTAATGCAACAACTATTTCAGATGTAGAAAAACTTTATGAGCAACGTGATAATTCAGAAATGCTTGATTCTTGCATTTCTGTATGTGCGCAATTAGTTGCAAATGAGGGAAATAATGATGCTGCGGTGTATTTGTCAAAAGCATATTATTACAAAGCGAGTCAAGCTACCGAAAAAGATGACAAACTGGCAAATTTTGATGCAGGTTATAAAGCTGGCGAAGCAGTGTTGTTGCAAAATGCAGCTTATGCAGTAGAAATTGATGCAAAAAATATTGAAGCTGCTGCAGCGGTATTAACGGCTGCTGATATTGAAGCACTTTATTGGACCGCAGCTAATCTTGCTAGATATGGTAAGTTTACCTCGTTTTCGAAAAAGTTAAAAGTAAAAGGGAAAATTAGAGCGTTATGGGATAGGGTATTGGAATTAGACCCAAATTATAACTATGGCGGTGCATATCGTTTTTTTGGTGGATATTTTGCTTTAGTTCCTTCAATTACTGGTGATCAAGATCCAGCAAAATCTAAAGAAATGTTTGATAAAGCAGTTGAAAGTGCACCTAGTTATTTAGCTACAAAAGTTTTATATGCTGAAGCGTATTGTGCACACCCAAGTATTAAGAATCAAGAATTATTTGATCAATTATTGAAAGAAGTACAAGAAGCGGACATATCTGGTGATAAAGATATATTACCTGAGAATAAGGTGGCAAAAGAACAAGCTGCTGCTTTAATAGCAAAAAGAAGCGAGTTGTTTGAAGATTAATTGGTTGAAGTAAATACTGTCTCTTATACACATCTGACGCTGCCGACGATGTGCGTTGTG